>CAIKKJ010000145.1 GCA_903827955.1 uncultured Verrucomicrobia subdivision 3 bacterium
TAAAAGGGCACTGCTCTACCGACTGAGCTACCAACCCACGCAGACGCCCATGCTAAATAACCGGCGCAGAGATGCAAGATTTTTCCGGACCCTCGAACCCGTCATTCTCAATTTTAACGGGAGTTTTGCGATGTCGATCCGAGATGCGGGGCGCCGGAAAGCGCACCGATGCTCCCGAATTTCCCGCCGGGTTCACTGCGGCATTTGCAATCCGATCTTGTCAGCCACCTGCGATACATCCTTGTCGCCGCGTCCGGAGATGTTGACGATGATGAGGGCGTCCTGGGGCATTTTGGGGGCGCGCACCAGGCACTCGGCCACGGCGTGGGCGCTTTCTAATGCGGGGATGATGCCCTCCAGCCGCGCGAGTTTCATGAACGCCTCGAGCGCCTTGTCGTCGGTGGCATAGCTGTATTCGGCGCGGCGGGCATCGCGGAGCCAGGCGTGTTCCGGGCCGACGGCGGCGTAGTCCAGTCCGGCGCTGACGCTGTGGGTGGATTGGATCTGGCCGAATTCATCCTGCAAAATGTAGCTGCGCGTGCCCTGCAACACGCCGAGGGAGCCGCCCTGGAACCGCGCCGCGTGCTGCTCCGGCCGGATGCCGAGACCGCCGGCCTCCACGCCCACCAGCTTCACGGACGCGTCCTCGAGAAACGGATAGAACAGGCCGATGGCATTGGAGCCGCCGCCGACGCACGCGCAGAGCAGGTCGGGCAAACGGCCTTCCTTTTCGAGAATCTGCGCGCGGGCTTCGTCGCCGATGACGCGCTGGAAATTGCGGACCATCACGGGATACGGATGCGCGCCGTAAGCCGTGCCGAGAATGTAATGCGTGCTGCGTATGTTCGTCACCCAATCGCGCATGGCTTCATTGACGGCTTCCTTCAACGTTTTTTGTCCCGCGTGAACGGGCACGACTTCCGCGCCGAGCATTTTCATGCGATACACGTTGAGCATCTGGCGTTCGCAATCCACCGCGCCCATATAGATGATGCATTTCATCCCGAACATCGCGCTGACGGTGGCGGTGGCCACGCCGTGCTGCCCCGCGCCGGTCTCGGCGATGATGCGGGTCTTGCCCATGCGCTTGGCCAACAGGATTTGACCCATGGCGTTGTTGATCTTGTGCGCGCCGGTGTGGTTGAGGTCTTCGCGCTTCAGATAAATTTTCGCGCCGCCGAGTTCCTTGGTGAGGCGTTCGGCGAAATACAGCGGCGTGGGGCGACCGACAAATTCAGTGAGGTAGTAGGACAGTTCCTTCTGAAACTCCGGGTCATGCTGTGCGCGGAAATATTCTTCTTCCAGCTCCTGCAGCGGGTGCATCAACGTCTCGGGCACGTAACGTCCGCCGAACGGCCCAAAATGGCCGGTGGCGTCGGGAAGATTCAGATTGGCAACTGCGCTCATGCGCTAATTCTCACGCAAAGGCGCAAAGACGCAAAGAAATTTTCAGCGAGGCCGAGTTGCGCCGATAGGAGGCTGTAACCTAGTTTCGAGCCGGGTCGTCCAAGTCAGTAATCACACTCGGGCAAGACAAGAAGTAGCAAATGAAAACAATTCGGTTTTGGCGTGTGGTCATTCTTTTGTCCGCCGGACTTGCGGACAATCTTTCATCCGCCCAATCCCCGCCACCATTTCGCATCGGGCTGAACTTTGCGTTCATCGGCGCGACCAACGCCGCGAGCACGGCGGCGGTCTTCACCAACATCACACCACTGGGATTGCGCGGGACGCGCCATTCCAATCCGGGCGATGCCAACTGGCTGACCATCCATCCGAGGACGAATAACTACGATTATCTTAACACGGACCTGATTTTTTTTAACACGAACGGCGTGATGCCCATCGCCACGCTTTATGAGGATCCGAACGCGAGCAACAGCCCCGGTCTGCAAGTGCCATGGCTGACCAACGCCAGCGGCTTTAGCTTCACGGCGGCGGAGTTGCGGGAAGCGTCCAACTACGTCACCACCGTAGTGTCGCACTACACCAACGCCACACATCTCTGGGAAATTTCCAACGAAGTGAGCGGCACGAACAGCCCACCGAAAAGTCTGCCGCCAAACCTGTTTGCCGCGTATCTCATCACCAACCGCAACTGGATCCGCGCCGTGGATCCGCAGGCGCAGGTGCTGCTGCCCGGCTGCCTCGGCTCCTATGGTCTGCCGTTTTCAAACAATTACGCGTGGCTTCGCACGGTGCTGACCAACGGCGGCGCGGCGGGCTTTGACGTGATGAACTACCACGACTACAAATCGTGGTGGGTGCTCGCGACCAACTTCGACGGCTACCGCAGCGTCCTCGCGGAATTCAACTTCACCAACCTTCCCATCTGGATCACAGAATGTTCCAGCGCCAGCACCAACAGCGGCAATCCCAACACCATCGTGCCGTATGCCTCGGATGACCAGCAGGCCGCCGATGTCTGGCGGCGTTCGTGCCTGCTCTTCGGCAAGGGCGCGAGCGTGTGGTTCTGGCACTCGCTGTTTTCAGACGCCGTCGGCAACTTCGCCAACCAGGGCCTGCTCACGCCCGTCTCCACCAACGCCCCCAGCTTGAAGAAAAAATCCTGGCATAGCTTCAAGCTGCTCGTGGAAAAAATCGAAGGCTTTCAATCCGCCAAGATGCTCCAACTCGGCAACACCACCAACAGCAACACCGCCGGCGGCGATGGTCAATGGGCCACGCAATTCGATTGGGCCGACGGCACGCGCCGCCATGTCGTGTGGAGTGGAACGAACCTGAATTACACGCTCACCGGCCTCGACTCCAACGCCAGCCCCTATCGCGTCACGGTCGTCGTGCCGTCGGTGCTCACAAACAGCAACGAAGGCGCGACATTCACGGTGACAACGAATGTCGTCACGGTAAATTCACTTGCGCTCACGGGCACGAATCTGCCGGTCGTGGTCGAGTCCACGCGCTCACTTTTCCAAATCTGGGCGAACACAAAGATTCCGAACGCCGCTCAACGTGGCCAGACCGATGACCCCGATGGCGACGGGCAAAACAACTACGCAGAATTTCTCGCGGGCACGGAGCCGAACGACGCGAGTTCTGTTTTCAAGCTGACAGGGATTTCTCATGAAGGCGCGAACTTGCGGATTTACTGGAGCAGCACGAGCAACAAGGTCTATTCCGTTTTGCGGACGACGACGCTTCCGAATTTTTCCACGCTGCAAACAAATCTTTCGGCAACTCCACCAACGAATTCGTGGCTAGATACAAATACGGGAAGCGCAACACTGTTCTACCGCGCGCAGTTAAATTGAACTCAACCACGGATGGGCACGGATAAACAAGGATTTTGAAGCAGCAACGGTTTTATCCGTGTGATCTGTGTCCATCCGTGGTTGATTTCAGCTCGCCTTCACCGCCGCGACAAGGCCGTTGAGGGAAGCCTTCGCGTCACCAAACAACATGCGGGTGTTGTCTTTGTAGAAGAGATGGTTTTCGATGCCGGCGAAACCGGCGGCCATCGAACGCTTCATCACGATGCACGTCTTGCAATGGTCGGCGTCGATGATCGGCATGCCGTAGATCGGACTGGATTTATCTTCGCGCGCAGCGGGATTCACCACGTCGTTCGCGCCGATGACGAGACACACATCCACGCGATCCATCGAGGGATTGATCTGCTCCATTTCGATGAGCTGGTCGTAAGGCACATTTGCCTCGGCGAGCAGCACATTCATGTGACCGGGCATGCGGCCGGCGACCGGATGAATCGCAAATTGCACTTCCACTCCGCGCTTGCCGAGTTCCTCGGTCAGTTCGCGGACCGAATGTTGCGCCTGCGCCACGGCCATGCCGTAACCGGGCACCACCACCACGCGTTGCGCGTAGGCCAAGAGCAGCGCCACTTCGTCGGCTTGAATCGGTTTCACAGTGCCGACCACACCAGCCGCGCCCGCTTGCGCGCTGCCGCTGGAACCAAACGCACCAAACAAAACATTGGAGACCGGGCGGTTCATCGCCTTGCACATGAGCAGCGTGAGCAGCGTGCCGGAGGAACCGACCAGCGTGCCCGCGACGATCATCGCGGTGTTGTTGATGGCAAAACCGTCCGCCGCCACCGCGAGGCCGGTGAACGAGTTGAGCAGCGAGATGACCACCGGCATGTCCGCGCCACCAATCGGCATGACCATCGCCACGCCGAAGAACAGCGCCAGCCCGGCCATGACGATGAAGGCGGTGATGGCATTGCCGCCCGTGGCGTTGAACGTGAGCCACCCAGCCAGGCCAATAATGACGAGCCCGATGAGACCGTTCAAAATGTTCTGGCCGGGGAACGTCATCGGTTTCTCAAATTTTCCTTCCAGCTTCAGATACGCAATGATGCTGCCGGAGAAGGACAGCGAGCCAATCAGTGTGGCGAATAACATCGGGATGGTGAAGGCCGCCGAAGTTTCGTGAGTGACCGGGAGCGCGATGCCGGCGATTTCCACGGGATGCGCATTCTTGATGAATTCCAAACTCGCGACCAGCGCGGCCGCGCCGCCGCCGAGACCGTTGAACAGCGCGACCATCTGCGGCATGGCCGTCATCTTGACCGAGTAGGCGCCAATCGCGCCGATGATGAGGCCGATAATCGTGGCGATGACGATCAGGGTGTAATTGAAACTCCAGCCGTGCGACCAGACGTTGCTGCCATCGCGGTTGCACAGGATAATCAGGCCGACGAGCATGCCGGCGGCAGCGACGAGGTTGCCCTGCCGCGCGGTCTTGGGCGAACTCAGAAACTTGATGCCGAGAATGAACAGGACCGCAACGCCGATTAAAATTAAGGAAGTGGTGGAGCTCATATCATTTCTTCTTCTTGAACATTTGCAGCATCCGGTCCGTGACCATGAAGCCGCCAAAAACGTTGGCTGAACCGAAGACAACCGCGACAAATCCCAGCGCCTGCGCCAGCGTGGTGGTGGCATCGGCGAGCACGAGAATGCCGCCGAACAGAATGATGCCGTGAATGGCGTTCGTGCCGGACATCAGTGGCGTGTGCAGCATGGACGGCACCTTGGAGATGACTTCGATGCCCACGAAAATCGAGAGGATGAAGATGAACAGGATGTTGGTATCCATAAATTATTTGGCGATGAGTTTTTCGTTCACGATCTTGCCGCCGTGCGTCACGAGGCAGCCTTTGATGATTTCGTCATCCAGTTTGAGCGTGAAAACTTTTTCCTTCTTGTCCCAGAATTCTTCGACGAGCGCGACGAGGTTCGCGGCGTAAACCTGACTGGCGTGCAGCGGCACGCGTCCGGGCAGATTCGCAATGCCGACAATCTTCACGCCGTGGCGGTCAATCACTTCGTTGTATTTCACGCCTTCGACGTTGCCGCCGGTTTCCACAGCCAAATCAACTACCACGCTGCCGGGCTTCATGGCATTGAGCATTTCAGTCGTCACGAGAATGGGCGCCTTGCGACCGAACACCTGCGCGGCGGAGATCACCACATCAGAATCTCCACAGGTTTTCTTCATCGCATCGCGCTGCTTCTGGATTTGCTCTTCGGTCAAAGCCTTCGCGTAACCGTCCTTGGTCTGGCCGGTTTCGCCGATATCAATTTTAAGGAACTGCGCGCCGAGCGACTTTACCTGCTCCTCGACCACGGGCCGTGTGTCGTAGGCGGTAACTTTTGCGCCAAGACGTTTTGCGGTGGCGATGGCTTGTAGTCCAGCAACACCGACGCCGATGATGAAAACTTTGGACGGCAGAATCGTTCCTGCCGCCGTCGTCATCATCGGGAAAATTTTGTTAGAATAACGCGCGGCCAGAATCACCGCTTCGTAACCACCGAGATTCGCCTGCGAGGAAAGCACGTCCATCTTTTGCGCACGCGTCGTGCGCGGGATGAATTCCATGCTGATGGCGTTGATGCCGTGCTCGGCAAATTTGTTGACCAGCTCCTTTTCGTTGAACGGGTCGAGCAGGCTCGCGTGGATGCAACCTTGCTTGAGCCACGCAATTTCTTCCACCGGTGGTTTGCGCAGGCGCAGCACGATGTCGCCGGAGCTGACGAGTGCTTTGCGGTCGGCGGCGAGCGTGGCGCCGGCCTTGGTGTAAAGTTCGTCAGGGAAACCGGCGGCGGTGCCGAGGCCGGCCTCGACCTCGACCTGCGCGCCGAGTTTGACAAGTTTGGCGGCGGCATCCGGCGTCAGTGGCGCGCGGGTTTCGCCCGGGTAGGTCTCGCGTGGAACGGCGATTTTCATGGCGGTCAAGTGGTCGCAAATTACCACCGCCAGCCCGCGTGTGAATCCCGTATCTTGTTATTTTCAGTTCAATTTTTGGCGCACTGAAAAAACTATTTCACCCATTTCACCTCGCCGGGCGGACGGAATTGCTGCATGTGCCGCAACATTTCCGCAGCATTATCCGCCACCAGCACCAGCTCGCGATGCTGCGGGCGGATGAAGCCCTCGTTGCGCACATGGTCAAGGAATGAAAGCAGACTGCGGTAAAATCCGCCGATGTCAAGCAGGCCAAACGGCTTCGCGTGCCAGCCCAACTGGCTCCAAGCGAGCACCTCGAAAAATTCCTCGAACGTCCCGTAGCCGCCCGGCAGCGCGATGAAGCCGTCGGACAATTCCGCCATCAGAGCCTTGCGTTCGTGCATGGATTTCACCACGCGCAGGTCGGGCAATTTTTCGTGGACGACCTCCTTGATGACGAGCTTTTCCGGGATCACGCCGATGACGTGGCCGCCGTTTTGCAACACCGCGTCCGCCACGATGCCCATGAGGCCAACCATGCCGCCGCCATAGACGAGTTCAATTTTCTCGCGCGCGAGCAACGTGCCGAGGGCCTGCGCCGCCGCCGCGTATTCCGGGCGGACGCCTTTGTTGGAGCCGCAATAGACGGCGATGCGTTTCATGCTGGGGAATTAACCACGAAATACACAAAACACACGAAAGAAAATTCCAGCGAATAAAATTACGGGCGTCCGTGGCGTGGTAGGGACATCGCGCCGCGATGTCCCCGTCGCCGAGCGCAGCGTCAGGCGACGGAATCTCGTTGGCCGAGGCGCGTGTCCCACCACGGTCGTTCCGCCCTTCGCTCCGCTGCGGGCGGGGACGGCGCAGCGCGCCATCCCTACCAATCGGTGACGAAGTTTCCGCGAGGTCATGGACTGCGGTGGCAGAGCGCAGCGGCGACACCGCTTTCGGGCGGACGGAAACCAGCCTGCTTTTGAAAACTTTCGGGCGCACGAAAGCGGCGTGGCGCTCCGCTTCCCGCCGCAGTCCATGACGCGTTTCAAACTAATAGGCTTTCGTCCGGCGCAATCTCAAATTAATGAAAGCAGCTGCCCTCGGCATGGCACGTTCCGCTGGCGCGGTTCACGTCGCGAGTCGGCGATGGTTCAATTTTCTGCGTTAGGCAACATTCGCGCGTGAGTAATTTTGAGCTAGATTGTCAAAATTAATATATGAAAACAAAAACACTGAAACTCGGATTCGCTATCATTGCTGGTTTGGCTGCATTCGGCATGGTGGCTTTGTCGGGAGGCGCGAGCGGGATATTGATTGCAATGTGGCTCACCTATCCTCATTGGCACGGCTACCTTCCGCATAGCTACTGGCCGACGGTTTGGGCGGTGACTGGATTACTTGCCATTCCATCAGGTATTCATTCTTACCGAGCCACGCGCAAATACTACCTAAGGACTGATGGCGTGATTGGTGATGACAACGCCGCCTAACCAGAGGAAAGGCTACAAGCTTCTCCGGTAAGTTATTCACGCCGCCCGCACCGCCGTGATAAACGCCCGCACTTTCGCCGCGTCTTTTTTTCCGGGCGCGGATTCCACGCCGCTGGAAACATCCACGGCAAACGGATTCACTTTTTTCACCGCGTCCGCCACGTTCTCCGGCGTCAAGCCGCCCGCGAGAAAAATCGGTTTGCCACATTTCTGCGCCGCCACCGCCAAATCCCAGTTGAATTTTTCGCCCGTGCCGCCGAGTCCGCTTTTGGAATACGCATCCAGCAGAAACGCGTCGGTGGCATAATTTTCCAGCGCGGTCAGCGAGTCCGCGTTTTGCACGCGCAGCGCCTTCACGCTCATCAACCCGAACTGCGTGCAGAATTCCGACGGCTCGTCGCCGTGAAATTGCAGCAGGCTCAAATGGCATTCGGCGATGGCGCGGGAAACGAGCGCTTCTTCGGGATTCACAAACACGCCGACCTTGAGCACGAACGGCGGTAGCGCGCGGGAAATCTCGGCGGCCTGCGTGAGCGAAATGTGACGCGGGCTGCCTGCATAAAGCATCAGCCCGATCATGTCCGCGCCAGCTTCGGCGGCGGCGACGGCATCGGCCACGCTGGTGAGGCCGCAGATTTTTACCTTTGTGCTCATTGCGCGGTGAGCATCGCATCCGGCGGGAAATTTCTCAACCGTGTTTCACGGCTGCACTTGCACGCGGAAAAATTGCGCGCGGCTGGCGTTAGTGCCGGTGAAGGTCATCGTTGCGCCGTTCGTCGCCTGCATCCACGGCGTGACATTCGTCCACGCGGAAAGATTCGTCGAGGCATTCACTTGATAGAGCCGGTTGGTCACCACGGGCCATTGCATCAGCACGCGGCTGTTGACGTTCGTCATTTTTTCGCTGGTGAAATACAGGCGCGACGCGGCGTTCGTCGGAATCGTCCCGGCGATGAACTCCGCGTTATCAGTCATGCCGTCATGATCCGTGTCGGTGAGTGCCGTGCGGTTGGTGACGACCCCGCCGAAGTAATCAATTTCAAACGCGTCGGAAATGCCATTGTGGTTTACATCGGGGAATGTGTAGGTGCCGGTGAAATTCACGGTGGCTCCGGCGGTCAGCGTGTTCGTCTGGTCGGCGGGCGGAAGCCAATACGTCACGTCGCCGAACTGCACGACGTAGTTGCCCGTCGCCATGTTGCTCAACGTGGTGGACGGCGCGACGCCTGACCCGACGGGTGTCGTGCCGAGCGCCGAGAGGGTGGAGAGCGTCCATTCGCCCTGGCCGAGATTTTTGGTGATGACGATGTTGCCGCCGGCGACGACTCCGGTGATGGCGAGGTCGTCAATCGTCCAGCCGTAAAGCGGGTAACCAACGTTGACGCCTTGATAATAAAACACGACTTGTATGGTCTTGCCGACGAACGGCGTCAAATCCACCGTGGCTTGTTCCCAACCAGCGGTGGCGTCGCCCACGAAATCGAGATAGATGGGAAGATTTTGCGGCGGCACGCTGTTGTTCGTGCTGACATAAATAATTCCGTCCTCAAACGCGATGCCAAAGGTCGGGTCAACGCGGCTGAAATCATAAACACTGTAGAACGTCAGCGTCGCGGACGTGAGGCCGGACAAATCAATGATCGGCGCGTAGAGATACGAGCTGGCGAGGAACAAGGACGGGGCACTCTTGAGCGGGCAACCCCAAGCGTACGTGCCGGAATGGGCGCTGCTGACCAGCCCGTTGTTGGGTGTGCCAAACATCCAGTTAGTTTCGGTGCCGTTGACACTGTCCGGCACGATGGTCCAGCCGCTCGCGTTGGCTTCCAAATTATTTGTCCACGGCGGCTTCGGCGCGGCGAGCGTGGTGAACGTATAAAAAATTCCCCCTTTGTCATCCACCGTGGTGTTGCCCGCCTGATCGCGGCTGATGACGGCGTAATGATAAACGCGGTTCGGCAGCAGGCCGTTGAGGATGACGGAATGATTCGTCACGAGCGTGGCGGAATAAACGACGTTCGCCGGCGGCTGGGAAACTTCGTTGAACTGCACGGCGGAGTCGGCGGGCTTGGAAGTTTTCCAGGTGATCTGCGCGTTGTAATAATCCGTCACTGCCGCGACATTCGTGATGGCGGGCGGCACGGTGTCCACGATGGCGGTGGCGACGACGTTGCTCGCGGGCGACGCGTCGGTGTAAGTCGCGGTGATGGTGTCGCCGTTCGTCACGCGCAGTTGTCCCGCAGCGGCCACGCCGGAAACGAGGTTGAGATAACCTGTGAACAATCCCGCGTGCGTCGTCTCGAAGAGCGTGACTGTCGTGCGGTTCGTGCGCGAACTCGCGCCGCACACCACCGTCGTCGTGCCTGCGCCGGTCAAATCCGCATCGCCGACCTGCACCGTCACGAGCACGTTTGTCGTATAGGCCGAATTGTCCAGCAGCACCACGCCGCGTCCGTCCGCGCCGGGCGCGAGGAACGCAATGGCCTTTTTCAACAGGCCGACGGCGTTATTGGTCGTCACGCCGTTCGTCGGCATCACGTCGAACGGAAATCCGAAAAACACCACGCGCCCCGGGCTGTCCACGCCGGGCGCGGGATAACTCATGCCGCACGTTTTTCCGGTGTCCGTCGTGTAGGCGACGGTCTGCGCGTCGGACGACGGCGTGAACGTGTCCGAAAAATCCGGTCCATAAACATCGCCGAGGCCAGGATCGAACGTCGGATAATTCGTGTAGTTCAAAGTTTGATACATTCCGTTTGCGAGCGTCCCAGCGCCGCCGAAAAATCCCGGCACGCCCGCGTCTTCATCGCAGTCCGAACACGGAAACGGCGGCGACGGATTTTGGTTGAAGCCCGCGACGCGCAGTGCCTCATGACGGAACGGCACGTCGCCGAGCTGCGTCAATATTCCCATCGAGGCCATGAAGAACGAGCCGCCGCCGTTCAGGTAGCTTTGAATCATGAACTGTTGCTGCGCGTTCAGCGTGTTGTTCGTCGCCGTCGGGTCGGGCAGGCCAAGGTCGTCGACGCCGTAATAAACCGTGTCATCCGTCAACCGCCACATCACGACGGGATACGGCTTGAGGTCGGCAAGCTGCGGACCGCCGCGCGTGTTCACTTTCCAAAACGCGTAGCTGATACCGGCGGCGTTCAGGACGTTCGTGTAAGAGCCGTCGGAAATCGTCGTCGCTCCATTTGCGTCTTCAGCAACTGTGTCGTAGGCATCCACCAACAGCACCGTCGGTGTCGCGACGCCGACGAAAGTAAAATTCGCCCCGCCGTTGTTGTTCGTCGTGCCATTGCCCGCTGCGTCCGTGGAACTCACGGCATAAAAATACGTCTTGCCGGGAATCAACCGCGTGAGCTTCACGACATGCGCGGTGACGAGGACGTTGTTCGTGACGGCGAGATTTAAGTTCGCGGTGTTTGTGGCGTAGCGCACGAGCGAGGTCGCCGGTTCGCTCGTCGTCCAAGTGATCGTCAAAATGCCGAGGTCCGTCGTCGCGGTGACACTCGTGATGGTTGGCCCAACGAGGTCGCCCACCGCGGTCGCAATGCGCTTCACGCTGCCAGAGTCAACGTAGTCCGCTTCGAGCGCATTGCCGTTCGCGATTTGAATTTGTCCCGCGCCCGCCGCGCCCGTCACCGTTGCGACGGAGCCAGTGAATGCGCCGTAATTTCCCTGCGTGTTCAAAATTTTCGCGAGGCCGGTGTGCAACATGAGATTCGTCACAATCACCGTCACGCTGTTGCTCGCCGCGCGGTTCGCATCGAAGACGGAAACGTTCATCGTGCTCGGCGCGGTGTAACTCGGCCGGTCGAGCAAAATGAGTCCCTGCCCCGGTCGCGCCAAATCACCCGATGAAACCAGCGCGAAATCCTGATCAGCCACCGCCGTGTTCGTAAAAACATCGGAGACAATTTTCGTCGCACGCACGCGCACTTGCCAGTCGCCGGTCGCCGGTGCCGTGAGATAAACGCCCTCGACGTTGTTCAACTTGTCGCCGTTCGGTGGATTCGGCACGGACTCGCCAGCGCCAAATTGATTGCCGCGATACAGCGTGCCGTCCGGCGCGACGACTTCGAGATCAAGGTCGTTCACAAGCGCCGGCACCGCGCCCGGAAATCCGGGAACGTCCGAGTAGGTCATCGTTACTTTAAACGGCTGCCCGCCGCTGCGCACAAAAATGTGCCGTGTGAACAATTGCGAGTTCGTGAGCAACACCGTTTGGTCAACGTAATCAAACGCGCGCGGTGCGGTGGTGAAATTGGTGTTGATGATGTTCGTCAGAGTGATGCGACCCCAGCCTTCATCATTGTTCGGCACCGGGCCGGGACCGCCGTTGCTTTGGTCCAGTTCTTCGGCGGAATTGATCAGCGCCGCTTTAGTCAGCGCGCACGACGGAATCGCATTCGTGTGCGTCGCCTTCCAAAACTGCACGAACACCGCCGCCGCGCCGGCGCAGTGCGGCCCGCTCATGCTCGTTCCCCCCATGTAAACATAAAGTCCGTCAATCACCGTCCACGACGTGCCAGCGGGATTCAGCGCGAACGACGACGCAGCGGACGCAATCCACGTTCCGGGCGCAACGACATCTGGCTTGATGCGCCCGTCCGCGCACGGCCCACGGCTGGAAAAATCTGCCATCGTGTCGCGACCATCCGCGTAGAGCCCGTAAGTCGAGGAAAGCGTCGCCGGATCATTTTCGGACGCGCCGGTGGCGATGACATTTTTCGCGCACGCGGGGCTGTTCATCGTCTGCGAGTTCGGCCCCGCGTTGCCTGCGGAAAATTCAATGATGTAAGGTTGGTAACCCGCCGTGCCCGCGTCGGCATCACGCACCAACGCGTCGAACTGCGCGCAGTCCAAATCATATTCCCCCTGATTGTCCGTGCCCCAACTGTTCGATGCTACCTTCGCACCCGCGCGCACCGCGTCGTGCGTGAGCGTCTCGTCACTGGGAAACGGATTCGCCTCGTTCGCCGTGTCATCAAAAATTCTCTCGATGTAAAGACTCGCGCCGGGCGCGACACCGAGGCCGTAAAATTGCAACGTGTCTGGATCCATCTCGCCCGTCGCCGCGTTGCCCGCCACGATGCCCGCGCAATGCGTGCCGTGGCCGTGGCCGTCCGAACCGTTGGCGATGTTGCTGCCGTAAAAACTGAAACCCTTCACGCGCCCGCGCAAGTCGAGGTGCATCGTGTTCGTGTTGCCGGTGTCGAGGCCGGAGTCCGCCACGCAAACCGTCACGCCGCTGCCGTCAAAGCCCTGCTGCTGCGTCACCGTGCGCGTCGCCACCGCACCGTCATCGCCGCCGACAATTTTTGCGGCGGCTTCATCCAGGAGTTTTCGCTTTTGCGCGCGCTCAATCCACAGCACGGAACTTTCCTGCGCCAACGCATCCATTCGCGACGCGAACATTTCACTCCGCAGAAAGATCCCCGATTGCAAATGCGTCTCGTGATGCGTGACCCCGAGCAGCTTTTTCACCGCCGCGATTTCCGCCGTGCTGGCATTGGGCGAAAGCAGGAGGTTCACGCTCACCGTCGCGTTGGACTGCGCCGCAATTTTTGCGAGCGAGGCGAGCTGCGGATGAATTTTGTGTTCCGTTTTGTATGGCCCGATCCAGCGCACAAAACTCAGCGCGCTCGCAGTCGCGGGTGAAACTTTTTCCAACTTCGCGATGAAGGCATCGTCGGGAACGTATTTGATCAGCTCCACTCCGGATTTTTTCAGCGCGTCGCGCTGCGCCGGTTCGAGCGGGCCGTTGAACTGGATGAGAAACAAACCGGACGCGACCGCCACCTTGGATTTTTTCTGTCCCGCCATCGCCGCGCGGTTCTCGCCGGAATCGGTGTCTATGATTTCGTTGCGGAGCCGGATGTTTTTGGCCTCGGCGGTCGAAAACACTTGGGACAAGACAAACAAGGCCGCCACCAAACGGCAACCTGCGCGGCGGACGCGGAGAAAATTCACCCTAAACCGATACCCTCACCTGGAGGTTTAGGCAATGGTGAATCTTCCGCCTGCAGCCGCGCGATTTCCGCCGCGTAGCCCGCGCGAAAATTGGGAAACTGAAACTTGTATTTCAACTCGGCCAGCAACTTCGCATTGCTCACGCGTTTATTCGTCACACCGCGTTTGCGAATTGCCTCGGCCTCGGCGGCGACAGTTGGTGGCAGTGGCTTTTGCAACTCCGCCGCGAGCCACTCAAAGAATTTCAATTGGCTCACCGGCTCGCTATCCATCGCGTTGTAAATTTCCCCCAGCCGACCACGTTCCAGCGCGGTGATGATGCAGCCAATCAGGTCATCGCGATGAATCATGTTCAGCCAGCGCGCGCCGTCGCCCTCGATGCGTGCCTCGCCACGGAGGAACTGCTTGAACGAATGTCCGCGCGCCGGGCCGTAAATTCCTGCGACGCGCAAAATCACAGCAGGAAATTTACGCTCGACCGCCGCTGCCAGCAGTAGTTTTTCCGTCTCCGCCAACACCTGCGCCGTTGCGGCGTCCGGTTCCGTCGGGGAAACTTCAGTGACGACCGAGCCGTCGTTCTGCGCATAGACGCTGGTGCTGCTGGTGTAGATGAATTTTTTCAGCGGCGAACCGGCGAGCCACGCGATGAGGTTGCGGTTGCCTTCGAGATAAATTTTTTTGTAATCCTCCGCGCCGCCGCCGCCGGACGCGGTGCAGTTCACCACCCAGTCAAAATCGCGCGGCAGCCCGGCGAGTGATTCCGGCCGCGTGACATCGGCGAGCAACGGCTGAATGCCCGCCGCCTGCATTTCCGCCCCCGCCTGCGGGCTGCGCCGCAGCCCGAAAACCTCATGCCCTCGCCGCGCCAGTTCTTTGCCCAAAGGCAAACCGACGTAGCCGCAGCCAACAATCAAGACGCGCATGAAGCCAATTAAATAAGGAAAGCAGGCAGGCAGGAACAAAAATCGTTTCCGGAATTTCTGCTTTCCTTATTCACTCATCACCGCCGCGAAACGCAGGCCGCGCGTGCTGACGCGCAGTTCTTTGAAAGTAAATTCCGCCATCACCCTTTCAAAAATCAAAACGCCGGTGAGAATCACGTCCGCGCGGTTCTTGGGTAGGCCGGGAATTTCCTTCCGCTCGGCGAGCGGCAGTTGCCACAATTTTTTCCGGTGCGCCACGATGGTTTCAAAATTCAACGTGGCGCGCTCGATTTTTTCACGATCGAAGCGCTCCAGCTTTTTATCAATGCGCGCCAAAATACTCGTTGTGCCGCCCGTGCCGACGAGTTGAATTTCGCCCGCCACATTTTTCAACGCCGGTTCGAGCTGCGGCCGCACTTCGTGTTGCAGAAACTTTTTCAGCCAGTCGCGGCAAGCATTGAACTCCGCTTTCGTCGGCGGGTCGCTGTGCGAAAATTTTTCGAGCAGCCGCACCGTGCCGAGTGGAAAGCTGTGCGCGAAACTTTTTTTCTGGCCGTGCCCCAAAATAAATTCAGTGCTGCCGCCGCCAACATCCAGCAGCAGCAACGGCTGCCGCGCCAGTTCACCGTCCGTGGCCACGCCTTGAAACGCCCATTCCGCCTCGCGCGCGCCGGAGATGATTTCCGTTTTCAAACCGGACGCACGTTCGATGGAACTCGTCAAATCCGTCGGGTTCATCGCATCGCGCGCGGCGCTGGTGGCGATGACGCGGATGGACTGCGAACTTTTTTCGCGGGCGATTTCAGAAAATTCCCAGACGGCCGCCGCCGTGTGCGCGATGCTTTCCGGCTGGAGCCGGTGCGTCTCGTAAAAGTCTTTGCCGAGACGCGTCTGCTTGGATTCCTCATGGATGGGCGTCACCTCGCGACCGCGCACATCCGCCACCAACAACTTGATCGAGTTGGTGCCGACATCAATGACCGCGCGGCGCACAGTTTCCATGCTGACCCAAAATAGGCAACGCCCCGGCGGAAACCAAAACCAAAAGTGTGACAATTTGCAGACGCGGAGAATTATCCGATGCGGAAGGAAATTTTTTGCACCACCGATTTTCCAAAACTGTTTTGTAGCCGCTCCAAAATTTCCTTGCGGCGGTAACGGACGATTTCCGAAAGCCACGCGCTGCTGTCCACGTTCACAAACAACGTTCCCTTGTGCAGATTGTTCGGCTGCGCGTGCGCCGTCACCGCCGGATCAATCAGCGCGTTCCACACCTTCACCACCTCCGCCTCCGCCTGCCGCGCGTCAAGGCGCAACTCTTTGAGCAGCGCCGGTAACACTGCATCCGGCAAACGTGCTGGCGTGGCGCGGGCCTTTTCCAGCGGCGCATAATCCACGCCGCGCCATTGCGCCAAAATCTTGGCGCGGGCGGAGGTGAAATTTTTTCGGGGCGGCGGCACGCGGAAAGCTTCAACTGAACGAATAAGGAAAGCAAGAATGCAGGAATCGAAAAAATTCCTATCTTCCTGCCTTCCTCATTCAGACAATTCTCACTTGCCAAATTTAACTTTGCAATGCAAAGTCAAAGCCATGAATCCGAAATGGGCCGAGGAAAACCTGCAAACCATCCGCACCTTGATGGAACGCTCTGCGCTCTACCGCCGAGCGCTCGCGCCGATCATGATTTGCGTGGGCGCATTGGGCAGCGTGGCTGCGATTGCTGGATATTACTTACACTACAACTCGCTATTGGAATTTGAAGCGCTTTGGGTTGGCACCGCTTTTGTTGCCATTGCCATTGCCTTCCTAATTGCTCGCCGACAAGCCATCAAAGATCGCGAGCTTTTTTGGTCACCGCCGACACGTCGCGTGATACAAGCCATAGCCCCCGCTTTAGCAGCAGGAGCCATGGTGGCTCTGTTTGTAGCTGCAGACGCAGGGCGATATAAAAACCAAAGCAGTGACTGGTGGGATCCGGTTTTACTATGGCTACTTTTCTACGGCTGCGCCTTGCATGCGGCCGGATTTTTCACTCCCAAAGGAATAAAATGGCTGGGATGGTTTTACGTCTGTTGTCCTGCGGTTCTTGTAGTATTTATTTATATTTCCGCAAAATTATTTGATTCAGTCTTCAGTCCGAACTTTCATTGTTTGATGGGTGCTTTATTTGGTGGCCCGCACCTCGCCTACGGCATTTACCTCTATTTCACCGAGAAGAAAAATCCCGCCGCGTGAACCCCGAACTGTTTCTCCAGCTCGACCGCGTCATCCACGAGAAGGGGCGGCTCGCCATCATGTCCGCGCTCGCGGGCACGCCGGAACTTTCCTTCACCGAGCTCCGCGACACGCTGGACATGACCGACGGCAATCTCACCACGCACATCCGCATCTTGCAGGAGGAGGGCTTCATTTCCGTGGCCAAGTCCTACCAGAACCACCGTTCGCTCACCACCTGCTCGCTCACCAAGGCCGGGCGCAAAGCCTTCACCAGCTACATTGACCTGCTGGAAAAAATCGTCCGCCAAAACAAGGCATAAAACTTTCTTTGAACAAATTCACGCCGCCGCCGTCTCACACTTTGTAATACAAAGTGAATAGCCTATGAAATTTCTCCGCGCAGAACATTTGGGAATGTGCTTCGGCGTCCGCGACGCCATCGCGCTGGCGCTCGACACGGCGCGGCGCGAGCCGCTCACGATTCTCGGCGACCTCGTTCACAACGAAACCGTCCTCGCCGAATTGCGCGCCAGCGGCATCCGCTTCGAGCCGCAGTCCGCGACCGTGCAGACGCAAACCGTGATGGTCACTGCCCACGGCGCATCCGAGCGCGCACTGAACGCGACACGCCAGCGCGGGTTGAACGTGCTGGAGGCAACTTGTCCGCTCGTCCACGTCGCGCATCGCGCTTTGACGAAACTGGTGCGCGCAGGTTTTCATCCCGTCATCATTGGCCAGCGCGGCCATGTGGAAGTGCGCGGCATGACGGAAGATTTGGACACTTTCGACGTCGTGTTGAGTGAAACCGATGTGACGTTGCTCCGCGAGCGAAGACAATTTGGCGTCATCGCGCAGACTACGCAGCCGATTGAAAAAGTTCGGCGGCTCGTGCAACTCATCCGCGACCGGTTTCCAAATTCCGAAGTGCGTTTCATTGACACCGTCTGCCAGCCGACGAAGCAGCGGCAAAGCGCGGCGGTGGAACTCGCGCAGCAGTGCGATGTGGTCATCGTCATCGGCGGCGCGCACAGCAACAACACGCGCGAACTGGTGCAGACCTGTTTGCAATTTTGCCCGCGCGTTCATCACGTCCAAACGGCGGATGATTTGCGCGCCGACTGGTTTTTTGACGACGACGCAGTTGGCCTCACTGCCGGAACTTCCACGCCGGACAACGTGATTGATGAGATTGAACAAAGATTGCAAGCCATGAGTCAAATGGCCGCGCCCGCTATCGCCTGATGCAAACGTCCGCCGAACCAATCAAAATCAGCCCAGCCGACTTCGCCACGCTGCTGCGCGGCGAGGCGCGGACGATTTCTGGATGGAGCGCGGAGTGGAACGCACGGCGGTTCGCGGCGCAGATTGTGATCATCATTTTGGGCGCGGGATTTTACGGCGCAGCGATGGGCTGGTGGCGCGCGCCGGAACAGGCGTTGTTCGTCGCGATAAAATTTCCGCTCATCATCCTGCTCACCGCGCTCGGCAACGCGCTGCTTAACGGGATGCTCGCGCCGCTGCTCGGGCTGAATATTCCGTTTCGCCAGTCGTTCGCCGCCGTGGTGATGAGCTGCGCGATCACATCCGCGATTCTCGGTGCTTTCGCGCCGCTGCTGGCGTTCGCGGTGTGGAGCGCGCCGCCGCTCGAAGCGCATCCGGTTGCCGCCTACAACCTCATCAAGCTCGCGCACGTTGGTGTGATCACGTTTGCCGGCACGGTGGGCAACGCGCGGCTGCTGCAACTGCTCGTGCATCTCGGCGGCGGACGTGCGGTGGCGTTTCGCGTTTTTTTTGCGTGGCTGGTGGGAAATCTTTTTCTCGGCAGCCAGCTTTCATGGATTGCGCGGCCATTTATCGGCGCGCCAGAACTGCCCGTGCAATTTTTTCGCGATGGCGCGATGAAAGGAAATTTTTACGAGAATGTGTTTGGCGCTTTCGTTCAATTTTTCCCGAACCACTAAACAACGCTGAATTATGAATGACCAAAATCCCGTCCCGCCCGTGATTCCATCGAAAGACGCGACGCAAACTCCGCCCGCCACGCCGCCGCTGTCGTCCGCCGCGCGCAAGCTTGGCGACGACCCCGCTGAACGTGTGCCCATCACCAACGCCTTCACCGCCATCGAAGCGCTGCTGCGACAGCCGCGACGCTTATTGTTTCAACTGCGCCAGCCGGGCGCGGGCAAGCTCATCGCGCAGATGTTTTTCGTGGCATTCATTTGCGCGGCGGTTTATGGCGTCGTGGCTGGGACATTTTCCGGCGGATCGCAGTTGTGGATTGCGCCGGCGAAAATTGCGCTGGGACTTTTCATCTCGGCGGCGATTTGTCTGCCGAGTCTGTATATCTTCACGTGTTTAAGCGGCGCGCAATCGCGGCTTGCAGAAGTCTGCGGCCTGCTCGCAGGGCTGCTGATGCTGATGACGATCCTGCTCGTCGGCTTCGCGCCGGTGGCGTGGATTTTCTCGCAATCCACCGAATCGCTCGCGTGGATGGGTTTTCTGCACCTGCTGTTTTGGTTCGTGGCGACGCTGTTCGGAGTGCGGTTCATGAAGCACGGTTTCGCGCACGCAGAAGCAAAGTCGCAAGCCGGCGTGAACGTGTGGGTCTGCATCTTCCTGCTCGTCGCGCTGCAAATGACGACGGCGCTGCGTCCCATCATTGGCAAGTCCGAAACATTTTTCCCGACGGAGAAAAAATTCTTCCTCGGCCACTGGTTCGACACGCTAGATCAGTCGGGGAAACATTCACACGGAATGGCAGACTAAACTGAAATCATGGAACGGAAAAAAATCCTCAACTGCCGCATCAAATGGCTGACGTGGTTTTTCATCATCGGCTTGTTTTTGAGCGGCGCGACGGCGATTCCGCAGTTGTCGGAAGTGAACTGGCTTGCGAATGTTTTTGGTGGCGACGAAAAATCTTCGATAATTGTGGGATGGTTGCTGCGTGTCCGCTATGCGCTGGTGCAAACACAGGCGGAGCATCCGTTTCTGTTCTACGGCACGGACTGGCTGGCGTTCGGGCATTTCGTCATCGCGTTGGTTTTCGTTGGCGCATTGCGTGACCCGGTGCGCAATCGCTGGCTGTTTGATTTTGGATTGATTGCCTGCGTGCTGGTGATTCCGTTTGCATTCACGTTTGGCGCGCTGCGCGGGATTCCAATTTGGTGGCGGCTGATTGATTGCTCGTTCGGCGTGTTTGGATTTATTCCGCTCTGGCTCTGCCGCAAGTGGGCGATGGAGTTGGAGCGTGCGCTGCTTGCAAAATAATTTGGGGAGGGACGGCGTGTCGCTGTCCCAAATTCAAAATGGGGCGCCGATACGGCGTCCTTCCCGGATTTATTTTTATCTGTGTCCATCCGTGTGCATCCGTGGTTTAATTAGGCAGTGAACATTACAAATTTGAACCCGGACGAGGACATTGGCGCGAGTGCGTGGCTGGTGGAAATGGAGGAACACCGCATTCTGCTGGATGCCGGGATGCATCCGAAACGCGAGGGGCGCGATGCGTTGCCGCGTTTCGGCAAAGTTGCCGGCCAGGCGGAAGTGGATGCGATTGCGATTTCACATTGTCATCACGACCACATCGGCGCGCTGCCGGTGGCGGTGAAACATTTTCCCAAGGCGCACATTCTGATGACGGAGTTGAGCTACCTCATCTCGGAACGCGTGCTGCACAATTCGGTGAACGTGATGACGCGGCAGCGCGATGAGCTGGGCATCAAGGAGTATCCGCTCTACACGCACGACGAGCTGGATGAAATTTCGCCGTTCTTCCAAGGTTTTAAATACAACCGCGAAGTAGAATGGGGCTCGTTCAAGAAACAGCGCGCGGGATTGCGGTCGCCGACGCTGGAGTTTTTTGATGCGGGTCACACGCTGGGTTCGGCGGGCGTTTTGTTGCGCGGGAAAAAGGAGACGATGTTTTACACGGGCGATGTGTGTTTCCACGACCAGACGCTGCTAAAGAGCGCGCGGTTCGAGGACGTGAAGGCGGACGTGCTCATCATGGAAACGACGCGCGGCAACCGCGAGGTGCCGAAGGATTTCACCCGCGACAGCGAAGTGCAGCGGCTGGTAACGGCGATTCACGAAGCCCAGAAGAAAAAAGGCTGCGTGCTGATTCCGTCGTTCGCGCTGGGACGCACGCAGGAAATTTTGGCGATGCTCGCCTTGCTGATGCGCGATGGGAAAATGAAGAAGCAGCCGATTTACATCGGTGGGCTGGGCCGCGTGTTCACAGAGATTTACGACATCGAGGCGCATCGTGCGCACCGGTCGCACACGGGTTTGCAGTTGAACGAAGCGCTGCAACTCATCGTGCTGGAAAAGGGTGCAGCCGAGAGCATGAAGTTGAGCGGCGGAAAAATATTCGTCATCACGGCGGGCATGATGAGCGAGAACACAGCGGCGCACGATCTGGCGAAACGCATGATCGGCGA
>CAIKKJ010000146.1 GCA_903827955.1 uncultured Verrucomicrobia subdivision 3 bacterium
TCCGGTGTGTGCGTTTTTGCCTTGCTCCAGTGGCGCGCCGGGAAATTGTCGGCGGACGTGCAGAAAACCTTGCGCGAGGAAATATTGATCGCGCGCGGTTCGGCAAAGGAAGCGAGCATGACAGCGGACATTGAGGCGGATGTGGAGCGGATTCTGCAGAGCCGGCTCAAATCGTCGCCGGTGGATTCGGTCGATGTGCCGGAAGTCCGCAAGCAAATCCGCGAGGGTGTGCGGGCGCAATGGCAGCAAGTGCCGCCGAGCTACACGCGCGAGTGGAAGATTGACCTGGGCTTCGCCAAAAATTTTCTGGCGGACAAGCCGTTGCAACTGCGCGTGAAGTTCAACTCGGCGCAAAAAAGCCCGTCCGGCACGTTCACGTTGATGTTTCAGGCAGGCGCAATCGAAGAACAGAAGCTGTGGCGCAGCGAGCCGATGAGTCTGGCGCCGGACACGTTCCATGAATTTCGTATCCCGCCCAATCTGTTCGACAAAAACGGCATGCTGACCATCGTGGCGCTGAACCCGAACAACACGGCGCTGCTGTTCTCGCTCGATGAAGGCATGGAGGTGTTGTATCCCGAAGGCGGCTTCGCGTTGAATTTTGCGCGCGGGCTGGGGATTATTTTTTGCTGGCTGGCGCTGATGGCCGCGCTGGGATTGATGGCCGCGAGCTTTTTGTCGTTTCCCGTGGCCACGTTTTTTTCACTGGCGATGCTGACGCTGGTGCTGGCCAGCGGCACGCTGGCGGACGCGATTGATTCCGGCTCGGTGGCGGCGGGCAACGAAGAGACGGGGCAGGCGGGACATTCCGCCGCCGACGTGGTTTTGATTCCGGCGTTCAAGGCGGTGCTGTCGGTCATTCGGCTGGTGGGAAATTTTTCACCGATCGACGCATTGAGCACGGGGCGCAGCATCACCTGGCTGGAACTGGGCCAGGCGTTCGCGCAGATTGTCGTGTTCATCGGCGGTGCTTTTGCGGTGGCGGGAATCATTTTTTTCAATCGGCGTGAACTGGCGACTGCGCAAGGAACTCAATGAACTCGCGCGCCAAAAAATTTCTCCTGCTGTTCCTCGCCGCCGTCCTTGTGTTTGGTGCGGGGCGTGTGCAAAAATCTTTGAATACGGATCGCGACCGCCTCGGTCTGACGCATGCCGCCGTGTTGGAAAACGCCCCGCCGATGCTGGCGTTTACGACGGTCGCCCTCGGCGGTTTTCGCGGATTGATCTCCAATTTTCTCTGGATGCGCGCGAATGACCTGCAGCAGGACGACAAATTTTTTGAGGCCGCCCAACTCGCGACGTGGATCACGGATCTGGAGCCGCACTTCTCACAGGTCTGGGTGTTTCAGGGCTGGAACATGGCCTACAACATTTCCGTGAAGTTCAAGGAGAACGCGCCCGGCGATTACACCGACCGCTGGCGCTGGCTGGAGAACGGCATCACGCTGCTGCGCGACGAGGGTTTGAAATATAATCCGAACGACATCCTGATCTTCCGCGAGCTCGCGTGGTTCTTCCAGCACAAGATGGGTGCGAACCTGGATGACGCGAACATGTTTTACAAAAAAAAATGGGCCGAGGAGATGTCGCCGTTTTTTGGGGCAAGCGGCACAAATTACCAAAACCTCATTTCACCGCAAAGCGCGGCGGATATGACGAACGCCGTTTTGCTGGAAAAAAAGTTCAAGCTGGAGCCGGCGCTGGTGCGGAGCGTGGATGAAAAATACGGCCCGTTTGACTGGCGGCTGCCGGAGGCGCACGCGATTTACTGGGGCGTCAAAGGCTTGGCCGAGGCGCAGAAACATTCCGAGAAAGTGAAGACCAGCGACTTCATCACCCTGCGGCGCATCATTTACCAGTCCATTTATCAGGCCTTCAAACACGGGCGCATCGTTGAAAATCCGTTCACGCAGACCTACTCGCTCGAGCCAAACCTGGAGTTGGTCAAAAATGTCAACGACGCCTACGAAGAGATGTCGCACGATGATGCCGAAAACCGCGATCACATCGAACGGGCGCAGCGGAATTTTTTGCGCGACGCCGTTTATTTTCTTTACGAAAACAACCGCATGGCCGAAGCGAATAAATGGTTCAAGTATCTTGGCGACAAATTTCCCAACCAGCCCATCGTGGAAAACGACCCGACCTCGCTGCCGAAATCGCTCACGCTCGATGAATACGCCGTGGCCGTGGTGCAGATCGACATCGGTGAAACCTCGCAGGAGCGCGTGACCTCCGCCGTGCAAGGCTTGCTCGTGCGTTCCTATCTCGCCCTCGCGCAGGATGACAACGCCGGTTACGACACGTTCCGGCGGCTAGCCACCGGGGTTTATCGTCGTTACACTCGGCAGACCGCCGGCTCACGCGGCGATGTGCGGATACCATTGCCGCCTTATGACGAGTTGAACAAGACGGTGGTGACCGATTTGCTCAACCCGCAACGCGGCCTGCCGTTTGAGGCACGCGCTGTGCTCCGAACCCAACTGGGATTGCCAGCGGAGATTGCCGCGCACGCGATGACGAACGCCGTTCCAAAAATTGTTTCCCCGGTCACCAACTCGCCCGCTACAAATACCCCGTAGCTTTTCTGGCCGTTGCCGTAAGATTGCCTCGCGCCGCACCTGTGCTACCATGCCCAGCCTGTGACGAAGAAAAATTCCAGTTCCCGACCCGTGCGCGTCGGTATGATTTCACTCGGCTGCGCCAAAAATCTGGTGGACGCCGAGATCATGCTCGGCTCGTTGATGAAAAGCGGTGTCGAGATCACCAACGACGCCGCGTCCGCTGACGCCGTCATCGTTAACACCTGCTCGTTTATTGACTCCGCGCAGGAGGAAAGTGTGGACACGATTCTCGAATCCGTCGAACTCCGCGACGCTAATCAGCGTGGTCAGGCGGTCATCGTTTCCGGGTGTCTCTCGCAACGTTTTCGCGACGAACTCCCCAAGCTGATGCCCGAAGTGGACGCGTTCATGGGCATTGACCAAGTCGCGCAAGTCGGCGACATCGTGGGCAAAGCCATTGCCAGTCGTGCGACCAAAGTTTCCGCGCCCAAGGCCAAAGTTCAAAAAGGAAAAGTGGTTTCGCGTTTGAATGAGTTGGAGAAAAATCGCGACTTGTCCGATCACGAAAAGGAAGAGTCCATTCGCAGCACTGATAAATTTGGTAAAACGAAAGTCGTGGTCACTTCGCCGAGCGCGCCGGTGTTTGACGTGACGCAACGCCCCGTTTTCATTCCCGATTTCGAGACACCGCGTTTCCGCCTGACGCCGAAACATTTTGCCTATCTAAAAATTGCCGAGGGCTGCAATCATCCGTGCAGCTTCTGCATCATCCCTCGAATGCGCGGCTCGCATCGCAGCCGCACGCAGGAGGACATCGTCAAGGAAGCCAAGGCGCTCATCGCCGACGGCGTGAAGGAGATCAATCTCATCTCGCAGGATTCGACTTACTACGGCTTGGACTTGCGCCCGAACCACAGCCGCGCGATTTCTTCGCCGGAGAAATTTTCCGCCGCCGCTAAATCCTTGGCTGCGGATGCGACGACCATTTGCACGCTGCTGCGCGAACTCAACTCGCTCAAGGGCGATTTCTGGATTCGCCTGCTCTACACGCATCCGGCGCACTGGACGGATGAACTCATCCAGACGATTGCCGAGTGCAAGAAAGTCGCGCGCTACATTGATATTCCGCTCCAGCACATCCACGAGAACATGCTCGAACGCATGCGCCGCGAGACTTCGCAGCAATACATCGTGGATCTCATCAAACGCATTCGCGCGGGCATTCCCGGTATCGCGATTCGCACGACGTTCATCGTCGGCTTTCCCGGTGAAACGGAAACCAGTTTTAACGCGCTGCTTGATTTTATTCGCGATACGAAGTTTGAGCGCCTAGGCGTGTTTGCTTACTCAAAAGAAGACGGCACGCGCGCGGGCGCAATGGCCGGCCAGCTTTCCGACAAGGTGAAACAAAAGCGCCGCGAACTCGCGATGGCTGCGCAGCACAGGGTCGCCATCGCGGTGTCAGAATCCTTCGTCGGGCGCGAAATCAAAGTCCTCATTGAAGGCGAGGCGAACGCCAAGCAACTTCAAGGCGCGAACGTCAGTTCGTGGGAACACGGTTTGATGCGCGAGAAGGATCAGCACACCGCGCAGATGAAAGGCAATTACTTCGTCGGTCGCGGCGAAGCGGATGCGCCGGACATTGATGGACGCGTGTATGTGCGTGCCCCGCGCAGTGGAATGCCGGTTGGGAAATTTGCTCGCGTCAAAGTCGTTGGCCACACCGATTACGATTTGATTGCCGAGCCGGTGTAGCTGGCGCTCTGCTTATTTTTCTCCCGGCGCAGCGGGGTGCTTGAGATGTTCATCAAACCAATCCGCCGCTGTTTCCATATCCGCCGCCATGTCGGGCCAGCCGTGGCCGGCACTGGGTTTGATGATGAGCTTGGTCTCGTTGCCGAGTTTTTCGCTGGCAGCCACAAACGTCCGCGCCTGCTCCACGGGAACCATGTAATCCTTATCACCCTGAAAAATCAGCACGGGCGGCTGGTTGGAATGAACGCGGTAGATAACGGAAATTTCTCGGAGCAACCGCGTGGTTTCCGCCGCGCGCGTGGGCGCGTCGTTGGTGGGATTCACGCCGAGCAACGGCTTGATCCACTCGCCTTCGCGACCGGGTTTGCCGTAGTTCAAATAATCCGTCGGCGGAAAAAATGCCACAGCGCATTGCACCGCGCTGCTTTCGCGCGCGACGGGATCGGCGGCGTTCGCGTCGCCGGGGCCGCCGTGCGTGGCGAGCGTGAGCGAGAGATGTCCGCCCGCACTCGCGCCGATGGAACCGAGGCGCTGCGGGTTCACGCCGTAGTCCGCCGCGTGGTGGCGCACGAAACCTGCGGCGCGCAAAATGTCCGGCTCAATTTCCTCCACGCCAAACTTCGGCACGGAACCGTGCACGACGGCAAACACGGTGTAGCCGCGCGCCAGCAGCGTGCGAAAAAATTTCGGATTAATGGCCTCGTGCGACGAGCCGTAGCCGGAACTAACGAGCCACAGAATTCCCGCGCCATTTGGTTGGGGCGGCGTGAAGACATCGAGCGTGAGCGCTGTGCCAAACTTGCGACCGTAGACGACGTCTTCCGTGCGCGTGAAATTAGAATTTGTTTGCGCGGCAGCGAGCAGGAATGTGGACGCGAGCAACGCGATGGTGAAAAAAATTCGCATGACGGCAAGCGAACAGTCTTTCGGGCAGATTGTCAATGCGCCGAGTCGTGGTGGAACGGAATCGGTGGTTGGACGGGCGCAAGCCTGTGCCACTACGGCATTGCCTTTCGCACGGCAACGGTTCAATTTTCCGTCAAACTTATGGCCACCCTTGTCTTCGACATCGAAACCTCCGCGCAACCCATCGAAAACTTCGACGAGGCGCAGCAGGAATATCTTTTCCGCGAGACTGAAAAAATTGACGACCTCATCGCCAAGCAGGCCAAGCGCGAGGAAATCGCGCGCTTCATGTCGCTGTGGCCGTTCACCTCGCAGGTCGTTTGCATCGCCATGCTCAATGCCGAGACCGGGCGCGGGCAGACCATTTACATCGCCGAGGATTTTGAGGACGATGCGGGCGACGCCGGGCCGGTGGAATTTCTGCCCGTGGCCGATGAGACGGAGTTGCTCACCGCGTTCTGGGATGTCGCAAAACATTACGACGGCACCGTGACCTTCAACGGCCGCGGGTTCGACGTGCCGTTCATCTACCTGCGCTCGGCATTGCTCAACGTGCCCATCACAAAAAAGAACTGGCTGGGCTACCGTTACGCCACCGAGCCGCACTGCGACCTCGCGGAGCAATTTACCTTTTACAGCGTGAGCGGGCGCGACGGCGCGGCGCGGCGGTTCAATCTGGATTTTTATTGCAAGGCGTTTGGCATCGAATCGCCCAAGAGCGCGGGCGTGACGGGCATGGACGTGAGCACCCTGATGGCGGCGGGGAAATTCCGCGAGATCGCTGAATATTGCCTGCGCGACGTCCGCGCCACCGTGGAGCTTTACAAAATCTGGAAGGAACGGCTGGCGGGGATAAAGTAATATGAAACCAGTCAAAATATTTATTTTTGCAATCGGAATATTCTTCGGTTTGGCGTTGGCTGGAATATTTTTCGTTTCTTGGCAAATGAAACAAAAGCCGCCGAATATGTTTTCCTATTTCCCAGCGCCACCATATCAAGGCACCTTACGAATTGTTGTATTTAATGCGACTAAACAGCCAATCAGTGCAGTAGTTGCATCCGATAACGAGTCAGTCATGTGCGGAGTTTTGCCCGGAAGAAGTCCGCTTCCATTTCCAGATGATTTCAGCGCACTTGCTGCTTTTTCTCCAGCTCTAGGTAAGCATGAGCTTGCGGTAATCGTTGGCGGCATTGGAAAAATTGCGACGAAGGAAATAAATCAAGAAGCTGGCAAAACGAACTATGTAGAGATTTATATTCAAACGTCAACGACGGGAACAAGCCGCCTTGATTGCAATTTCTTGGTGCATACAAATGTTCAAGGCTCAATGTATTAAGCGATTTTTGAAGTATGCTCATTTGCTTCGCCCTGCAAGAAGAAGCCGCGCCGTTCGGCAAAATCCCGTCCTGACATTAGACTTTTTCTCGTCCTGCGGTTTGCTATATTGTCCCAATGTATCGGACGCAGGATTTACACGTCAAAGAAATCGTCCCGCTGCAATCGCCGCGCGCCCTCAAGGCCATCGCGCCGGTCAGCGAGGCGGTCAACGCCACCGTGGCGCGCAGCCGCGA
>CAIKKJ010000147.1 GCA_903827955.1 uncultured Verrucomicrobia subdivision 3 bacterium
CGATCCGGATCTCATCGAAAAATCCAGCCAGAATCTGGCCGCTAGCCAAAAAAAATCGGCAGCCCTGATTGCCAGCTGTGGCTCGGCAGCAAAGGCCATCCGGACACATTTCGATCTTCTGGTCACCGGAGAAAACAAGGTGGTCGATCAGTTCGTCAAAGGACAAAACGCACTAGCCAATGAAATGTTGCTCCACACCGTCAATCCCGAATGCAGTTCGGTTCTGAATGAAATCCGTCACTACCACGAGGCGGTTGAATCCGCCGCGAATCAGAAACTGCTTACCGAACAAAACCGGATCAAATCCGAAATGCGCTGGCGGGCAGGCGGCTTGGGATTATTTCTGGTTTTAGTCATGTTCGTCGGCCGGCACATGAACAATAATATTTCTACCGCCTTAAAAACCATCGCTCAGGAATTATCTCACGTCAGCGATAATTCAGCCAAAGCTGCCAGCCGGGTTTTTTCCACCAGCCAGAATCTCGCTGATGGATCGAACACCCAAGCCACATCCCTGGAGGAAACCAGTGTGGCGCTGACGAAAATGGCTGGCGTGACCAAACGCAATGCCGAGAATGCACAAAAGGCCAACGATCTGGTGCGCGAAGCCCGGGCGACCGCCGACCAAGGTGCCGACAACATGTGTTCCATGAACCAAGCCATGGTCGCCATCAAAACCTCCTCCGGCGAAATCGCCAACATTATCAAGACGATTGATGAGATCGCCTTTCAAACCAACATCCTTGCCCTCAACGCCGCTGTCGAAGCCGCCCGCGCCGGCGAGGCGGGATTGGGCTTTGCCGTCGTCGCCGAAGAAGTCCGTAATCTCGCCCTGCGGAGTGCGCAAGCCGCGCGCGAGACCTCGTTAAAAATTGAGAGTGCGCTGGGCAACACCACCCAAGGTGTCAACATTAGTAATCAAGTCGCGGAAGTGTTGACTAAAATCGTGGCGAAGATCCATCAGGTTGATGCGCTGGCGGCGGAAGTGGCGGCGGCTTCCCGCGAGCAGACTCAGAGCATCACGCAAATTAGCACTGCCGTGACCCAGATAGATACCATTACTCAGACCAACGCGAACAGCGCGGATAAAAATGCCGAAGCCTCGCTGGAAATGAACATTCAAGCCGACACGATGCGAAAAGCGGTGGCAGAACTTTTGGAAATGGTTGACAGCAACCACCAGACAGCAACCAGCATGGACGAAGGAAAGAAGTTATTCGTTAAATCCGCCACCAAAACTTCCAGCCAACAAAACCCGTTCACCCCTGCCTCAACGATTCATAATCGCCTCCCCGAACCGGTGGCAAGCAAAACCGTGGGCGCTGGGGAATGCACCCTGTTTTGAAATGGGAGCCATGCGCTCGTATCACGGAAACTACAAGGCATTGAGCCGCCCCGACCTGCTTTAGCGGCAAAATAATTCGTAAAGTTTGCCGACTTTATGCCGATAAACAGGGTCGACGATAGAAATGACATTTAAATCATGAAAAAATCCATGTTCAATTCCACAACCATCCTGTCAATCACCGCGTCCATTTTAGCCGCTGGTGGTGTGCAGGCTTATGAACTAAAACTCGGAACCAACTTGCCGCCGGTGGATCTCCACGGGTTCGTCAGCCAGGGGTTTTTGTATTCGAGCGACTACAATTATCTCGCCGATGACTCGAAGAACGGTTCGTTCAAGTTTTCTGAAGCCGGCGTGAATGCCGCCTTCAATCCGTTTGCCCGCACGCACATCGCGGCGCAAGGCTTCCTGTTCGATACCGGCAATGTGGGCCAGTATCATCCATTTCTCGACTACGCGTCGATTGATTATACGGTCAACGATCAGTTCGGTTTGCGCGCGGGTCGCATCCGCCGTCCAGCCGGCATTTACAACGCCATTCAAGATATTGACCTGGCGCGGACGTTCGTGCTGTTGCCGCAAGGCATGTATGACGCGCGCTGGCGCGACTGGAGCGCGGGGCTCGATGGCGGTGACATCTTCGGCAATATCTCCCTGAAAAAAGCCGGCAGCGTTTCGTATGAATTTTACGGCGGCCTCGTGAACATGGCCGATAACGGCGGTGTGGCGCGCTATGCCGAAAACGGCCTGCCACCTTCACCCGTCGGACAGTTCGACGGCATTGGTGCCACGCCGGTAGTTGGTGGTCAGCTCTGGTATAACACGCCGTTGGACGGCCTGCGCCTCGGCGCCTCGCTGGCATTCATGGATGGATTCTCTTATGACGTCACGGTTATCCCGCCGTATGGGCCGGGAACCATTCATTCCGAAGGCAACGTCATCTTGCAGCAGTATTCTGCGGAATATTCCATCAAGAACTGGACGTTCCAAGCCGAATACTCCACCTACGATTTCACCGGCAACCGTTTCGCTCCCGCCTACGGCAATGCGAACATCGGCGCCACCGGTGATAATCCGGCAACGTGGTATGTCGCTGCCTCCTACCGCTTCAACAAGTATTTTGAATCGGGCGTCTACTACACCCAGTTCCGCGATTACTCCACCGACAGCGCCAACCCGGACGGACATCAGAATGACCTCGCACTATGCCTGCGGGTGGATCCGAAAGACTGGTGGACCTTCAAGATTGAAGGCCACTACATCGAGGGCACCGGCCTGTTGCGCGACAGCAGTCACAATCCGGTTCGCGATGGCAACGGCTGGTTCATGCTCGCTGTGAAAACCACGTTCAGCTTCTAACCTTAATCCAAAAACCGAACATGAAATCAACATTCTTTACCCTCGCCTTGCTCGGTGCCGTGTTGTGTCTGGGAGCGAACCGCACGCTCGCGCTAGATGGCGCGGTCGTCATCGCCAACTCCAGCGTCGCCGCCGACAGCCTTGGTGCCGACGCAATCAAAGACATCTACACCGGTAAAACCAAATATTGGGACGGCGGCCAAGTCGTGGTCATCGCCATGCTGCCAGATAAAACCGATGCCGCGCTGCAACAGGCCTGCGGCATGGACACCAGCGCGTTCAAAACCTTCTGGCAACGCCTCGCCTTTTCCGGCCGCGGTCAGGAGCCAAAAAAAGCCAGCTCCACCGACGAACTCGTAAAACTGGTGGCGGACACCAAAGGCGCCATCGCCATTGTCCCGGCGGACGCCGCGCTGACCGGCGTGAAGAAACTCGAAATCAAGTAATCTATCTCGCCGCCGGCAAACCGGCGGCGAGAACCAACTCATGAACGCGAGACCACAAACCTCGATCAAGCGCAGTTTTCGCACCATCCAAGGGGTCGTCTGCCTGCTGTTGGTTTTTCTGATTGTCCAAGGCTGCCTGCTCTGGAACATTTGCGATCAGGGGGCCCGCGCGACCACCGGGCTTGAACAGGAAGGCCTGCCCAGTCTGCGTCTGCTCGGTTCTTTGCAACAAGATCTCGCCATTTATCGGCTGCATTCCTATGAATTGATGTTCGCGCAGGACAAAGACCGTCCCGCAAAAATCTCGGAGTCGGATGCCATCCTCAAACTAAACATCGAGACGCTGACCAAACTGAATCAGCTTTACCCCGTCGGCGAAGGCCATTCGGTCGAGGCGGCGTTGCAAAAAAGTTTCGATGATTACGTCCAAACCATGACGCAAATCCGCGGACAGATTGACAAAGATTTTGCGGCGGCGATGAAACTGCTGGACACCGAAGTTCCCGCCAAGGTCGCACACCTTGATGAAGCGACGCAATCGGTCTCCGCGTATTGCAACAAGGTCGCGGGCGAACGCACCAGCCTGACCGTGGACAGTTTCAACCGCGTGCGTCATTCCGTCCTCGGCCTCGGTTCCGCCAGCGTCGGTTTTGCCGTGCTTGCCGCCCTGCTCGTCGCCTTCAATTCTGCCCGCGTCCGCCAGTCGCTGAATACACTCGCGCATACTTTGGGCGAAGTTTCCTACACGCTCATCAGTTCCTCCGCCACCATTTCCTCCTCCAGTCAGACGCTCGCGACCGGTTCCAGCGAACAAGCCGCCTCAATTGAGGAAACCAGTTCTTCGCTCGAAGAAATGGCCAGCGTCACGAAACGCAATTCGGAAAGCGCCCAAAAGGCAAACGAACTTTCCCGCAGCGCGCGCGGCTCCGCCGAAAAAGGCGCGCAAGACATGCAAGCCATGTCGGCGGCGATGCAGGACATCAAGAATTCCAGCGATGACATCGCCAAGATCATCAAGACGATTGATGAGATCGCCTTTCAGACGAACATCCTCGCCTTGAACGCCGCCGTCGAGGCCGCGCGCGCCGGCGAAGCCGGCATGGGTTTCGCCGTCGTCGCCGACGAAGTTCGCAATCTCGCCCAACGCAGTGCGCAGGCCGCCAAGGAAACCGCCGCCAAAATCGCCGGTGCCATCGGCAATACGTCGCGCGGCGTGGAGATCAGCGCCAAAGTTTCGCAGGCGCTCAACGAAATCGTCGACAAGGCCCGCCAAGTGGACGAACTCGCCGCCGAGGTCGCCGGGGCTTCGCAGGAACAGACGCGCGGCATCACCCAGATCAACGCCGCCGTCGGCCAGATGGATAAGGTCACCCAAGGCAATGCCGCCAGCGCCGAGGAATCCGCCGCCGCCGCTCAAGAATTGAACCAGCAGGCCCAGGCCATGAAATCCGCCGTCGAAGACCTCCTGCAACTCGTCGGCACCAATGAGGGCGATTCCTCCTTGGCAGCCGCAACCCGCCCTGCTGGCAACGAAAGAAAGCCAGCAGCAACGAACATTCATCACAGCGGCAAAGGACGTCACGCCGGTTCAAGCAAACCGGCGTCCAGTCACCTCAGCGAAATCCCACTGGAAACGGCCTTCAAAGATTTTTAATAGCCGTCAAACGCAACGGAGCGCGTGCACCGGCGATAGTTTTTTCTGCCGACCGACGAACCATATTCTGCTCAACAATTATTTTTTTTTGCCGATACATCCAGTGACTGACTACACATTGATAATTATGAATAAAAAAAACCTCACCATCCGCGCCCGGCTCTACCGCACCATCGGCACCCTGCTCTTTTTGTTTTTGGCCGGACTGGCCCTGACCATCTGGGTGGACGGCAGAACCAACAAGGCTGCCACCAAGGAACTGACCGATAGCGCAAAAATCAATGAGTTGCTGGATGATATTAACTTGAATCTGGTGACGATGAGTGAGGGCATGCGCGGCTACTTGCTTGACCCGAAAAACACCAAGGAACGGGAACGCAAACTGGCCGCCGATGAAGCCGTCGTCAAAGCCGTGGCACAAATGAAAGTCATGCTGGCCCCCTATCCGGAATTGGTCGCGTTGGTGGACAAAGCGGGAGAATTTGACGACAAAACATTGAATCCAATTGAGGAAGAAGTGATGGCTCTTAGCACCACAAACGCCGCTGCCGCGATCGCCTTATACAATTCGCAATATGCCCCGACTCGCGAACAGGAAATCAAAATGTTCCAAGATTTCAACGATCACGTCGATCAATTGACCAGCAAGCAAATCGCCTCCTCCAACACCGCCCGACTGACTTTGCTGGGAGTGGTCGCGATTTTGATTGTTGTCGGCTTGATCCTGACCCAGTTCCAAGCAAGCGCCATTCAAAAAGTTCTCCACAAAAATATCAGCTCGTTGCAGGAAGTTTCCGAACAGGTCACGGAAGCCGCCACGAACATCACCGCCACCAGCCAGTCGCTCGCCGAAGGCTCCAGCGAACAAGCCGCTTCGATTGAAGAGACCAGCGCCTCGCTCGAGGAGATGACCAGCATGACCAAGCGCAACGCCGACAACGCGCAAAAGGCGAACGACCTCGCCAAGCAGACCCGCGCCGCTGCTGACAAGGGCGCGGAAGACATACAAACCATGTCCACCGCTATGGACGCGATCAAGAATTCGAGCGACGACATTGCGAAAATCATTCGCACGATTGACGAGATTGCTTTCCAGACGAACATCCTCGCCTTGAACGCCGCCGTCGAAGCCGCGCGTGCCGGCGAGGCCGGCATGGGTTTCGCCGTCGTCGCCGATGAAGTCCGCAACCTCGCCCAGCGCTCCGCCCAGGCCGCCAAAGAAACGGCCAGCAAAATTGAAGGCGCCATCGGCAACACGTCACGCGGAGTCGAATTAAGCAGCAAGGTGGCCAGCACCTTGAACGAAATCGTTTCCAAAGCACGCGAAATGGATGAGCTCGCCGCCGAAGTCGCCGGGGCTTCCCGTGAACAGACCCAGGGTATCAGTCAGGTCAACGTGGCCGTGGGCCAAATGGACAAGGTCACGCAAGGCAACGCCGCCAGCGCCGAGGAAAGCGCCGCCAGCGCCGAGGAGCTAAACGCCCAGGCCATCTCCATGAAGCACACGGTCAACGAACTGGCCGGACTCGTGGGCGGAACAACCACAACTGCGAGCGCTGGAAAATCCACCGGGCAAACACCGTCCCGCAAACTGTCAAAAACTCACTCCTCAACTGGCGGCCAAAACGGCCACAGCCACCACGCAGCCAAAAGCAACGGCCATTCCACCGCCACCGCCCGGCCGGAAGAAATCCCGATGGACGCCGCATTCCGCGATTTCTAAAAACCGGCGTCCGCGCGTAAAAAATAATGGGCCAGCCGGTGAACTTCACTCGGCTGGCCTTTTTTGTGTCCTGATAAATCTTGCCAATCTGAATTTGGCCGTTATTCTGACACTCCTTTTTGGGTCGCACCCATAGCTCAATTGGATAGAGCGGCTGACTACGGATCAGCAGGTTATAGGTTCAACTCCTATTGGGTGCACCATTTCAGTTTCACGACTCTCCGCGACAGCGAGTGACAGCACCAGACTTTCGCCTTTGTTATCAATGCCTTCCTGCTCCCCTACCCTGATTTGATCTGCGACAGCGCGCGACGGCTGATGACCCTCTGCGCCTAAACTTTGTGTCCGTTTTTGTGTCCATTTTTTCTGCGAAAACTGTGGCAGCATTTCCGCCGCTTCCGCCATCGGCAAATGGGCAACAAGCCCCCACCCCACGACGAAGAAAACGCCGAGAGTTTTTCTCCAGCATGACAATTTCATGACAATAATCCCCTTTCCGCCCGGCTCGTGAAAGCCGGAACCTCAACCCTGGCTATGGAAAAATCTTCCATGATTCAATCAGCGACCCGCACCGTAGTCGTCATTAATTTTACCAGCAACACCAAACCGTCACAAAATCCCGGCATCGGAACAAAACAAAAAAACTTTAGAACTTTTTTCAAAAAATAAATCGACCACCGCCAAGTCGGTCCGGTTGATTGCCGCCGACCATGACTGTCCTTCAAAATTTCCATGTGACTTTGGCGTAAACTCCGCGCTCGATTTCGGCGGACCGGTCCACGAGTGATGCCTTGTATTCGGCATGATGGTCATGCAACAGGTTCTGGCCAACGAGCGCAAACTCCCAGTTTTCATTTGGCTGCCAGGTCAATTGTGCGTCGAATTCAAAGTAGGCCGGAATATTGTAATACGGAATGTTATCCAGGTAGCGCAGGTCACCGCTCAGTTTAAGTCCCCGGCAGATGGTTAATCCGGATGAAAGTGTGACGGTGTTTTGCGGCGAGGTCAGCGAGTCGCCGGCAAAATCCAGCGGGTCCGATAAATAAGAATGAAGCGCCGTATGCCGCAGGCTGTAGCTGGCGGTGGCAAACCAATTTTCTGTTGGCTGCCAGGTCAGCGAAATTTCTCCACCGTAGGAATCGCCAGCCGTGCCATTGGCGATGATGACCGGCTGCACATTATACGAACCTTGGGAGTAAGGCGCGCCGTAGGTCGCCATGATTAGCTTGCGGTATTGATAGTAATAGCTGTTCACATCCAGCTTGAAATGGTGTTCCGATTCCCAGCGCCAGCCAAGTTCCCAAGCCTGCAATTCTTCGGGGTCAACATCGGGATTGCCGGAGTAAAGCAACTCGGTCGGGGTTGATGAATTGATGACACGCAAATCAATCTGCCCGTGCATCTCCACTTCGGACGGACTGCGCAGTGCCTGCGACCAGGCTGCCCAGAACGTCTGCCGTTCCGTTGGGTGCCAGGTCAACCGCACATTCGGCTGCGGCAATAAACCACTGTTAGAATGTCCCTCGAGTTTGATTCCGGCAGTTAGTAGAAGTTGATCCGGCACCAGGTTGATTTCGTCTTGAACAAAACCGGAACCCAGCCAGACCGTGTCTTGCGCCTGATCAAATGTGACCCACGCCGGACCGGTATTCAGGAACACCACCCGGCTATCCAACCCCCAATCGATGACCTGCCGCCGCCAACCCGACCAGGTATGATGCATTTCCAAATCACCAGTGTCGGCTTCGGCATCTACGCTGGCGCTGTGGCGCTGCGAGTGGTCGAAATAGGTTTGGAGTTGTAAGGTGGAATCCTCGTTGATTTCCGACTGCCAATGTCCTGACAGCCGCCCACCCACTTCCCTCAACAAGGAATAATTGGTAAGACTCGGTGGCTGGGTCAGGTCCGGCAGCAATGATTTGTAATCATTCAATGACCAGCGCACGTCGCCTTTGACGTTCCACTGGGAGCTGTCCGTCGGGTATCCATCCACGCGAAAACCGCCCTGGCCGATACTAGCGGCATCATAAGATTCACCGCCATCCAGCGCCCGCGTCGGGTCGTTGTAATTATATTTCGCATACAAACGAGCGAAAGTATTCGTGCCCAACTGCCAACCGTAGCGCGCACCGGCCAGCGCCAGCTTTTCGTTGCCGCCGCCGCCATAAACCATGCCGCCCTGGGTGTCGCGCGCCGATTTGGTGATCACATTGATCACGCCATTCATTGCGTTCGCGCCCCAGATGGAACCGCCTGGCCCGAGCACCACTTCAATCCGGTCAAGATCCGGTAAAAAATAATTCTGTTCGTTCCAAAACACCCCGCTGAAAATCGGCGTGTAAACCGAAACGCCATCCATCATCACCAGCAGCTTGTCCGCATATTGAGACTGGAACCCCCGAGCTCCGACCGCCCAACTGGTGCCGTTAATCTGCGCCACGTTCAAGCCGGGCACCAGCCGCAAGGCCTCGGGAATGGAGGTCGCGCCGGAACGCGCAATATCCTCGCTGCTCACCACGCGCACGGCGGCCGGCACGTCCTGCAACGGTTCTGACCGTTTGCTGGCGCTGACAATTTTCACCTCCGCCAACTGCGCCAGATTCAACGTGCCAAAATCTGCCGGGGGCAAATTGGTCGCCACGCCCGCCCGCATCTGAACGCAAGCAGACAGGAGCAGAACCGACAGAAAATACTTGGTGAATAAATAAAAAAACGCAGGTTTTTTCATGGCAAAAGTTCCCCTTTCGCCCTAACCGCACGAGTCAGGGCGTCCGCTTCAAACATGACCGAAGTTTGCATGGCCGTTTCAGCGATGCGTCACCGTAGTTGTCCGTGGTTTCACTGGCAATGATTTTTTGCCAAAGTCCTTTAAATTCTCAAACTCCAACATCCAAAAGACCTGAACCAAAGCACCCCACTTATCGGCTGAAATCAAAAACACTTTAGAAAAAATTTAGAACGTCACACCTCCCGCCTCAAAAATCCTGTAACCGCCGCCCCGCCCGCCCGTCTGCCTCTTTGCAGCCAGACTGCATAAAACAACAACAAAATATTAAATATGAAAAAACTGATCCTCACCGCCCTCGGCCTGCTTTGCGCCTCCGCCCTCGTCGTCCAGGCCCAAGACGCCAAGCCCGCCAAGAAAGCCAAACATGAACTGACCGAAGAGCAAAAGACTGTCATGACCGACATGCTCGCGAAATACGACACCAACAAAGACGGCAAGCTCGACAAGGCCGAGAAGTCCGCCATGTCCAAGGAAGACAAGGACAAGATGGCTAAAGCCGGTCTCGGCGCGAAGAAAAAGGCTGCGCCCGCCGCTGACGCCGCGCCCGCCGCACCGGACATCAAGAAATAATTCCCGTCAAAATCCAAAACGCCCGGCGAAACCTCGCCGGGCGTTTTTTTATTTCCAAATTTTTAATTCCACCAACTGCCGCGTAGCCGCCGCCGCCCAACCACGATTCGCCGCCGGGCTCGCCGGGCTCGGATGCAGCACCTGCCCAAACTTCACGCCGGAATTTTCCAGCGCCAGTTCCGCCCGCACCCGCGCAAACGCCCCCACGCCCACGAGCCATTCCGGTTGCAAAATCTCCACCACGCGCTGCAGATGTTCGTCGCACGCCGCAAACAATTTTTTCTGCTCCGCCGCCACCAGCTTGTCCGGCGTCACGTTCCGCCCGCCCTCATCGCAAAAAACCAGCGGACAATAATTGACCACAAAATGTTCCGCAAAAAATGTGTCCGCCACGCCAAATCGTTCCGCGAACAGTCCCCACAGGCGTTTCCCGCTCACCTCCGAACGCGTGCAAGCAAAACCCGTCACCGGCCGTTTGGGGTGGGCATTTTTTGGTGGCGTGACCGGGGCTGAAATTTTTAGCCAGTCGCGCACGGCCGCGACTTCGCCGAACGGCACGCCCGTCTGTGCCATGCCGAACGGGCCGGGATTCATGCCCAGAAAAATGACGCGCTTTTTACCGCCGCCGTAATTTTGAAGAAACTGCTCATGCGGCGCCCGCGCGTAATCGAGGGGATTGCCAACGTGCACAGCGGGCGGGGAGAATTTGATCTTATCCACGCAGGCGGAAAGCTTCCGCGCCGCCGCCACGAGCAGCGCTGCCGAATCGTCTCGACCAGTTTTTTTTGTAGCCAAAGTCACGCGGCAGTTTTAACGACGAACCAAAGAAAGTAAATCAGATGCGCCGCGCCTCCGGTCGCGGGCAAAATCATTTTCACTGCTCCAGCACCAGCCAGTCCTGCGACATCCGGGTCGGCAACAACTCCAATCCGAACGTCGCCGGTTCAGGTTGAGCCGTAATACGTCGTCAATTGGCGCGGACGACGCCATGATTTCCTTTGGCATGACTTCGCTGAATGTCCGCTGATTTTTGCAGCCGGCCAGTGTCAGAATATTGGCGACGAGCAAAAACAACCGCACTTTCTCAAAGCGCACGAATTCATCCCTTCAATTTCCGCTCCAGAATTTCGCCGACGAGCGCGGGGTTGGCTTTGCCTTTGGAGAGTTTCATCACCTGGCCCTTGAGTGAATTGAGCGCGGCAACTTTGCCGGCCTTGTAATCGGCCACGGGCGCGGGATTCGCGGCGATAGCTTCGTCGCAGAATTTTTCGATCGCGCCGGTGTCGCTGACTTGCGCGAGACCTTTTTCCTGCACGATGGCAGCGGGCGCTTTGCCGGTCGCAAACATTTCCGTGAACACCTGCTGCGCGGCGGAACTGCTGATGGTCTTGGCCTCGACGAGCGCGACGAGTTCCAACAACGCTTCTGGTTTGAATTTCAAATCCGCAAGCGACGACAGCTTCATGTCAGCCGCCTCAAGGCCCATCGCGCCTTGCTCGGCTTTCTCCGACTCGTTCAACTCCGCGAGCTTGGACAATAAATTATTAATGATCCAGTTTGCGACCGCTTTTGGGTTCTTGGACTGCTTGGCGAGACCCTCAAAATAATTTCCCAACTCGACGTTGCTCTTGAACACCTCCGCGTCCCCGGCGGGAATCTGGTAGTCGCGGACGAAACGCTGCTTGCGCGCGATGGGCAGTTCGATGACTTGCGCCTTTACTTCGGCGAGCCACGCGTCGGCTGGCGCGAGCGGCATCATGTCGGGTTCGGGGAAATAACGGTAGTCGTGCGCGTTTTCTTTCGTCCGCATTTCTTCGGTGATGCCCGCGACATCATCCCAGCGGCGCGTGGATTGGACGAGCTTGCCGCCGCTCTTGACCACTTCAATCTGGCGCTGGATTTCGTATTCCGCTGCGCGCCGCACGCCGGAAAACGAATTCATGTTTTTGATTTCAATTTTCGCGCCGAGTTCCTTGGTGCCGACGGGGCGGACGGAAATGTTCACATCGCAACGCACCATGCCCTTTTCCATGTCGCAATCGCTCACGCCGCCCTGGATCAAGATTTCCTTGAGCGCATTGAGGTATTCGTAAGCCATGTCGGCGCTGGTGATGTCCGGCTCGGAAACTATTTCAAGCAGCGGCACGCCGGCGCGATTGAAATCCACGCCACTCGTGCGGTCAAAGTGCGTGAGCTTGCCGACATCTTCCTCCAGGTGCGCGCGGGTGATCCGGACTTTGCCAAGGCCATTGACGGAACCAGGTCCGTTAAATTCAAATTCCACAAAGCCGTTCGCGGTGCTGGGCTTGTCGTATTGCGTGAGTTGGTAATTCTTCGAGGCGTCGGGGTAAAAATAATTTTTTCGGTCGAACTTCGCGTAGCGCGGGATCTCGCAGTTCAGCAGGTAGCCGGTCAGCACCGTTTTGCGGAGAGCCTCTTCATTCGGCACCGGCAACACGCCCGGCATGCCGAGGCATACGGGGCATACGTTGGTGTTTGGCTCGGAACCATATTGGTTCGCACAGCCGCACCACATCTTCGATTTTGTTTTGAGCTGGACGTGGGTTTCCAGACCGATTACGGCTTCGTATTCCATTGCGTTGGGATTTTAACCACGGATGCACGCGGATGCACACGGATTTTTCGTGGAGTTGTTCAGACGATTTTGAACTTCGACAAATCCTCGCGCGCCTTGGGCCATGTGAGCTTCAGCTTTTCCAACCGGTCCACGACGACACGCGCGATGACGTAATCGCGATACCATTTGCGGTCAGCGGGAATGATGTGCCACGGCGCCCAGGGCGTGCTGCAACGGTTGAGCACGTCCTCGTAGGCCTGCTGGAACTGCCGCCACTTCGCACGCATCAACAGGTCCGCGGATTCAAATTTCCAGTTCTTGCGCTTGTCCTCCAATCGCGCGTTAAGCCGCGCGGCTTGCTCGGCCTTGCTGACGTGTAGGAAAAATTTCAGGATGACGACGCGGTTCTCGGTCAGGTGTTTTTCGAACTGGTTGATCTCCTCGAAACGTGGTTGCCACACGTCGTCCGGCACCAGCTTCATCACGCGCGCGACCAGCACATCTTCGTAATGCGAGCGGTTGAACACGCCGATGCGGCCGTAGCGCGGCACGGCCTTGTGGATGCGCCAGAGATAATCGTGTGCGAGTTCCTCGACGGACGGCCGCTTGAAGCAGGTCGTTTCGATCTCCAGCGGATTGACGAATTCCAGCAGGCTGCGGGTCGCGCCATCCTTGCCGCTGCCGTCCATCCCCTGCAACACGATCAGCACGGCCTGGTCGGCGTTGGCGTAAAGCAGGTCGTGCATCTCGGCGATGCGCTTGCAAAGTTTTTTGGTCTTCTCGCGGATCTCCTCCTTGTCGGCGTCGTCGCAAAATGCCGGGTGGAAATTTTTCAGGCGGATTGTCGGCGTGACTTTGATCGGCTGCTTCATTGGGAGAATTTAACCACGACGAACTTAGATGCACACGGATTTTTCAGCGAGAGCCGGAAAAAGTTTTCTCCAATGCGAACATCAAAATCGCCGAAGCGGTGCCGTCCATCGTCGGCTCGTTGGAGGAATAATCGTGCATATCGTCGTGATAAACCGACGCGCCCTGAAATGCCGCCAGCGGGTCCGGCTCACGGATGGTCACGCCCTTGAGCGATTTGAAAATGCGGTCATACACCGGCCCGTCCACCAGCGCGCCGCGCACGCTGCGCTTCGTGAGTTGAGTGGTCATCAAATGCACATCGCGCGGGAACACACTGCCGATTTCCGTGAACATCGTCGTGCCCCACGGGTTGCGACCAAGCAGCCAGTCGCGTTGCTTCACGGCGAATTCGCGATAGCGTGTGTCGCCGGTCATGCGTTCATACATCGCGCATTGCGTGACGAGCGCCGCCGTGAGATTCGCTGAGCACCAGATGAACGGCGCACCGATGCGATACGGATTATTCTCTCCCGCCGCGACACAACGCTCAATGCCGCTGCGGTAAAAACCGGCGAGAACTTTTTTGAAATCCGCATCCACCAAATCGTAGAGGCGGAAGTGACCGACATTCATGAACGGGTAAAACTGGTAATGCCCTGTCTGTTCTTTGCCCATCCAGCTTTCATCGGCGGCGAGCATCGCGTAACGCTTTGCGTCGTCGAGAAAATGTTTTTCGCCCGTCGCGCGAAATAATTCTGCCGCGCCCCATTCCATGTCATCGGCCCACGTTGTCTCCTCGTAGCGATACGGCGACAGACAGGAATTACCTTGCTGCACGCCCTCCTTCGCGCGACCCAGCGCATAAACTTCCAGTCCGGCTCGGAGACATTGTGCGGCAAAATCTTTTCGCTGCGGATCGTCGCGCCAGATCTGATACGCAAGCGCCATCGCCGCTGCGTAACGGCCCGCGAGATTCGCCACGCCGGTGGATGCGCTCTGAAATTTTCGCAAGCCCTGCGGCTGGCCGTCCGCGAAATACACCACCCGCGCGCCGCCCTTGCCCCAGCCGTAATCCACCGGGTCGTCCGGCGGCAAACGCCAACCCGCGTGGTCGCGGTCGTCCGCCACCTGATGATACAACTGGTCGGGCGCCGGATGCAGCTTGAGCATCCAGTCCAAGCCCCAGCGCGCTTCGTC
>CAIKKJ010000148.1 GCA_903827955.1 uncultured Verrucomicrobia subdivision 3 bacterium
ATTCACGCCGCCGTCATCGCCAGTTAAACGCGCATGAAAATTCTCATCACCGGCATCTGCGGATTCGTGGGGAGCACGCTCACGCGGGCGTTGCTGGAATCTACGCCGGGGTTGCAGATCGTCGGTGTGGATAATTTTATCCGCCCCGGCAGCGAACTCAATCGCCGCGAACTCGCCGCGCTCGGTGTGAAAATTTTCCATGCCGATGTCCGCAGCGCGACGGATTTTGAAACGCTCCCCGCCGCCGATTTTGTGATTGATGCCGCCGCGAATCCCAGCGTGCTCGCCGGCGTGGACGGTAAAACCAGCTCGCGGCAACTGCTCGAACATAATTTGTGGGGCACAATCAACATTTTGGAATACTGCAAGACGCATCGCGCCGGTTTGATTTTGTTGAGCACGAGCCGCGTCTATTCCGTGCCGCCGCTCGCGGCGCTGACAGTGGAAGTCCATCAAAAAGCCTTTCGCCCAAAACAAAATGAAAAGTTGCCGGAAGGAATTTCGGCGGCGGGCGTGAGAGAAACATTTTCCACCGCGCCGCCGATTTCGCTTTACGGTTCCAGCAAGCTCGCGAGCGAAGTCTTAGCGCTTGAATACGCCGAGACGTTTAATTTTCCAGTTTGGATCAATCGCTGTGGCGTCCTCGCGGGCGCAGGTCAGTTTGGCAAAGCCGACCAGGGAATTTTTTCGTTTTGGATCAATGCTCATCTGCGTCGGCGTCCGCTCAAATATATTGGCTTCGACGGCGGCGGGCATCAGGTGCGCGATTGTCTGCACCCGCGCGATCTCATGCCGGTGCTGCTCGCGCAAATGAGCAATGCTGACAAGGGTAAGCCGCGCATCGCGAATTTCAGCGGCGGCGTAAAAAACTCCATGTCGCTCGCGCAACTCACGGATTGGTGCGACGCACGCTTCGGCAAACACGCCGTGAACAGTGACGCGAATCCGCGTCCTTTCGACATTCCGTGGATGGTGCTGGATTCTTCGCTCGCGGAAAAGACTTGGAGCTGGTCGCCGAAAATTTTATTGCCGCAAGTGCTCGAAGAAATCGCCAAGCACGGGGAGCAAAATCCGACCTGGCTGGAGATTTCCGGTTCCTGAAAAATGGATTCGCCTACACCCAATCCAAACGCGCCGCCGCTGAAGCTTTTATCCATCGTCATCCCCGCGCGCGACGAGGCGGATGCGTTGCCGGCGACCGTCGAGCATCTGCACCTGGAGATGAACCTGAACAAAATCCCGCACGAGATTTTGGTGGTGGACGACGGCAGCAAGGACGCGACGTGGGAAGTGCTGCAAACGTTGGCGAAAAAAATCCCCGCGCTCTATCCCGTGCAAAATCTCGGCCAGCACGGGTTTGGCCGCGCGGTCACGTTCGGTTTGCGCCGCTGCACGGGCGACGCGGTGGTCATCATGATGGCCGATGAATCGGACGATGTGCGCGAGGTGGTGACGTATTGGAAGACGTTGAACGAAGGCTGGGATTGTGTGTTCGGCAGCCGCTTCATCAAAGGCGGCGGCGTGATTGATTATCCGGGCGTGAAATTATTTTTGAACCGGCTGGCAAATTTTTTCATCCGCATGATTTTTCGGGTGCCGTTGAATGACACCACGAACGCGTTTAAAGCCTATCGCCGCACGGTCATCCAAGGTTGCGAGCCGCTGATCGCGCCGCATTTCAACCTGACGGTGGAACTGCCGTTGAAGGCCATCGTGCGGAATTATTCGTGGACCGTCGTGCCGATCTCCTGGCGCAACCGGCGCTATGGCGAGGCCAAACTGAAGATCAAGGAAATGGGCAGCCGCTATCTGTTCATCTGCGCGTATGTGTGGCTGGAAAAATATTTCAGCCGGGGCGATTACAAAAAGAAACCGTGACGGCGCGGCTCACGCGGGGTTTTTCGGGGTGCTGGATTTTTTCTGCACTTCCGAATCAAGGATGGATTCTACGACGTAAAGCGGACGACCTTTCGTTTCACGATAAATGCGGGCGACGTATTGGCCGATGATGCCGAGCGCAAACAGGTTCAACCCACCGAAGAAAAAAATCGCCGCCGCCAGCGTGGTGAAACCCAGCACGCGCAGCGAAGGGAAAAACCCAAACAACTGCAGAACTTTTTCCGCCACCAGCACGCCCGCGTAGCCAAGGCTCAAGAGGCAAAGCACCGCGCCGGTCATGCCAATCCATTGCAACGGGAGATCGGAAAAGCTGAACAAACCGTCGAGCGCATAGCGAAGGAGTTTGACGAATGATTGCTTGGGTTCGCCGACCGCGCGTTCCTTGCGGGCGTAGCTGATGGTCGTTTGCGGATAGCCATACCAGCATTTCAATGCCGGCAAAAAAAGATTCGTCTCGCGCGTGGCCAGGAGATGTTCCACGACGACGCGGTCAACGATGGAAAACATCCCGCTGTTCGGCGGCATCACGCCGCCGGTGAGCCGGTGAAACGTCTGGTGGAACAGGTCAAAGAAAAAACGGCGCAGCCCGCGTTCCTCGCGGCTGGTGCGACAACCGGTGACGACCTTGAAACCCTCCAGCCATTTTGCCACGAGCTGCGGAATCAGTTCCGGCGGGTCTTGCAGATCGGCGTCGGAAAAAATCACGGCATCGCCGGTCGCGTGCGCCAGCCCGGCGCGATACGCGGGCTGCTGGCCAAAATTGCGGCTCAAGCCAACCACCCGCCAGCGCGAAAATCGTTTCAACTCCTGCGTCACAACGTCGCGCGTGCCGTCGGTGCTGCCGTCGTCCACGATGACCAGTTCCCAATCCACCGGTGTGTTTTGGATGGATTTTTCCACCCGATCAAACAAGGTGGCCAGACCGTCGCGCTCATTCAGCATCGGGATGATGATGGATACCAGTGGACGTTTGCCGCCGGGTGTGGAAGTGGATTCCGGATTCATGGTTTTGCTGAAATGTGCGGATGAAATAGCAGAGCGCCGCGACGGCTTCGAGCAGAATTATTTTCAAGGCACGGGCCGGTAGAGATAAAAATGCCGGGGAATTTCCAACCGGTCACCAGGGTTGCGATGCGAGATGGTGCGGTTAAACCAGTCGGCGGCCTTTTGCAAGGTGGCGTCCAAACCATCGGCACCGGCGGTCGCTTCCGCGATGAGCTGGCCGCCGTTCATCGGCACGCTCGTCAGAATGGCGAGCCGCTGACCACCGGGCAAATCTTTCACATCGTCCACAAGCGCGATGTGGCGGTCGAGCGTTTCATCAAGCCGGTCGGCGAGGTGCGCCGTGGTTGGGTCGAGATTTTTCACCACCACAATCCAGTCCGTGCGCGCGGTTTCGTGGCGCACGAGGCTGGTGAGCGAACGGCCTTCGCTGCCGTTTGTGCGGTAAAACGCCAGCACCAGCAGCGCGTAAATAAAACACGCGGCGGCAAGCAGCCACTGCCGTTGGCATCGGCCGCAATTTTCCGGGCCGGGCGGCACCGAGTTTTCCGCCAGCAATGCGCAGGAAAAAACCAGGCCCGCAATCACGACCGGCGCGGACATCCATGGATGATTTCCAAAATAATTTCTCATGGCGGCAATTTCCAGCAGCGCCACGGCCAGTGGCAGGCCGGCGTTCAAAAGCTTTCGCGCCGACCCGTGGCTTTTGCGCCAGCCGGCGACCAGCCAGATGCCCAGCAGCGGCAGCAGGCCGACGACGGCGACGAAAAAAATCCGCGTGAACGCGCGGCTCGTGGTCAATCCTTCACCGTAGCCGTAGTTGCCCCAGGTGTAACCGCCAAGAAAATGTCCGCCCGTCCCGCTGCCGCCGGATTTGGCGTGCATGGAGATAAAGACAAACGCCATCGCGCCCGTTGCCGCGAGCGAAAGGAACGCCATGGCCGTCGCGCGGCGGATGTGCGTTGAAAGCAGCAAAAAAATCCCGAACGGCGCGAGCAGCCACGCGGTCGTCCAGTTCAACGGCACGAAAGCGATCGTCAGAAAAGCCAGACCGAAAAAATCCGCCCGCTGCAGCTTTGATTTTTTCAATAGCCCGGTGACAATGGCCGCGTAGGGAATTCCCAGCAGCACGGAGATGGCGTTCGGGTCAATCGATTTTTGCCAGCGGCCATAACCCGGCGTCAGGATGACGGCGATCGCCACCAGCAGCGCAAACTCGCCCTTGCCCAGCAGCGACCACACGCCCCACAGCACCAGCACCGCCAGCAAAAGATGAAATGACAGGGTGCCCAAGCCGGTCCAGCCAAACAGTTGCGTGCAGAAATAAACCGGGTAGAGATAATACGGGCTCATGCCGTGATAGACCTGCGGCTGGGCAACGGCGTCGAAGCCGCCGGGGTTGTAGACGAGCACGCCGTGGAGCGCAGCGGGGCCGAACTGTTGCCAGTTGCGCAACGCGTTGGACGGCCAGCCGATGCCCAGGCCGTCATCAAACAACCACATAAGCCAGCCGGCGGCGGCGAGGACGGCGGTGATAAAAAATATTTTCCGCAGCGGAACTGGAATCATGTGGCGCACGTTTGATAATCGGAGCCAGCTTGGCAAGCGCAAAAACCCGCGCGCCTGCCCGTGGGAAAATTCAAGCGCCCAGCACCTCGTGGTAAATTTCCAAGTGCCGCCGTGCGATGGTTTCAGGGTGATAACGCTCGCGCATCAGGGTTGCCGTATTTTGGCGGGTGTGAACATTTCCGGCCAGCCAGCGGGCCAGCGCATTTTCCAGTCCGGTGAAATCGGTTGCGGGGAACAGCTCCGCGCCCGCCACATTTTGCGCGATGTCCACGATGCCGCCGGTGCGGGCGGCAAATAATTTCAAATTGCGCGCGAGCGCCTCGGCCACGACTAGGCCGAACGCTTCTTCCGTCGGGAAATGCACCAGCGCGTCCGCCGTATCCATTGCCGCGATGAGCTGGGCCGGGGATAAAAACCCCAGATGCCGCGCGTAGCCGGCCTGCGTTGCCGCCGCAAGTTCGCGCGCGAACATCGCGCCGTAAGCCGAGTGTGGATTCAGTTCACCCGCAAAGTGCAGTTCCAGTTTCAGCCCGTGCTGATGCAGCTGGCGTGCACAGCGGAGTAGCTCCACCTGTTGTTTGTAAGGTTGGATTTCCCCGACGTTCAACAGCACGGGCGCGGCGGCGGATTTTTTTTTCGGCACTGGCGCAAAAAAATCCGGTCGCAGTGCGTTGGCCACCTGCCAGGTTTTTCGGGCGCGCGGGGCGGCGAGTTTTTCCGTGTAGGCGGAGTTGCAAAACACCCCGGCGGTGCGTTTTAGCGCGGCGGTTTCCAGCCTGGCTGCGAGACAGTGAAAGCTGCCGAAACCCGCGCCGTAGGCCTGCGCGATGGCCTGCATGTGGCCGTGGATGGTCAGCACGTTGGGAAAACCGCTGTGGACGGCGGTCATCGCGCAGTCGCGTTCCGTGCCTTGCCCATGAACAATGTCAGGATGAATGGCGCGGATTTTTTCGCGCACGGCGCGGATGCAGCCGTAATACAACGTCCGCATCCAGCCGGATTTGGGGACGACGACACTGTGGTAAAAAATGTTCGGCCCGATTTTTTCCGGCGAACGCACCGGCTGCCGCACGCAGGAGATGACATGAATTTCCGTGTCCGGCTGGCCGGCGAAGCCCGCCAGCAACGCTGCCGGCGCGGTGCCGAACCACGGTTCCGGCTCGTCGTAGCGGCGGAACTGCTCGCGGTTGTCGGTGGTGAGCTGGACGATTTTCACCGGGCGATTTTTTGGAAGACACGGTTGTGACCGACCTGGAGGATTTCCGCGAATTCCCGGCGGTCAATTTCCTCCGCCAGTCGCGACGGACCGGGATGGCCACCGGTTGCGAAAGCGGGCGGGCGAAATTTCGTTGCCAGCCCGGAGTCGTCCAGCACGATGAGGCCGCCGGGCCGGATGTGCCGGGCGCACAACCGCCAATCAGCGCGGGCGATTTCGTAATCGTGGTTGCCGTCAATGTAGATGATGTCCCACGGGCGCGCTGCAATAGTTTCTGCGGCCGTCGGATCGGTGGAATATGCCTTGAGCAGGGCGGGGGCGGGCAGCTTGAAGTGCGAAAAATTTTCCAGCGTGTCGGCGTAATAATCCACGTCGCGCGCATATTTGGAAACCGCATCGCCAGCGGCGGAAAACGGCGAGATACCCTGCACCAGGCAAGCCAGCTGAAAATGCCGCGCGCAAAGTGCTGCGAGGCTCAAGCTCTGCCCGCGAAAAACACCGATCTCCAAGAAACTTTGCGGCCGGAACTCGCGGAAAAGCAAAAACCATTGCGTGTGAAAAGCGTCCTCACCAAACCCGCGTCCATGCTGGGTGAAATAATTCCGGTGCGCATGAAATTCCTCCGGCAGGCTGCGGTCAAAAAATTCGACGGCCCGCAGATAAAATGCCGTCGGATCGGACAGGCTTTGCGCCCAGTCGGCGCACGCGATTTCTGGTGGCGCACCCGTATAGCCGGCGCGCAAGGCGGCGCGTTGACGTGCCGCCCGCCGTTCGCGGAGCTTTCCGCGGATGAGTCGCAGGGGATTCATTTTTGAAATTCCAGTTTAGGCGGCGCGCGGCAAAATTCCAGCCCCGACACGGCTCATTTTTTCCCGCGCGTCATTTGCGCCGCCGGGCTGAACCACACACCGTCAATCCGCCGCCAGTCCGCCGGCGCTCGCTGCCCACGCAGGAAACCCATCAACCAACCGCGCGCGCTGGCAAAATTTTTCCGGTAGCGAAATCCCGCGTGCCGCGTGCGCCAGCGCGACAGCAGCACCAGCGGCGGACAGAGCGCGATGAGCAGTCGCCGCCGGAAATACGGCGCGTAAAGCCGAGCCTCTGCCGCGCCGTAGCCGTAGTTGCGCAACATCTGAAAATAACTTTTGGCATCCGGCCGCACCGGCCAGGCCACGCTGGCGCGGGGATTGTAAAAGTAATGTTTGCCGAGCGCGTGGAGCTGGAAATTGAACAGCGCGTCCTCCGCCCAGCGCGTGAGCCATTCCGGATAACCGCCGACTGCCGTCCACGCGGACCGCCGGAAGGCTGTGTTGCGCGAGGAAGGAAAGATTTCCGCCGGCGTGCGCGGCGCGGTCTCCGGCCCGTCGAGCAGCAGCAAGAGGCGTTGAAAATCATTTTCCACGAGCGGCGTCGAGCAGCCGCCTACTACGTCCAGCGCGGCGTCGGCGAGCAATGGCCGGGTGATTTCCGCGAGCCAGTCCGCCGCGGCGAAGCTGCCGGCGTCCGTGGCGGCGATGATTTCGGCGGTGCAATTTTGAATCGCCAAGTTGCGGCCGCGCGCGATGTTGCATTTTTCGACGATGATTTTGGGCACGGGAAAACCGCCGCCGGCAAAAGCTTTTTGCAACCGCTCCGGCGTGCCGTCGGTCGAGCCGCCGTCCACGATGACAAATTCATCCGGCATCCGCGTCTGGGCACGCAACGCCGCCGCCCAGGCGAAGACGCCTTCGCCTTCGTTGAACACGGTTGAAATCAGCGCGATTTTCATTTCAGGTCATTTACCACGCGCCACGGCCTCGGCGTAAAACTGTCGCATCCGTGCATTAATGGTGTTCATGGAAAATTTTTCGCGGGCGTGGGTGCGCGCGGCGGCGGACATCCGTGCGAGCAGTGCGCGGTCGCGATCAATTTTTTCCAGAAAATTGGCGAGCGCGGTGACGGCCTCGGCAGGGTTCGTGGCGGGTGCGGCGAAGCCGGTCTCCGGCGTGATCTGTGACGCCGGGCCGCCGATGTCGAGGCAGCCGACGGGCCGGCCGGCCGCGAGCGCCTCGGCGCAGACATTGCCGAAGGCTTCGTGCAGCGCGGGATGCAGCAGGACGTGCGACTGGCCGAGCTTTTCCAGCACGTCGGCATATTTTGGCAGCGTGCCGAAAAATTTCACGCGCGCAGAAACACCTGTGCTGGCGGCGGTTTTTTCCAGTTCGCGACGGAAGGGACCGTCGTTCACGATCCACAGTTCCGCGTCGGAATTGTTTTTGGCGAACTGCGCGAAGGCGCGGATGGCGAGATAGAATCCTTTCCAGTGGACGTGCCGCCCGATGCAAATCGCGCGCAGCGGGCCGGGCGGCGGGCCGGGCAGTGCGGAGAATTGGGCGAGGTCTTTGTCCGTAAGCGCGATTTGCGGCATCTGTTCGATGCGACGTGCGCCAAGCCGTTTCAGCGCGTCGCAACTTTCGCGTGTCACGCCGATGGCGATGGTCGCGGCGGCGGCGGTGGCGCGCAGGGCGGCGGTTTTTTCGCAAAAATTGCGCGCGCCGTCGCGGGCAGCTTCGGCGAGGCGATATTTCAACGGCAGTTCGGCGACAAATTCGCGGGGCGGGGTTTCCGCCGCGCCGACCGGGCCCCAGATGAACGGAAGGTTTAAATCGCGCAGTCCGCTCGGCGTCCAGTAGCGGCCGTAGGTGACGTGGTGGACGAGGTCGAAATTAATTTTCCGATGCAGCTCGCGCACGGTGCGGCGCAGGTGTTGCTGCCAGAGATGATAATAGATGGCGGTGGTTTTGGTGTTGCCGCTCAGCCATTGCAGCGCCGCGGGCAGTTTCAAAAATACGGGGTGAAAATTCGGCAGCGGATTTTTGGCGAGCACCGGTTCGGTGAGTTCGCGGTATTGGTGCGCATCGGCGATGACGGCCCAAACTTCGTGTTCTTTGAGCGCCTCATTGATGGCGCGCCAGGCGTTGCCCGGCTCGGAGGTCTGGCAGGGGAAACAGGAATAGGTGGAGAGCAGAACCTTCATGCCGCGTCAAATGCGGTTCCACCACACGGCGGTCGGCGCGGGCACGTCGAACATGACGCGCTGCGCTGGATTGGCCTTGGTGTAAATCGCGTAGCTCGTCGGCTTGAGGCGGAAATGCCCGCGCTGCAGGCGGCGTAGCCGGTGATTCAAAATCCACAAGGGCTTGAGCAACTTCACCCAGCCGGGAATCATCTTGTCGGTCTCGCACTTTTCGCGGATGGCGTTTGGTTTGAGATTCATGTTGTCGCCGGTGTCGGCAAACGTGGACGTGAAGACGTCGCTCACCGCCATCGGCACTTTGTTTTTCAACAGCGCGATGATCCAGTGCAAGTCGCCGAGGTCGCGCCATTTCGTGTTGAAGAAGATGCCGCGCTCGGCGATGACTTTGCGGCGGATGAAAATTGAACTCGTCAGCGTGGGAAAGCGAAACCAGATTTGATTCAGCGTCGGAACCATCGAGTGACGATGGCAAATATATTTCCCATCGCCGTCCGTGACGATGCTGCCGGCGAGGAGAACTTCGACGTGCGGATTTTTCTCAAAGAATTCTTCCACAGCTTTCAATGCGCCGGGCAGGTATTGCTCGTCGCAATTCAGATACGCGAGGATATCGCCGGTGGCGCGGCGGTAGCCACGGTTCACCGCGTCATACATCCCGGCATCTTTTTCGATGAATGCAGAGACCCGTTTTTCCTGCGGTAGCCAGTCGCCCGTGCCGTCGTCCGAGCAGGAATCCTGCACGATGTGCTCCAGTTCGACATCCTGCCGCTGGTCGGCCACGGACGCGATGCAGAGCTTGAGCCACGCGGAATTGCGGAAGCTGGGCGTGATGATGGAAAACTTCAGCGGCATTGTTTTTAAATTTTTTCCTTCTGATTTAGACGCGCCAAGACTGGGCAAACGTCATTACGCTGTCAAATTTTTCGTCCTGAATTTTTGTGCGATGGGGATGCGGCGGCCCATGCCGAAGGCGCGCGGCGAAACTTTCAGGCCGGGCGGGGCCTGCCGCCGTTTGTATTCGCTGAAATTGATTTTGTTCACCACGTCATTGACCACCGCCGCGTTGAATCCGCTCGAAATGATTTCCGCCTTGCCCAGATTTTTCACGACATACAAATCAAGAATCGCATCCAAAATTTCATACGGCGGCAGCGAGTCCTGATCCTTCTGGCCGGGTCGCAATTCCGCGCTCGGCGGTTTGGTGATGGAATCGGCCGGAATGATTTCGCGCTCGCGGTTCACCCAGCGCGCAATTTTATAAACGTCCGTTTTCAGCACATCGGCGATGGGTGCGAGCGCGCCGTTCATGTCGCCATAAAGTGTGCAATAGCCCACAGCCATCTCGGATTTGTTGCCGGTCGTCAGCACCAACCCACCAAATTTATTCGAGAGCGCCATCAACGTCACGCCGCGTAGCCGCGACTGGATGTTTTCCTCCGCCTCGTTGGGCTTGGTGCCCGCAAATACATTCTGCAACTGCGCCTCGACGGATTGGAACGACGACTCTATCGGCAAAACATCGTAACGGATGCCCAAATTTTTGGCGAGTTTCGCCGCATCGGTCAAACTGCCTTCGCTCGAATAGCGCGCCGGCATGGCCACGCCCCAGACATTTTCCGCGCCGAGCGCGTCCGCCGCGATGACAGCGATGAGCGCCGAATCAATGCCGCCGCTCAAACCGAGCAACACCGATTTGAAACCGCATTTGCGGACGTAATCACGGATGCCGAGCGAGAGCGCAGAAAATAAAAGTTCTTCGCGCGGCGGAAATTTTTTTCCGGTTTCCGGTTTCCGGTTTCCGGTTTCCAGCAGGTCCACCACCAAAATGTCTTCCTTGAATCCGCCGCCCATCGCCAGCGTTTCACCGTGCGCATTCAACGCGACGCTGTGGCCGTCGAAAATCAATTCATCATTCGCGCCGATGGCATTGACCTGCACGAGCGGAATTTTTTCATCGCGCGCCACGCGGCGAAGCATTTCGAGGCGCGTGCGCTCCTTGCCGTCGCACCACGGCGAGGCGGACAAATTCAAAATCATTTCCGCACCCTGCGCGATGAGTTCGCTCACCGGGTCGCGGCGATACAACCGGTCCGGCCAGAAATCTTCGTCGTTCCAGATGTCTTCGCAAATCGTGATGCCCAGCTTGTGGCCTTCAAATTCAAACGGCGCGACGGTTTTGGCCGGTTCAAAATAGCGGTCTTCGTCAAAAACATCATAAGTCGGCAGCAAACTTTTGGTCGTGCGCCAGATGATTTTGCCATGCTGCAAGACGGCGGCGGAGTTGCGGAGCGCGCGGCCGGGGCGCTCGGAATTGCGATCCACAAAACCAACACACAACGGCACCGCGCCGATCTGGCCGGCGGTTTCCGCGAGCGCGGTGAGGTTGGCTTCCACGAAATCATCGCGTTGCAGCAGATCGCGCGGCGGATAGCCGCAGAGGAACAATTCCGGCGCGAGCACAAATTCTGCGCCGCCCGTCACGGCCTGCGCGTAAGCCGCCAAAAGTTTCGCGCGGTTGGCGGTGAAATCGCCAACGGTCGAATTAAGCTGGAGCAGGCCGATTTTCATGGGCGATGGACGATATACGATGGCCACACTTTCCGTGACATGGGTGCAAATCCTAAAACGGAAATCATCAGTCGTAAACCTATTCCACGCTGCGGACAGCGGCGGCGAGGCTGATGAGATGATGTTCGAGCGTGAACCATTTCTGGAAATGCTCACGCACCTGTTCGCCGCTCTGCTCGGCGAGCACCTTCAAAATCGCGGCGGCGATCTCACCCGGATCCTGGTCGGCGACGAGGCCGGGCTGGTGGGCCGGCAGCATTTCCGGCAATGACCGCCAGCGCGTGGTGACGATGGGCAGGCCGAACGCCATCGCCTCGATCAAATTCACCGGCTGGTTTTCGCCAAGATATTGCGTGGGAAACAAAAATAAATCCGCCTCGCGGTAAAGCTCGGCCTTGCGTTCGCCGCTCACGAAGCCCGCATGCTGCACCGTCGCGGCGAATTCGCGGCCGGCGGCCAGCTGATTGAACGCGGCCTTTTCCTCCTCGGTCACAAAATTGCCGGCGGCGACCAGCTTCAGCCGCACGGGCAGTTGCCGCGCGGCGAGCGTCCGGTTGGCGCGCAGCACGGCCTCGGCGGCGGCGAACAGACCTTTTTCTCGCGTGCAATGCGCGAGGAATAGGACGTTCACCGTCATCGACGCGGCGGGGATTTCGCCAGCGAAAATTTTCCGGCGCAGTTCAAAGCGTTCGCGGCGGCGCGGCAGCACGGACGTTTCAAAATCCGGACACGGGTCGGGAATGCCGTTGTTGACGACGACAATCTGGTGCGATAACAGCTTCTGCGCGTCCGCCAGGTTGTAGCGGGAGAGGACGATGCTCAAGTTGACCGGGCGGAAACAGCGCCACGTGGCGGTGCGCGCGCCGATGGTCGTCTCGGTTTCCAGCCATTTGGCGAGGCCGGCTGCGTGCCAGTGCAAGATCACGTTCTCAAAAAACGGTCGGCAGAGGAGCATGACCAGCCAGTCGCGATACAGCGCCACGCGTTTGCCGGGCGCGGGAACGTAATAGAAATTTTTCACGCCGTGCCGGAAGCGAAGCCACAGCGCCTGCAGGCAAAACCAGAAGATGAGAAAAATTTTTGCGCCCTGGAATTCGCCGATGTCCGACAGGCCGCGCGAAAAGCGGGCGTTGACGTGGTAGCACTCGACGCCGTGCGGGTTCGGCGGGCTGGGCGTTTTTCGGCGCGCGTCGCCGCCGAAACCCTCGAGCATCAGCTGCACCATGTAGCTCTGGCCGTGGTGCGGCGGCGGCGTGTGGGCAAAGACGAGCAATTTCATTTCTGATTTCCGGCGGATGATTTACGATTTACGTGCCGTTTGAATTTTGAAATCGTAATTCGCCAATCACCAATCGTAAATGACTAACCGCGTTAACGTCCTCGGGGTCGGCATCAGTGTGCTCAACTTGTCGAGCGCGCTGGAGGCCATCGCCACCGCCGTGCGCGAACGGCGCAAGGGCTACATCTGCGTAACCGGCGTGCACGGCGTGATGGAAGCGCAGGCTGACGCCGCCTTCAAAAAAATTCTCAACGACGCGTTCCTCTGCACGCCGGACGGCATGCCAATGGTCTGGGCGGGCAGGCTGGATGGCCATGCGGAAATGCGCCGCGTCTACGGCCCCGATTTGATGCTGGACGTTTGCGCGTGGAGCGAGACGAGCGGTGCGAAGCATTTTTTCTACGGTGGCGCGGACGGCGTGGCGGAGCTGCTGGCGCAAAAATTAAAAAATAAATTTCCCAAGCTGCAAGTCGTCGGCACTTACACGCCGCCGTTCCGCGCGCTCAACGAAGCAGAGTTGAAAGCCTTGCAGGAAAAAGTTTCCGTCACGCGCCCGGATTTTTTCTGGGTGGGCTTGAGCACGCCCAAGCAGGAAAAATTCATGGCGGAATTTTTGCCGCAGTTGGACGCAACGTTGATGGTCGGTGTGGGCGCGGCGTTTGATTTTCACAGCGGCCGCGTGTCGCAGGCGCCGCGCTGGATGCAGCGCAGCGGACTGGAATGGTTTTATCGCCTGTGCAGCGAGCCGCGCCGGTTGTGGAAAAGATATTTGCGCAACAACCCATTATTTGTGCTGTTTTTTTTGCTCCAGAAAACCGGGCTGAAAAAATTCCCGCGGTGACGCACCGGAACCGGCCGGCGTGTCAAAACATATTTGTGCGATGGTCGGCATTTTTGTTTGAGCAATCCGCGCCATTCCGCTATCTCAAGGCTGCAAATTTACACCCGTGTCCGCCGAAACTAAAAATACGCCGCCGTTACTGGGCCTCATCTGGCCCCGCGAAATCCCGTTGCTCGCGCTGGTGGCGTTTGGTTTTTATGAGACGAGCCCGGATTTTCGCGGCTCGCCGTGGCCCGTGCTCTGGTTTGGTGGCGCGGTGCTGGCCGGCGTGACACTGCTGGCCGGACGCTGTGCGGATGAATGGCGCAAGCTGCCGAACAAACTTTTTTTCTTCGCGCTGGCCGCCGTCTGGGTCGCGGTGTTCACGCTCCTCGGCAATTCCACTTTTGGCTACCTTGACTCGAATTCAATTTTTGCGTGGGCGTTCGACACCTACACCTCGCCGATTGGCGACGGCCAATATGGATTGTTCATGCCATTCGCGATCCTCGGCCTGTTCTGGTGGAAACGTCAGGAACTGGTCGCGCAGCCGCTGCAATTGTGGTGGCCGGGAATTTTATTGGTCGCCGCCGGATTGCTAGCGCACCTGCTCGGCTACGTCGTGCAGCAGCCGCGCCTTTCGCTGATCGGATTTTTTATCGGGCTTTATGGATTGACCGGTCTGGCGTGGGGGCGGCATTGGCTGCGCGCGAGTTGGTTTCCGATTTTCCTGCTGGCATTCTGCATTCCGCCGGGTGGAACGGATTGGTTGACGTTGCGGATGCGCCTGATGGTTTCATGGATTGTGGAGCACATCGCGCATCTTGGGCTGGCGCCAGACTTGGTGCGTGACGGCACGCAACTGTTGGATTCAGAGCACACGTTTGGCTACGAGGTGGCGGCGGCGTGCAGCGGCATTCGCAGCCTGACGGCGCTGCTGGCGTTGACGACGATTTATGGCTTCATCAATTTCAAATCGCCGTGGAAACGCGCGGTGATGATTGGTTCGGCTTTTCCGCTGGCCATTCTCGGCAACGTCGCGCGTCTGTGCTTCACCATCATGGTCGCCGAAGTCGGCGGCCAAAGCGCCGGCAAGGCGGTGGAGACAAACGCCGGCTTCATCACGTTCGCCGTGGCGATCGGCTGCGTGTATCTGCTGGGACGCTGGCTGGAAAAAACAGGATTGAAGGAGCCGCAGCCATGAATCGTTCCCAAGCATTCTTTGGCGGACTGGTGCTGGCCTTGATGGCCGCGACGGCACTGTTGCTGTTGCACATGAAGGCCAATCAGCATCTCGGTGCGCCGGGCGTGAAGACACGACCCATTGCCGGCAGCAAAAACCTGGAAATTCTCATGCCCGATTCCGCGCCGGGCTACACTTCGGAAATTTTGACGAACTCGGAAAAGGTTTTGCTGCAACTGCCGAAAGATTCCAGCTTCCGCTGCCGGCTTTACAAAGGGACGGACGATTTTTGGGCACAGATAACCACGGTGTTGATGGGCAGCGACCGCACGAGCATTCACTCGCCATATATCTGCATGACTGGCCAGGGCTGGGTGATTGACAATTTGCACTCGACCGTGGAAAAGATCCATTTGGAGCAACCCATCGCGTATGACCTGCCGGTCAACAAACTCCTCTCAACCAAGCAAGTGGCGGGGCCGGACGGCAAAGTGCAGGCGATCCGGGGACTTTACATTTATTGGTATGTGGATGGCGAACACTACACCGCCGATTCAAAATTGTGGATGGGCTGGTGGATGCCGCGCGACCTGTTGCTGCACGGCGTGCTGGAACGTTGGGCTTACATCTCCGTTTTTGCGCCCTGCCTGCCCGGCCAGGAAGACGCGACGTATGAACGCCTGAAAAAATTGATTGCCAGCACCGTGCCGGAGTTCCAACTTGTCCCGCGCACTGGCAAATGAATGGAAACAAGGCTGCCGTTGTCTGAATCAGAAGAACATTGACTGCCCATGCTGCAACGTGACCGACAATTTCGGACGCAGATACATCAATTGACCGATGCCTGCGTCTTTGCGACCAGCTTCTGGCTGGCGTTCGTGCTGCGCGGCAATGAAACCTTTTGCGACTGGCTCAACCTCGAAGTCATCGGCGTGGATTCCTTCAGCCGCGTGGTGTGGTTGTATTTTGCGCTCGTCCCCGCCGCGCCGCTGGTGCTGGAGTCGCAGGGATTTTACAGCCGCCCGCTGTTGAGCGCGCGCAGCGCGATGTTCTGGCCGCTGCTCAAAGGCTGCTTCATTCTGTCCATCGGCTTGGTGCTGCTGCTCTTCATGTTCAAGTCCGCCAACGACACACCGCGCGGCACGATGGCTTTCTTTGGTATCATCAGTTTCATTCTCGTTTGGGCAAAAGAGGAAATTCTCCGCGTCGTTCTCCGCAGCCGCCTGGCCAAGGCGCAATACAAACGCCGCATCGTCATCGCCGGCACCCCGTCCGAAATCGCCCGGCTCCGTGGCATGGTGCAAAACCAAGCGGCCAACAGCCTGGAGGTCGCCGCCGAATTCAACCTGCCCGAGGCCGCGCCCGCCCAGCTCATCGAGCTGTTGCACGAACATTCCATCAGCGGCGTGCTGGTCAGCACCCGCCACATCCAGCTCGAACGCGTCGAGAGCGTCATCCAACTTTGCGAGACCGAAGGCGTCGAAGCCTGGCTGGTCGCGGATTTTTTCGCCACGCAGATTGCGCGCGCCAGCTTCGATGAAATGTTCGGCAGCCCGTTGCTCGTCTTCCGCACCACGCCGGAAACCTCCTGGCAAATGCTCGCCAAGCTGCTGCTGGATTTCGTGGGCGCCAGCCTCATGCTGGTTTGTGCCGCGCTGCCGATGCTGTTCATCGCGCTGCTCATCAAGCTGACTTCGCCCGGCCCCGTGTTTTTCCGCCAGCAACGCTCCGGCCTCAACGGCTCGCCGTTCTCCATCTTCAAATTCCGCACCATGCAGACCAACGCCGAGCAGTTCAAGCACGAGCTCGCCGCCATGAACGAGATGACCGGCCCCGTTTTCAAGGTTACCAACGACCCGCGCATCACGTCGCTTGGAAAATTCCTCCGCAAATACAGCCTCGACGAACTGCCGCAGCTCTTCAATGTTTTGCGCGGCGAAATGAGCCTCGTCGGCCCGCGGCCGCTGCCGGTGGATGAAGTGAAGCGCTTTAACGACCTCGCGCATCGCCGCCGCTTGAGCGTCAAGCCCGGCCTCACCTGCATCTGGCAAGTTCAGGGTCGCAACTCGATTTCCGACTTCAAGGAATGGGTGCGCCTCGACCTCGAATACATTGACAACTGGTCCATCTGGCTTGACCTCGCAATTCTCATCCGCACCGTGCCCGCCGTGTTTCGCGGCACGGGTGCGAAATGAAACGGTTCAAAAATAAATCTCCCAACACCTTGAAAAAAAAATCGCCCACCTCCGTCGTCACCGGTGCCGCCGGCTTTCTCGGCTCGCACCTCACCGACCTGCTTTTATCGCGCGGCCACAAAGTTATCGGCATCGATAATTTCGTCACCGGCAGCGTCGCCAACCTCAACCACCTCGCGGGCAACAAAAATTTCCGCTTCATCGAGCAGGACGTCACGGAATTTATTTTTCTCGATGGCCCGGTGGATTACGTCTGGCACTTCGCCTCGCCCGCCAGCCCGATTGACTATCTGAAAATTCCCATTCAAACGCTCAAAGTCAGTTCGCTCGGCACGCACAAGGCGCTCGGCCTCGCGATGAACAAAGGCGCGCGTTTTCTGATCGCCTCCACTTCGGAAGTTTACGGCGACCCGCTGGTGCATCCGCAGACAGAAGAATACTGGGGCAACGTCAGCACCATCGGCCCGCGCGGCTGCTATGACGAGGCCAAGCGTTTCGCCGAGGCGATGACCATGGCCTATCACCGTGAGCACAATGTCGAGACGCGGATCGTGAGAATCTTCAACACCTACGGCCCGCGCATGAGAATCAACGACGGCCGCGTCGTCCCCGCCTTCGTCAGCCAAGCGCTCACCAACAAGCCCATCACCATCTTCGGCAAAGGCACACAGACGCGCAGCTTCTGTTACTACGCGGATTTGATTGAAGGCATTTATCGTCTGATGATGAGCAACTACGATTTGCCCGTGAACATCGGCAATCCGACGGAAATGACCATGCTCCAGTTCGCCGAGCAGATCATCAAAGCCACCAAGTCCAAGAGTAAAATTGTTTTCCGCCCCTTGCCGCAAGATGATCCGAAACAGCGCAAGCCCGACATTGCCAAGGCCAAAAAACTTTTGAAGTGGGAGCCGAAAGTGAAGCTCGCGGATGGCCTGACGGATACGATTGCGTATTTCAAAACGAAGGTCTGACTTGGCAGAGGCGCTCGTTCGCCCGTAAGCTGGCGCTGAGAAATGCTTTTCCGTGCCCGCCAATTTGAATACCGTTTTCCGCGCCCGGCGCTCGTCATGGGCATCGTCAACGTCACGCCGGATTCCTTTTCCGACGGCGGAAAATTTGCCACCACGAACGCCGCCGTAAAACACGCTTTGGAACTTGTCACCCAAGGCGCGGAAATTTTGGACATCGGCGGCGAATCCACGCGGCCTGGCGCCCAACCGGTTTCCGAAAAGGAAGAATTGCGCCGCGTCATCCCCGTCATCGAAAAGCTCGCCGCAATCCGGTGGGACGAGATTCCGTCGAGCCCCACCAAAAAAATTCTTCTCTCGATTGACACGATGAAGCCCGCCGTCGCCCGCGCCGCGCTCGCGGCAGGCGCGAGCATCGTCAATGATGTCGCGGCCAATCGCAGCGCCGCGGCGATGTGGAAAATCGTCGCCGAGTTCCGCGCCGGCTACATCTGTATGCACGCGCAAGGCACGCCGCAGACGATGCAAAAAAATCCACGTTATCAAATCGTCGTCCGCGAAGTGGAAAAGTTTTTCCGCGAGCGGCTGAAAAAATTGAACGCTGCCGGCCTTTCCGCTGACCAAGTGGTGTTCGACCCCGGCATCGGCTTTGGCAAGACCTTGGAACAGAATTTGCAGTTGCTGGCCGGGATGAAAAGTTTTGGAAAATTAAAAAGACCTTTGCTGCTTGGCGTCTCGCGGAAGTCGTTCATCGAAAAATTTTGTGGCGCAAAACTCAATGAACGCTTGCCAGCTTCGCTCGCCTGCGCGACTCTGGCGGTGGCCGATGGCGTGCAAATTATTCGCACCCACGACGTCGCCGAAACCGTGCAGGCCGTGCGCCTCGCCGAGGCCGTTTTGAGCCGGAAATAAAATGCCCGAACAGTTTCACATCGCCGATTCATGGCGTCCCGCGCTGGAGATTTTAATCCTCGCGGTGCTGATTTATTTTGCGTTCAAGTTCGTGCGCGGCACGCGCGGCTGGCCGGTGGTCATCGGCTTTGTCATCGTGCTGCTGGCGCTCACGGCGGTAACGACCATTTTGAATCTCCAAGTATTGCGCTGGATTCTCGGCAGTGCATCCGTGTTCATCGCCATCGGCGCAGTCGTAATCTTTCAGCCGGAAATCCGCCGGATGCTGGGCGAATTGGGCAACCTTCCGCTTTTTGCCAGTAACAGCGAAAAGCGCGAGAGCATCGAGGTCGTCATCGAAACCTGCGAACGCCTTGCCGATGTGCGCATCGGCGCACTCATCGCCATCGAGCAATCCATTCAATTGCAGGAAGCGGTGGAGTCCGGCATCAAGGTGGATTGCGACGTCACGCCGGAAATGCTGGAGACGATTTTTTTTCCGAACAACGCGGTGCATGATGGCGGCGTGATCATCAAAGGCGACCGCATCGCCTACGCGGCGTGTATTTTCCCGCTGACACAGCGCGGTGATTTGAACAAGTCACTCGGCACGCGCCATCGCGCGGCGATTGGCTTGAGCGAGGAGACGGACGCGGTCATCGTGGTCGTGTCTGAGGAGACCGGCACAATGTCCTACGCCCACAAAGGCCAGCTCGTGCGCGGCGTGACGCTCGAGGAATTGCGCGCGTTCATGACCTCGGTGATTCTGCGGCCGGCCAAGGCCGCCGGCCTGGTGCGTTGGCTGCGCGTGAAGTTCAACCAGCCTTATCTTTCGAGCGGCCCGGCCGTCATCATCAAACATGAGCCTCGCCCGCAGGCCAAGCCAAACGTAAAATAATTTTACCGATGCGCGACCTGTTTTTCAAAGACCTCGGCTGGAAATTGTTTTCGCTGTTTCTCGCAGCGGCGATCTGGCTCACGGTCAACCGCATCTTGCATGAGTCCATCATGACGTTACCAGATGCGAATGTGCGCACAGTCACCTACGACAATCTGCCCATCACCGTCGTCTCGGCGGTGGCCGATGTTCGCGCGTTTCACGTCGCGCCGCTGTCCGTCAAAGTCACCGTCACCGGTCCAGCCTCGGCGATGAATACGCTGCAGGCCGACCAGTTGCACGCCACGGTCAGCGTCGGTGTCGCCGCGCTCACGCACGGCCAGCTTGTGCCCGTGGAAATTTCTCCGCCGTCGAGCGTGGCTGTCACCAGCATCGAACCGGACAAAGTGCTGGTCATCGTCCCCGCCGTGCCGGAAAAAAAACCATGAGCCACCCGAAGAAAATATTTGGAACCGACGGCGTTCGCGGCACTGCGAATGTCGAGCCGGTCACCGCCGAGACTGCTTTGAAGCTTGGCCGCGCCGCCGCGCACGTCTTCAAAAATCTTGAACGTGAATCGCGCGGACGCGGCAAACACCGCATCGTCATTGGCAAAGATACGCGCCTCTCCGGCTACATGCTGGAGAACGCCATCAGCTCCGGCATCCTTTCGATGGGCGTGGACGTCATCTTCATCGGGCCGCTGCCAACGCCGGGCGTGGCCTACGTCACGCGGAGTTTGCGCGCAGATGCCGGCATCGTCATCACCGCCTCGCACAATCCTTATACGGACAACGGCATTAAATTTTTCCGCGCGGACGGCTACAAGCTCGATGACACTGTCGAGTCGCAGATTGAAAAACTCGTCTTCACCGGCGAGGTGGAAAAAATCCGCCCCAGCGCCGAGCACATCGGCAAGGCCGTGCGCATTGATGACGCGCTCGGCCGCTACATCGAATATGCCAAGGCGAGTTTTCCGAAAGGCCAGACGCTTGAGGGAATGAAGATTGTTTTGGACTGCGGCCACGGCGCGGCTTACAAGTCCTCGCCCTGTGTCCTGCGTGAACTCGGCGCGGAAGTCATCGTCTATGGCGACCGGCCCGACGGCACGAACATCAACCGCGACTGTGGCTCGATGCACCCGGAGGCCATGTGCAAAAAAGTCGTTGAACACGGCGCGCACATCGGCATCGCACACGACGGCGATGCCGACCGCGTGTTGCTGTGCGATGAACATGGCACGTTGATCGATGGCGACGATATCATGGCCATCGCCGCGTTGGAAATGCTCGCGGAATTTTCGCTGGCCGGAAAAACGTTAGTCAGCACCGTGATGAGCAATGCCGGCCTAGAAGTCGCCATCAAAAAAGCCGGCGGCACGATGCTTCGCACCAACGTGGGCGACAAAAATGTCATTGATGAAATGCTACGGAACGATTTCAACTTCGGTGGCGAGCAGAGCGGCCATCTGATTTTCCGCGACTTCGCGACGACGGGCGACGGCCTCGTGGCCGCGCTACAAATCCTCCGCATCATGAAGGCCAAGGACACGCCGCTTTCCAAGCTCGCGAAATGTTGGACGCGTTTTCCGCAGCTCGTGACGAACGTGAAAGTGCGCGAGAAAAAACCATTCGAAGACCTCGCCGACGTGAATTTGCTCGTAGCCGCGGCGGAAAAAGATCTGGCCGCGCAAGGCGGACGTTTGCTGCTGCGCTACTCCGGCACCGAGCCAAAAGTGCGGTTGCTGGTGGAAGGCCGCGACCAGAAAGCTTTGGAAAAATGGTCGCACCAAATCTGCGGCGCGATCCAAAAGCAGATCGGTGTGTGAAAAGTTTCCCGCGCGGCCGGACTACTTGGTCTGGCTGAACAGCACGAACACGCGCGGACCGCGCTGTGTCGTCAGCGCAAATTGTTTTTCTTCGTCCGTATGCGGCACCGCCAGGCCGTCGGAATTTTTATCGTTCGCCGGCTTGCCGTTCACCAGCAGCATGTAGTTGTGCGTGCAGTTGCCGGGAATGTCGTGCAGCGCGAGTTGCCAGACACGGTTGACCCGATCAAATTTTAACGGCGTCTTCTGCCAGCCGTTGAACGAGCCGACGATGGCCACCGAAACCGGCTGCGGGCCGGGTTGCTCGGTCTGCCACCGGAAAATTTTGCTGAAAACCACCGGTCGCTTGGCGACGGCAGACTTGGCGGAACTATGGCTGGAATGCGACATGATAAAATGAGCGCGCCGCAAAATATACCCGGCTGGGAAAAATTCAAGCTGCTTGCGCGGCTGATTCGCACGTTGATGGCGCGCCCCGCACCGGCTACGCTTCAGTCATGCCGAGCATTTCTCAAACCCGCCGCCTATGGGCCTGACCAAGCTGGGCTGGAACGCCGCGCGCGACGAACAGTTCGCGCCGCATCTCGCCAAAGGTTTTATCCCGGCGCGCGTCGCGGTGGAGGACAAACATTTCTACCGCGTCTGGACGGCGGAGGCGGAACTCACCGCGCAAGTCACCGGCAAATTTATCCACGAAACGCGGCGCGACCACGCGAAACTGCCCAAGGTCGGCGACTGGGTGGCCATCAAGCTTGTGCCGAATGAGGAGAAGGCCGCCATCCAAGCCATCCTGCCGCGCTCCACGCAAATCACCCGCAAGACCAGCGGCCGCAATACCGCCGCGCAAATTCTTGCGACGAATATTGAAACCGTTTTTCTCGTCACCGCCGCCGACCCGACCTTCAACGCTGCGCGACTGGAACGCATGTTGGTCATGGGTCGTGAAAGCGGTGCACGGCCGGTGGTGTTGCTCAATAAAATTGATTTGTGCAACGACCTCGACGCCAAGCTCGCCGAAGCCACGCAAGCGGCGGGTGATGCGCTGGTGCTCGCCGTCTGCGCGCTCACCGGGCGCGGCATGAAAAAACTTTCCGCACAAATCAAGAAGGGCGAAACCGTCGCCTTTATCGGCACTTCTGGCGTCGGCAAATCCAGCCTCATCAATCAGCTTTACGGTGAAGATTTGATGCCGACGATTGAAGTTCGCACGCAGGATTCCAAAGGCCGGCACACGACTTCGTGGCGCGAGATGATTTTTTTGCCGAACGGCGGCGTGGTCATTGACACGCCCGGCATGCGGGAATTTTACCTCTGGGGCGCGAGCGAAGGGGCGCGAGAATCGTTTCCCGAAATCGAAACGCTCGCGGCGGGCTGCCATTTTCGCGATTGCACGCATACGCAGGAGAAAGATTGCGCCGTGCTCGCCGCCGTCGCCGCCGGCACACTCGCGCGCGAACGGCATGAAAGCTTTGTGAAACTCCAGCTTGAAATCGGCCACCTGCGTGAAGCTGAAGATCAAGCCGGTTGGCAGAAACGCCGCAAAAGCGATCGCGTGGCCCATCGCACCTTCAACAAAGCCGTCACCCACCACAAGGCCCGCCGCTGAAGGTTGGGTTGTGCGGGTTGGCGTGGGGCTAGGGAACCTTCGGCAAAGATCCGCAGCCACTTTTGATCCTTTCCACTCAAGCGAGGAGAAAATTCTAACGCGCGCCATCATCACCGAGCGCGGTTTCCTTCTCCCCCTCGGGGGAGAAGGTCAGGATGAGGGGGCGGCTTGGGCAAATAACCGGCAATCTCCGCTTCACGTCCCGTCCGTTTCATCAGCGTGTGCCAAATCTCAAACCGAATGGATTCAAGTTCACCGCCCATTTGATGATTCCAAAAGCGCAGCACTTGGATTCCCTTGGCCGCGAGAAATTTATTTCGCTTTTCATCTTTGGCGCGCTGGTCGGGAAAGCCGTGTCCGCCGCCATCGAGTTCCACCGCCAGCTTTGCGGTGGCGCAGTAGAAATCCAAAAAGTAGCTGCCGCAGGCGTATTGACGGCGGAATTTGAATTCGTTGAAACGCCGGTCGCGGAGCAAACGCCACAGGCGTTTCTCGGCAGCGGTGGATTTTTCTCGTAGCTGGCGCGCGAAGTTGCGGGCTGCCGCCGTGCGCGTGCGGTGCTGGCCGTATTGCGGTGGGCGCCCCCTCATCCCAGCCTTCTCCCCCGAGGGGGAGAAGGAGTCCGGCAGCTTGTTCACGGAAGATTGCCGGCTCATGTAAATCAGGGTTTAGACTTTGCCCTTCAAAATGCTTTCCACCTTCGCCTTCACGGTTTCATCCATCTTGATGAGCGGCGGCCAGGCGCGTTTGAAACCTTCGCCGGGAATTTTCTTCGTCGCGTCAATGCCCAGCTTGCTGCCGCTGGCGATTTCGCTTGTCGCGTGGTCGAGCACGTCGGACGGGCCTTTGGTGAAGATGCTGTCGCGCTGCGGATCGGTGTTGGCGGTGAGATGAAACAGCACTTCGCTGGTGTTGTGGACGTTCACGCCGGCGTCCACCACCACGATGTATTTCGTGAACATCATCTGCCCCATGCCCCAGAGGCCGTGCATGATCTTGTAGGCCTGCATCGGGTAGGTCTTCTTGATGCTGACGAACACGAGGTTGTGGAACACGCCTTCCGCCGGCAGCGCGATATCCACGATCTCCGGGAAATTCATCTTGAAGATCGGCAGGAACAATTTCACGCTCGCGCCGCCGATATAAAAATCCTCCATCGGCGGAATGCCGACAATGGTGCAGGGATAAACCGCGTCCTTGCGATGCGTGATGGCCGTGACGTGAAACACCGGATACGGCTCGGGCAACGTGTAATAGCCGGTGTGATCGCCGAATGGCCCTTCGTCGCGCAGCGGCTCGGTCGGGTCAATGTAGCCTTCGATGACGAAGTCGGCGTTGGCGGGAACTTCGAGGTCGTTGGTCTCGCACTTCACCAACTCGACGGATTTTTTGCGGAG
>CAIKKJ010000149.1 GCA_903827955.1 uncultured Verrucomicrobia subdivision 3 bacterium
GCCGGGCTTTGCACGAGGCCGCTGCCAAGAGCGTTCGCCATGACGACATTGCCCGCGCGCACGGCTTCCACGAGGCCGGGCACGCCGAGGATGGAATTATTTATCAGCTCCAGCGGATCACAAAAATCGTCGTCCACACGGCGGAGAATCACATCCACGCGTTCAAGGCCGCTCAAGGTTTTGAGAAAAACGTGATTGTCGCGCACGGTCAAATCCTGTCCTTCGACCAGCATATAGCCGAGGTAGCGCGCCAGATACGCCTGCTCGAAATACGTTTCATTGTGCGGGCCGGGCGTGAGCATCACCACACGGGCGCGCTCGGCCTGACGTGGCGCGAGTTGGGCGAGTGCGTTTTGCGCGGCAAGAAAAAATCCCGCGAGGCGATGAACGTGATTGTCGCGGAACGGTTCGGGCAAAATGCGCGAGGTGACAAGGCGATTCGCCAACGCGTAGCCTGCGCCGGTGGGAATCTGCGTGCGGTCGGAGACGACCCACCAGCGTCCGTCCGGCGAGCGCGACAAATCGGCGGCGTAGAAATGCAGGAAGGTGTCGCCGGGCACTTTGATGCCGTGGCACGGACGCAAAAAATCCGGCTGGCCGAAAACCAATGCAGGCGATAGCCAGCGTGAACGGATCAAATCCTGCGCACCGTAGCAGTCGGCGAGAATTTGATTCAGTAACGACGCGCGCTGGATCAAACCGGTTTCGAGTTGCTGCCATTCTTCGGGCGCGATGACGAATGGAATCGGGTCGAGCTGCCACGGGCGTTCCATGCCGCGCGGATCGCCATACACGTTGTAAGTGATGCCGTGCTCATGGACAAATCGCTGGCAAGCGTCCGCCCGGCGCGACAATTCCGCCGGGCCAAATTCCTCCAGCTCACCCAGCAGCTTTTCGTAGTGCGGAAAAATTTTACCATCGCCGGCGAGAAGTTCATCAAACGCGCCCGCGCTGCGCTGATAGCCAGACAGCAAATTATCCGGCATCGCATTTTTGGCGGAGCTGGTGTCATTTGTCGCGGATTGGGATTGCGATTGCGTCATCGGCGGTCGGTCAGGTCGGGCTTGTTTATGATCCGTGTCAGACATTACGCAAATCCAGCGTGAACGGAAAGTCGCCGTTCAAGGTTTCCACCGGCGGCGTGAACTTGCCTTGTTGATGGCCGTGACGGAAAAACCGCGCCAGCCGACGCGATTCGGCTTCGTAAGAATTCACCGGGAACGTGTCGTAACTGCGACCGCCGGGATGCGCGACGTTGTAAGTGCAGCCGCCGAGCGAACGCTGGTTCCAGGTGTCGTAAAGATCGAAGCGCAACGGTGCGTGGGATTTGATGGTTGGTTGCAAACACGTCGGCGGTTGCCATGCGCGATAACGCACGCCGGCCACGCCTTCGCCGTTCGTGCCGGTCGGATGCAGCGGGACTTTGTGGCCATTGCAGGTGATGGCGAAGCGATCGCCCGCTAGGCCGCGCGCCTTGATCTGCAAACGTTCCACTGAGCTGTCCACGTAACGCACCGTGCCGCCGCCGCCGGGTTCTTCGCCGAGAACGTGCCACGGTTCGAGCGCGGTGCGGAGTTCGATCTGCAAATCGCGTTGCTCCAGATCGCCGATGCGCGGAAAGCGAAATTCAAAATGCGGCGCGAACCATTCTGCTTGGAACGGATAGCCGGACTCGCGCAGATCGTTGATGACATCCTTGAAATCCGTTTCGCAAAAATGCGGCAGCATCCAGCGATCGTGAATGTCCGTTCCCCAGCGCACGAGTTCGTTTTTGTAAGGCACCTTCCAAAATTTCGAGACGAGGCCGCGCAGCAACAGATGTTGCGCGAGGCTCATCTCGGCATGCGGCGGCATTTCAAACGCGCGCATCTCCACGAGGCCGAGACGCCCCGTGCTGCTTTCCGGCGCGTAAAGCTTATCAATGGAAAATTCCGCGCGATGCGTGTTGCCGCTGGAATCAATCAGCAGATTTCGGAACAAGCGATCCACCAACCACGGCGGCGTCTGGCCGAATTGGCTGACCTGCTTGTCCATCTCTTTGAACGCGACATCGAGTTCGTAAAGCGCGTCGTTGCGCGCCTCGTCAATGCGCGGCGCTTGCGACGTCGGACCAATAAACAAGCCGCTGAACAGCCAGCTCAACGACGGATGATTCTGCCAATACGTCAGCAGCGAGCGCAGTAAATCGGGCCGGCGCAGCACGGGCGAATCGGTCGGCGTTTCGCCGCCGATGATGATGTGATTACCACCACCGGTGCCGGTGTGGCGGCCATCCACCATGAATTTTTCCGTGCCGAGACGCGTCTGACGCGCTTCCTCGTAAAGCACTGTCGTGCGCTCGACGAGTTCTTCCCACGTCTTGCTCGGGTGCATGTTCACCTCGATCACGCCGGGGTCGGGCGTGACGGCGAGCTTGTTTAAGCGCGGATCTTTGGGCGGCGTTTCGCCTTCGATGACCACGGGTAATCCGGTTTCGTGCGCGGTCAATTCAATGCCCGCGATGAGATCGAGATAATCTTCCGTCTTCTCCACCGGCGGCATGAAAACGTGCAGTCTTCCATCGCGCGGCTCGACACAGAGTGCGGTGCGGATGATCCACGGCGCGGATTCGCCCGGCGCGGGCCGACGATTCGGATCTTCGTCCGGTTTCAGTTCCGGTTTCTCTTCGAGCTTGCCAAGTTTTTGCGCGCGCTGGCCAGGGCCATAACCGGGCGGCAACGGCGCATCGCGACGGGCCACGACTTGGCGGCGATACGGAAATTCTTTCGGCAGCTCCGGCAAATCGGGTTGCGACGGATCTTGCACGCGCAGCCACGGAAAATCTTTTTCTGCCACCCACGGCACGGAATCCAGCGGCAGGCGAAGACCCATTGCCGAATCACCGGGGATCAACCAGAGCGTGTCGTCATCGCGCAAAAACCAGGAGCCGGAAACCCAGCCTTGCTCGTTGCCAATCCACGCCCGCTTAATCGGCAAGGTGTAGCCGACGACCGAGCCAAGCCCCTGTTGGAAAATCCGCGCGATGCGTTCGCGTTCTTGCTTGTCTTTGAGATTGGATTTTTCCGGCGTGATGTTCGACGGAAAACGCCGTTCCTTCCACGAATAATAAAAGGCGTCTTCGTAGGCGGGAATCAGATGCTCCGGCTTCACGCCAATCGTTTTCGCGAGTCGTTCCGCCAGCGCTTTGGCTTCCTTCGGGCCGTGGCCGTAATTTTTTGATTCGTCCGCGATGAGCGAATCGTCTTTCCAAACTGGCACGCCGTCTTTGCGCCAATACGCGGCAAGCGCGTAACGCGGCAGCGGTTCGCCGGGATACCATTTGCCCTGGCCGTAATGAAGCAGCGCACCGGGCGCGAATTTGTTTCGCAAACGCTTGATGAGCTCGCCGGACAAAATTCTTTTTTTCTTCGAGACGGCGGTGAAATTCCATTCGGGACCGTCGGGATCGTCCACGGAAACGAATGTCGGCTCGCCGCCCATCGTGAGACGCACGTCGTCTTTTTTCAAATCCACGTCAATCGCGTGACCGAGCTTCTTGATCGCGTCCCATTGTTCTTCCGTGTATGGCTTGGTGACGCGCGGCGATTCGTAAACGCGCTTCACCGTCATGTCGAATTCGAATTCGGTTTCGCACTCGTCCACGCCGCCGCTGATGGGCGCGGCGCTGGAAGGATCGGGCGTGCAGGCGAGCGGAATGTGACCTTCGCCCGCCAGCAGACCGGACGTGGGATCAAGCCCGATCCAGCCGGCGCCGGGCAGATAAACTTCCGTCCACGCATGCAGGTCCGTGAAATCTTTTTCCGCGCCGCTCGGGCCGTCGAGTGATTTTACGTCGGGCTTGAGCTGGATCAAATAACCGCTGACAAAGCGCGCGGCCAAACCAAAGTGACGCATCAATTGCACGAGCAGCCACGCGGAATCGCGACAGGAACCGCTCAATTTCGTGAGCGTCTCCTCCGGCGTCTGCACGCCGGGCTCCATGCGGATGGTGTATTTGATGTCCTTCCACAATCGCTGATTGATCGCGACGATGAAATCATTCGTCGCCTTCTTTTCGCTATCGGGCATTTCCAACCGTTGCTGCTTGGTGCGACGTTTGACTTCGCCAATCAGGTCGCGGCGCAGTTCGGTCAGGTATCTCGAAAAATTCGTGGTGAGCCAGCATTTGCGCTGGAACGGCGCGAGTTCATGATCCAAAGCCGGGTCGTAGGCGAAGGGAAATTTCTGCGCGCTCGGTTCGAGAAAAAAGTCGAACGGATTCAGCACCGCCATCTCCGCGACCAAATCTACTTCGACGAGAAATTCGCGCGTCGGCTGTTCAAAGACAAGGCGCGCGGCGTAGTTCGACTGCGGATCCTGCTGCCAATTGATGAAATGCTTTTCCGGTTTGATCTTGAGCGAGTAGCTCAAAATCCGTGTGCGCGAATGCGGCGCGGGCCGGAGCCGCACGACTTGCGGGCCCAGCGTGACGAGCCGGTCATATTTGTAGTGCGTCTTGTGGTGGAGCGCGACGTGGATGGACATTTGGATTTACGATTGCCGATTGCCGATTGCCGATTGCTGCTGCTGCTCCTCTTGCTGGACGAACTGGACTTCGCTGTCCAAGTCGAATGATTGGAAAATGTAGGCGTTGAAAAGCGCCTCGCCGGTCTGGTTGAGTTTCAATTGAATCTGGTCGAGGTAATCGTGCAGGCCAATTTCAAAAACTTCCTCGATGGTGATGAACTGGAGTTCGGAGGCGAGTCGGCCGCAGAGCCGTTCGGCGTCGTTGGAGAAACGGCGGTCGGCCACGCCGGAAATGCGGCGCAACGATTCGTTGAGGCGTTCGATACTGAAACGGATGGAACGCGGAAAATCTTCGTTGAGCAGCAGAAAGTGCGCGACGTTGCGCGGATGCACTTCGGCGCCGTAGATGGACTTGAAAACGTCCCAGCCGCTGCACGAGCGCAGCACGGCGGACCATTCGAGCGCGTCGGTCTGGTTCACGGCTTTCGGTAAACCGCGCGCGGGCAGCGTGTGATGGCGCAAATCCAAAATGCGCGAGGTCTTGTCGGCGCGCTCGATGAAACGCCCGGCTTCGCTGAACCACCAACCTTCGTTGTGGCAGTGTGTGGCGTAGCTCAAGCCGAGCAACTGCAACGAGCCGGCCTTGACCTGGTTGAAAAAATCCGTGGGATTTTCCTGCCACATCGCGCGGGCTTCCGGGGAAAGGATGAACAGATACAGCCTGTTCAATTCTTCCCAAGTCTCGACGGTGATTTGGTCGCGGATCATGCGGGCGTTTTCGCGCGCCTGGCAGATGGAGGCAATAATGGAGTTAGAATTTTCCTGGTTGAACACCATGAAATCCGCCACCGCCGATGCGGTCGCGCGCTGATGCCGCTTGATGAACGATTCCTCGTCGCCGGTGGTTTGCACGATGGGCATCCAATGGGCGCGGAGCTTTTCGTCGTCGAGGCTGCGGAAATCCAGCAGGAGCTGGAGGTTCACGTCGAGTAGACGCGCGGTGTTTTCGGCGCGCTCGATGTAGCGCGACATCCAGTAAAGTGAGTTGGCAACACGGCTTAACATAGTTTTTCCAAGCGGCTGAAAATGTTATTCGTCTCCATATAAAACCCAGGTGTCCTTGCTCCCGCCGCCTTGCGATGAATTCACGACGAGCGAACCTTTGCGCAACGCCACGCGCGTGAGGCCGCCGGGAATAATCGTGGTCTTCTCGCCGCACAAAATAAACGGCCGCAGGTCAACATGCCGACCTTCAAAGCCGTCACCCACGAACGTCGGATGCGTCGAGAGCGAAATCATCGGCTGCGCGATGTAGTTGCGCGGCTCGGCGATGATGAGCTGGCGGAATTTTTCAATTTCTTCCTTCGACGCCTTCGGTCCCATCAACATGCCGTAGCCGCCGGATTCGTTCGCGGCCTTCACGACGAGCTTTTCCAGATTCGCGAGGATGTATTTCATGTCCGCCTCTTCGCTGGCGAGATACGTCGGGACGTTTGGTAGAATCGGTTTCTGGTCGAGGTAATATTCAATCATTCGCGGCACGAAATAATACATCACCTTGTCGTCGGCGATGCCTGTGCCGATGGAGTTGGCGAGCGAAACATTTCCCGCGCGATACGCGCGCACCAAGCCTGGCACGCCGAGCATCGAGTCTTTTCGGAAAACGGTCGGGTCAATAAAATCATCGTCAATGCGGCGGTAAATGACATGCACCGGCTTCAAGCCTTTCGTCGTGCGCATGAAGACGCGTTCGTCGCGCACCACAAGGTCGCGACCTTCGACGATTTCAATGCCCATCTGCCGCGCGAGATAAGTGTGCTCGAAGTAAGCCGAGTTGTAGGCGCCGGGCGTGAGCAGCACGACCGTCGGGTCGGCCACGCCGGCGGGCGCGATGTGCTGCATGGACTTGAGCAACTCCTGCGGATAATGCTCCACCGGCCGCACGCCGGTATGCTCGAAGAGACCGCGAAACGTGCGCTTCATCGCGCGGCGGTTTTCGAGGACATAGCTCACGCCGCTTGGACAACGGCCGTTGTCTTCGAGCACCAGATAATTTCCTTGATCGTCGCGGATCAAATCCGTTCCGCAGATGTGGATGTAAATATCCTTCGGCACTGCGAAGTTCACAAACTCGCGCCGGAAATGTTTTCCCGAAAGAATGTAATGCGCCGGAATCGTGCCGTCCTTCACGATGCGTTGCTCGTGATAAATATCGTGCAAAAATAAATTCAGCGCTGTGACGCGTTGCACGAGGCCGCGTTCGATGAGTTCCCATTCCTTCGCCGGGATGATGCGCGGAACCATGTCGAAAGGAAACACCCGCTCCGTCCCGCGCGAATCGCCATAGACATTAAACGTCACGCCCTGACGCAGAAAGGCCAGATCTACCGCGTTGCGTTTCGCCTGATAGTCTTCGGGTGAAATCTGGCCGAA
>CAIKKJ010000150.1 GCA_903827955.1 uncultured Verrucomicrobia subdivision 3 bacterium
TCCGCATCGCCCAAATGAACCGAAGATTTGTCCCAAAAATTCCGCCACCATTTCATATGGTCAGCATATAATGCCGCGAGACGGTTTTGATCCAGCGATGCCACCTGCTTGCGCGCCACCGCCACAAATTGCTTTCCCTGTCTCAGACTCCGCATGGCTGCCACCAAAATCACTGGGTGGTCTTGAGCCAGCCGGAAATGTTGTTTGTCTCCGCCCAGCAGGCGGAACGCGCAGGCGGCGGCGGTAGGAATTTCCACGTCTTTTAGAAAGCTTCGGACGCCCCAAAAAATTCCGTCTTTGCTCTCGGAAATTGGAGCGGGCGATATTCCCGTCCAGTCCGGTGCCATTCCCGGCTTGGGCCGGTGGTCGATCTGCGGTGTCGCCCTCGGCTCCGGCGGAATCCAAAGCTGAACCTCACCCTCCACCGGTTCGCCTTTGATAGACAATTCGACCACCAGCAGATTTTCCGTGGCGGACACCCAGGAGCGCATGGTGACTTCGGTCTGATTTTTTTTGAATGATGACCCCGTAGTCGCTTCCAACAAGTTCTGCTCGGCGTAGTAAGTTGCACCTTGCAGTTGCGGAATAAGAATATCGAGATGACCGAACGGACGTGGCCCGCTTCGGCACCAAACATTCCGCAGTTCCCAAAAGTCATTTTTGCCGAGCCAGAACTGCTGGGCTTCCGGCCCGCCGCTGATCGCCACCGCCATGTCGCCATTGCCTAATAGGGGTGCGTCAAGCTGCTGATAACGTGGCAACGGCATTGGTGGGGCGGTGAACACCGACGTGAACGCCGAAACATTCGCGACCGCTGGAACTGCCATTCCCGTGATTAGCGCCAACACGCCCAGCCCAATTATCCGACGACTGACCACGGATTTTTTCCCGGCAACACCATCCAAACCAATCGACGGTTGAAAAAATTTGCGCCAAGAATGAAAAATCGAGGAGGGAGCATTAAATGGGCAAAGCGATTTTTGCAGAGGTTTCATAATGGTGGCCTTACTGATTGCATCCCCACGCGCCAGCATACTAGCAGCAAAACTCTTTGGACGTGGAAATTTCACGGCTCAATTTGCCAAAAACTCCAAACCCGTCTTGCAATATTCCTCAAAGCGGAATTTTGAACACTCAGAGTTCTTGTTTCGGCTTATGCCCTTTGTAATCAAACGGGGTGGAACCAAATGCCTTTAAAATTCTGTTGGCTTCCTGGTCTGTGATCGGCAGGACCGAGCCATGCCGCACTCCAGACGGGAAAAAGACATCTGGCATATAATATGGCCAATCTTTGTGCGTCACCAAAGACCAATTGACAAAGTCGCTGGAAGTCGCCATTCCCCACCGCCCCTGGTTGCCGCCGAAATAGTCGAAAACCAATCCCCATTGGTTGGTCGTCCGATTGACTGGAAACATGAATGGTCCTTCGACATCAAGATCGAGAATTTTTACCGGGTTTTCGTAAGGCCCAAAGGCATGGTCGGCGGTTCGCATCCAGATGCCGACATAGCGATAGACCATGTGCCATTTGCCCCGCGCATGGATGATGTCGGCATCAAGGCAGCCCTTGGCTTCCCGCATGAGCACCTTCGGTTGGGAAAATGTCTTCAGGTCGGTGCTGGTGGCATACCAAATGGCGGCAGTGTCCCAGGTGTTGCTAACGGATGACGTCCAATAAGCGAAGTATTGCTTTGTCTCCGGATCCCAACGCAGTTCCGGTGCCCAAGTCATGTCGGCGTTTGTGGGCGCAACCTGCACCAGGCGCTCGTTCGTCCAGTGAACCAGATCCTTCGAGTCAAAAAGCACCAGGGAACGCCCTTTCCACGACACAGTGGCAATCAAGTGAAACGACTTCCCATCCGAGTCGCGCATAAGCATCGGGTCGCGGGTGAGCTTGTCATTCACCGTTGCCGCGAGAACAGGCCCGCCATGATTCACGTCGTCGGCAAAGCGAAAGCCGTCACGCGCGATGGCGTAGTAAAGCTCGCTGTCCTCCTGGCCGTTGCGCCCCTTTTTTTCTGTGAAATAGGCGGCCAGATAGGCAGTCTTGGGTTGCTCATTAGTGATGGCTTCATCCGCACCGGCAGCCGGACGAACGGCCAAAAATGTTGCAGTGATGATGACGCCAACTATGAGAAATGAAGGGGATAACATTCGTGTCGCCAGATATGTTTCATGAAAATTACTCCTTAGCATGACAATGGCGGCTGGCAGAACTGTCAACGGTTGGCTAGCGTGACAGAAAACGAATCCTACCCAATCAGGATGCCTTAATTGTTTCTACCATTTGTTTGCTTCCAGCATTATGGATTTTTTGAAACTTGGACTCCATGTGAGGTTGCGATGAGTTGCCGAAGCTTCCCGCCATATCGAACTCCTGTGAGCGTGCCCTCAAATGGCCGCGGCGTCTGCGGATCGCAGACCAATGTGCTGCCGTCCGCCGACGGACTGAAGCCAAAGAAAGTGTTGATCACGACATCCGCAAAGGCTGCGCCGCTGATACATTCCTTCATACAGCCGCCGCGCAAGGCGACGCGGACGGAAGCATCGAATTCTCTTTTGTTTGGGCCGTAAAATTCCCGGGCTTGAGCAAAGGGACCTTCCTTGGTGACAATTGCCGTGCGACGGTAGAAATCAAAAGCAGCCTTCGGATCATCCAACCGCCACATCGCGCCAACGGTCAACGGAACCCACCCGTCATATGCACCCGTCGGGCTGTGATCAGGTCGTGTTGAATGATCGGCCGAAGCGTCTTGCCGGCTCATCGCGCGCATCCAGTCGCGCATGAACAGCTCGCGTTTGACGAAGGCGTTCATTTCAGATTTTTGCGCGGGAGTCAGGTCGTTATCCAGGGCATTGGCAATATAAATGAAATCCACGCAGTGCCGCAGTTCGACCAGCGTGCCATCCATGTGATACGCGTTCCACACGCCCATACCGCTTTTGTAGAGACTGAGCACTGCAGGTAAAAACGCAGCCGCCTTGGCCTCAAGTTCCTTTGCGCGGGCAGTTTCCCCATGGATTGCGTGCCACTGTGCGGCCCGGCGCATCATCCAGACATCTTGCGCGTTGAGCGACGGCACGCAATTGATGTAAGCGGGTGCGCATTCGAGCAGATTGCCGTTCTTACCATAATTTACCAAGCCATGCGGACCTTTGGGCAAGGTTTCCCAGTCGGTGGCAAAGTCGTCCATGCGCGCCAAAACCGTTTTACCATCCTCCAGCTTCTCGTCGAGAAACGCGCGGTCGCCGGTCACCCGCAGATATTCATCTGCCGCTTTGAAAATGGTGCAGGCGTTGAAGGCGTAGCCGGTGATCATGTCGTAGTGATTCGTATCGTAGCTGTGGGTTTGGCTAACAGACGTGTGTGCTCCGCTGCGGGCGTTCTGCACCAGCCAGCGGCGCAAAGTTGCTTTCATTCCGGCCGGTTCCAGCAACGCCCACGCGGTGGCCTGCATCGAGGCGTCCCAATAATATTGGATGCCGTCCCCCCGATCCCCACTGGTAATGAAGGAACGCGGTGACACGGGAAACTGTGTCCGCTCCAAAATCAACATCGTTAGCGCACCCATGTAATAATTTCGCGCCAAGGCCGCATTGGCGGTTTTCAGCACCGGCAGGTTGCCGGAAAAATGTTTGTTGCCCGGTGTAAAAGTATCCGCCCAGCGTTGCTCCCAGACCGATTTGCAATCATCCATCATGGCGTCAAAGTGCGCAGACCAATCGGCCACCCGCGCTTCCGTTTGCGCCGCCAATGACGCTTTTTCATCACCGGCCACATATCCCAAAGTCACTTTCCCGCCCGGCGGCAACTCAATAACCCAGTTCCAACAGACACCATTTGTGTCCGTTGTCACTGAATCCGGTTTGAGAGCAGGGCGCGCGACCGACACAAAATTCGCACGCTGGGTGCGGTTGACTACGCCGACACCGTCCGCCTGCAAAACGCCCGGCACATGCAGGGTGACAGTAGTTTTCAAAACTTTCGCAGTGGTGTTCGTAGCCGTGATGCGGCACAGCGCGCCGCGTTGTTCGTTGATCATGCGGGTGTCGGTTTCCACGGCGATGCCGTTGCAATCGGGGTTGCGCCGCAAGGCCCGGTAGGCATACCAGCGGGTTTCCACTGCCGGAAATTCAGTGCCGCCAAAAGCGATTTTGACCAACGGGTAACCTGTGTTCCATTGAATCGCCGGATCTTTGGTGTGGGTAAACAATCCGCCCGGGTTGCAATAAAACGAAGTCAGGTCGCGTCCGACGATCAGCATCTGGTTGAAGTTGTGAACATCCGGCGGATTGGCCACAGCCTCCATCGGCAACCAGTCCCCGGCCATTTCGTCGAGCGATGGAACTCCGGCGTTTTCCACTGCATGTAACCCGGTCAGCGGAGCCAGTAGCAGGGCGACGAGGAAAAGGCCATGACGACAACGCCTGGCGATTGCGGCCCGAGCTTGAGCGCAAATGACTTCGCCACCGGGAACCTGAACGAACGGGGATCTATCTTGGTTGTATTTTTTCATGCGAGATAAGGAAGTTGATTTTAGGTTTTGGGTTGCTTGTCGGTCACAGAGAATATTTGGTGTCTTTCATTTTGTATTGGTTCCATCTGTCAGTCTTAATTTTCATGGGGCAATTATGTGCGGACATAAGCCTTCACAGTGGCGCATTGACGTCCATTGGTAACGCCGTGCGGTCGAAGGGTGTAAAGGCCAACGGCGGCCGGGATTATAAATGTCTCCGCGTAGTGAATCACGAATGGCTCGAAAGCGCCGGTCGGACTTTCCACCAATGCTTCCTCCCCTTCGACAAGGTTGATGACGTTGACGCCACCACCAGTATCGTGCGGAACGGTTTTGGTGAACCAGTGCCGACGCGTCTCGATAAATTCGCATTCGTGCAAGCCGGTGCGTTCTTCGCGCCAGCCGTCGCCGCCGGCCACCGGCTGAAAACAATTAACCAGATTGCGCTGTGTCCATGAGGTCGTGCGATCCCATTGAATATTGGCGATGCCGTGTTCGAGGTGAATCGGGCGTGGCTTGCCGTCGAGTCCCAGCCGATTCCAATCCCACATCTTGAAGGTGAAAATGTAAGGTGTCGCGCTGATTTCCAGCACCATGGATTCCGCGCCGCTGCAATGCACTGTGCCGGCGGGAATCAAAAAATGGTCATGTTTTTTTGCGGGAAATTGATTGGCATATTTCTCCGTCGGAAACGGAGCCGCGCAAGTTTGCGACCGCTTTAAATCGCGAACCATGTCCGCCGGATTCAAGCCGTCTTTCAGTCCCAGATAAACACTAGCGCCAGGTCGCGCATCGAGCAGGTAGTAGCTTTCGTCCTGCGTGTAGTGCATCCCGAAGTTTTGCTGGATGTATTCCGTAAGCGGATGAATCTGAAAGGACAAATTGCCGCCGCCCATGGTGTCGAGAAAATCAAAACGAATCGGAAATTCATCCCCAAAACGCGCATGAACGGCTTCGCCAAGCAAAGCGCGCGGCTGGTCAAATACCAAATCGAGTGACGGAAGCTCCAAGCGCAAATCGCCGAAGCCGAGCAGCAGGCTGTTTTCTTCTGGCACACAATCGAAGCACCAGCCGTAATTTTTTGCGCCTCGATCGAGATCGCAAACTTCCTTCATCCATTGGCCGCCCCACGGCGCGGGATCAAAGAACGGCACGACCCGGAACGGCCGCGTGACCGCGTGGCGCAAGCCGCGCCGAACGGCCTCGCCTTCGGCCAGCTTCGGCTCGTGCGGGTTGTTGGTATCGAGAACAAAATCCCACTTCGCGATAAGCGGACGTTTCCAGCGGTCGCATACACGCCAGTCCACAAAAAAAGCGCGCTTATATTGAAGGCTGGCGGCGAGCGTCTGGTTTTTGACGCCAAGATTGCTGGCCTCATTGCGCCGATAACGAAGTTGACCTTCCCAACGGGCGAGGTCGGTATACACGAGAATGTCCGCCTCTGCAACCAAACTGGCACCGCAGCCGACAATCAATACCAAACCATGCGTGACTATTTCGACTTGTGCGCGAAATTGTTCCAATTTTTTTGCGTTGAAGAATTGCGGCAGCGTAAGACCGCAGAGAAATCCAAAAACCGGATCGTCGTCACCCAGGAATGGTTTTACCAATTCATCAATTGCTGTCGGCGCGTGCAGCGAGTCTGCCGCGTGAAGCGTCAGCGCCGGTTCCAGGCGCGATTGCAATTCGTGCAGGACGGAGGTTTCGTCCACGCCTATGTAGCATTCCACGACGAGCACGATTTTGTTTGCGGCGCGTTGAGAGATGACCTTGCGCAAGCGATTTGCAATGTTGACCCAACCTTCCACGCAACCGTGTTCGCCATTGGGAACCGGGACGTAGGGAAATTTATCGTAGTTGGGAGTTCTCATTGAGACTGATTCTCATGTGATTGCTTGAACAGCCATTCGCCACCGATGAGCGCTGCGTCGTCGCCCAATGAGGCGGCGACAATCTGGATTTGCAACGGCAGACCGGGCATGTGCTGGCGGAGATGTTTTTCGATCGCCGGCAGGATGATGTCGCGACTGCGCAACACGCCGCCCCCGAGCACCACCATTTCGGGGTCATACGCCAGGACGGCATTTTGGACGACGGTCGCCCAAACTTTGAGACTTTGCTCCAGCAGAACTTGGGAACAATCGTCGCCTTCACTTGCCAGCGCAAAAATGGTGGCGTAATTAATCTTTTCGACGCGTGCCAGTTTGCTGCCGGCGAATTCAGGGCGTGCCTGTGCCAGCGTTGCCAACGTAGCGGTGGATGCCAAATCTTCGGCGCAACCAAAGTTGCCACAGCGTCCGCTGACTCCTTCGTAGTCAATCGTGCTGTGGCCAAAAATTGTGGCCGCCCAATTATGTGCACCGCGCAAAAGCTGGCCGCCGGAAATCACCGCGCAACCAATGCCGGTGCCGAGCGCCAGCATCAACACATCCGATTTGCCATGTGCGGCTCCGGTCGTCCATTCACCCAGTAATGCCATGCGCAAATCATTTTCCAACTCGGCACGCAGCCCCAAACGGGCGTGGCTCCACGCAGCAAAATCAATTTTTGTCGCGCCGGGAAATTTTCCAAATTCGCCTAGCACGCGCGAACGTTTTTGGTCCGTCAAAAATGGAAGTGACAAGGCAACGCCCGTGCAATCCTGAAGGGTGAAGCCGTTTTTTTTCAACAGCGATTCCCATTCACAAGCCACCGCTTCGAGTCGCTCGGACATTTCCTTATCGGCACAGGCGTCCAGCTGGCTTCGCACAGATACGCATCCGTTTTGCACAAGGCCAAGCTTGATGGTGGTGCCACCGAAATCAGCCGCGAGAATCATGGTGTCTCCCGTTTCAATTCCAACGTCAGGGCAAAACGTGAACTTACGTAATGAACCTCCGCGAATTCCACCGGCCGGTTACCGGCATCAAAAACCGTGTGCGAACGCAGCAGCAGCGGCTCGCCGGGTTTGACGGCCAGAAACCGAGCCATCGTGGCATTGGCTGAAACCGCTGTGAATTCTTCCCGAGCATTTTCCACCACAACGCCGGTTTCAGATTCAATCACCTCGTAAAGCGGTTTGGAAAATTCTTCGCGCCCCTTCAGGCCAAGACGCGGGTGAAACCACGACCGAGTGTGCAGGACTGGTCGCCCGTTCCAGCCGCGGACCCGATCCAGCCGCCAGATTTTTGTTCCCGGGTTGATTTGCAGCGTGCGGACAGCCGAGGCATCGGCTGCCGCCAATTCATATTTGTGCCGGAAATTTTCCACGCGAATTCCTTTCTCCGCCATCTCGCGCGAGAAGCTCCGCCACGAGCCGATGCCAGATTCAGCCGTCTGGCGCTGGCAGACACGAGTGCCCACGCCGGCTCTGCGTTCCAGCAACCCCTGCTGCATCAACCGGCTAAAAGCTGCCCGCACAGTTCCCCGGCTGACACCAAAACGATTGGCCAGCGTCAATTCATCGGGCAACATCGCGCCGTCTTTATACTCCGGCAACGCCATGATCCGCCGCAGTTCAACTTCGATCCGCGCGTGCAGCGGCAACCCATTGCGATGATCCAAACGCGGCAGCGGTGGGATCAAGTTTTTCGGCGAACGTAATTTTTTTATCATGCAGTTTCCTACAAACGCGCAATGGTGCTCATCCCGTCATCGGCCTGACGAAGAAAGCGCGACAACTGAGGATTGCGGAACCACGTGGCAATTTAGCAACGGCTAGCCAAATATTTGTTTGAATGTTTAGACAATACCTGAAACATTTGCTGAAATTCAACAAAAAACACCATGCCATGCACACTCCCATTCTGCCCAAAGCCTCCGTCCAAAATTCCAGCGCGTGCCGGGGCGGCGTTCTGCTGTTGAGCGCGATTGTCGCGGCGCTCGGCTCGCTGCTGTTCGGCTTTGACACCGCCGTGATTTCCGGCACTACCGAGGCGTTGCGTTCGGTGTTTGCGCTTAACGACAACCTATTGGGACTGACCGTTTCCAGCGCGCTGTTCGGCACGATGCTGGGGGCGCTGACCGCCGGGCGGCCGGCCGACTGGTGGGGCCGCCGGCCGGTGCTGACCATTCTCGCGGTGATGTTTCTCGTTTCCGCCGCCGGTTGCGCGGGTGCGTGGAACTGGTATGCGCTGCTCTTCTTCCGGTTCCTTGGCGGTGTGGCTGTGGGCGCGGCCTCCGTGGTCTGCCCGATGTATATCACGGAAATCGCCCCACCTAAACGGCGTGGACTGCTCGTGTGCGTGAGCCAGTTGAACATCGTTGCCGGCATCTTGCTGGCTTACTTGTCAAACTATCTTGTTCTCCATTTTCTTGGTGCGGAAAATTCCGGACTGTGGCGTTGGATGTTCGGCGTGATGGCGCTGCCTGCGTTGGCGTTTCTGATCACTGTCCTGCTCATACCGGAAAGCCCGCGCTGGCTCGTGAAACAGAACCGGCTGGCCGAAGCGGAAGCGGTGCTTGCCCGCTTTGGCCATGCAGACCCGGCGCGCGAAAACCAGGAAATTCAAGAATCACTTGCCGCCGACACCACCGGCACGGGCGACCGGCTTTTTCAGCGCAAATATCTGAAACCGCTATTGCTTGTCTGCATGATTGCCGCTTTCAATCAGCTCGACGGCATCAATGCGGTGATTTATTACACCTCGGACATTTTCCGCATGGCGGGTGCCGACAAGTCCAGCGCGTTGATGCAATCGGTGATTGTCGGCTTTGCCAACTTGCTGATGACATTCGTCGGCATGGCGCTTATTGACCGCATTGGCCGTAAGGCGCTGCTGCTGATCGGTTCGGTCACTTTTGTCATGTCGCATCTGCTGGCGGCGTGGGTTTTTGCCACGCACACGCAGGGCTGGATTGTCATTGCCGCCATGATGGGCGTGGTCGGGTCACACGCCTATTCGCAGGGTGCCGTGGTGTGGGTGATCATCAACGAGCTGCTGCCGAATGCCGTGCGCGCCTCGGGCGCGGCGGTGGCCTGCACCTTGATGTGGGTTTTGTGCGCGGCCATCGGTTGGGCGTTTCCGGTCATCGCCAAAGCTTCTGGCGCAATGGCCTTCGGTTTTTTTGCGGCAATGATGGTGCTGCAATTTGTGCTGGTAGCCAAATTCCTGCCAGAAACCAAGGGTGTCAGCTTGGAAGAATTACAGAAACGGCTCGGTAAGTGATTTTCCTGACATTGCTACCCCCACACCCGGCGACGCGGTCGGGGAATCCATGCTGCGATAATTTCATGATCCAAGGAATGTTCAATAATTCTCGTTAAGGAATATTGTAAGACGAATTTGTTAAAAACATGGCAAGATTTGCAGCATAAGAAAATCTCGTTGCGATAAATTTTGATGCTAGCGCGCCATGCAATGGACTTCGGTGACAATTTGATGCGCCGGTAAATTTTTGCCGTATGAATAAAGTCACTGCCATTATTATTGTTTCAAGTTTTATCGCCTGCGCGTGTAGTTCCGCTGAAAGACCGTTGATGAATGTTCTTGATTTTGGCGCGAAGGGTGACGGCGTGACGAAGGATAGTATTGCTATTCAAAATTCACTTGATGTATGCGCCGCCCATGGGGGTGGCGTTGTCTTGTTGCCAGATGGAGCTTATCTTGCAGGCAGCATCATTTTAGGTCCGAATACCACATTAAAACTTTCTCCACACGCCAAACTGATTGGTAGTCCTGATCTCGAGGACTATCCGCTGGAAAACATCAGGTGGGAGGGCGCATTTTGCCAAGGCCGTCGAGCGTTGATTTCTTCAACTGATGCCTCGAATATCACTATCAGCGGCGGAACGATTGTCGGCCCGCCGTTGTCACTCAGCAAACTGCGCAATCCACGCGGGCCGGTGCTTATTGAACTCACCGGTTGCACCAACGCGCTACTGGAACATTTTACTACACAATTTCAGCAACTCTGGTCAGTTCATCTTTTATTCTGCAAAGATTTAA
>CAIKKJ010000151.1 GCA_903827955.1 uncultured Verrucomicrobia subdivision 3 bacterium
GCTCGGCGCGGAACTCAAACGCAACGTCAAGGAACTCTGGTGGAACACTATGACCCGCGAACGCGAAGACGTTGCCGGTCTCGAGGCGACGATCATCATGTCGCCCGCGATTTGGAAGGCCAGCGGCCACGTGGATACGTTTGCGGATACGATGCGCGCCTGTCTGCTCACAAGGAAACTTGTCCGGGCTGATCAAGTCGAACCGCAGTCGGGCACGGTTTATCGCTGGACGGGCGCTGAATCCAAATCATCTGGCTGGAAGCCAGAAAAAAATTTCGCGGTTCTGCTGTGCAAAGGTGAAAACCCGGAAAGCGCCCGAAAAAAAGCGCGTGAGTTTTATGCACAAGGATCAATTGATTGGGGAACTGGTGAATGGACGCAACTGGAGTTGAAAGGAGAAACTACAGCTGCGGTTTCGGATTCAATTGATTTTCATCCTGAAAGTGGAGCTGAATTGAGCGAGGCTCGGCCATTCAACCTGATGTTCAAGTCTTACGCCGGCCCGATTGAAAGCGAAGAAAACAAAGTTTATCTGCGCCCGGAAACCGCACAGGCGATCTTCGCGCAGTTCAAGAACGTGCTGGAAACCTCGCGGCAGAAAGTTCCGTTCGGCATCGGCCAGATTGGCAAGGCGTTCCGCAACGAAATCACGCCGCGCAATTACACCTTCCGCTCCCGCGAGTTCGAACAGATGGAACTGGAATTTTTCATCAAGCCGGATGAGGCGATTGAAGCCATCCACGGCAGCGTCGCGACCGTTCCCGCCACCGGTCATCCCGGCGAGCCGCAAGCAAACTGGGGCTGGCAGGCGTGGCATCAATATTGGGTCGAGGAGCGCGTCCGTTTCTACGAAGGCATTGGCTTGTCGCGCGAGACGCTAGGTTTTCACATTCAGACGAAAGAAGAACTCGCGCATTACGCTCGTGCCTGCACGGATATTTTGTTCAAGTTCCCGTTCAGCAAAAAGGACGAGAACGGCAATGTCAAAGGCGACGAGCTGGAAGGCATCGCGGCGCGCAGCGATTTTGATTTGTCGCAGCATCAGCGTTTCTCCGGCAAGCCGATGGGCGTGTTTGATGATGAATTGCGCCAGGCGTGGGCGAAATTGCCGAAAGAAAAACAGGATGATCTGTGGAAGCGTTATTACGATAACCGGAAAAATTATCTTTTGAAATCGGGCGTTGAAGCGGAACCGGCGCAGAAACAGGCGACGGAAGATGCGAACGGACTGGCGAAGGGCCAATATATCCCGCACGTCATCGAGCCAAGCGCGGGCGTGGATCGTTTGATTCTCGCGCTCATCGCGAATGCTTACTCGGAAGTCGTCAAGACGGACGACAAAGGCAAGAGCGAGACGACCTACACGATGAAGTTTCATCCGCGCGTCGCGCCGATTAAAGTTGGCGTGTTGCCGTTGTTGAAAAACAAACCGGAGCTGGTCAAGAAGGCGCTCGAAGTGCGCGACTTGTTGCGTCCGTGGATGAATGTTTATTACGACGACGGCGGCAGCATCGGCAAACGCTACGCCCGTCAGGACGAGGCCGGCACTCCGTTCTGTGTGACGATTGACTTCGACACGCTTGGCGAGAAGCCGGAGCTGCTCGACACGGTGACGCTGCGTTATCGCGACGACGGCAAACAGGAGCGTTTGAAAATCTCCGAGCTGCGCGACTGGTTGCTGGCAAGAGTTCGTTGAGATGACCGAGAACGCCAAAACGCCGGAGGTGAAGAAGCGTGCGCCCACGCTGTATTTCATCATCGGCTTCAAGCTGCTGAAGGGCATGGTAGCGTTGCTGCTGGCGTTGAAAGTGCGGACGTTGAACGAGGAAAATTTGCCGGAGCAGTTCCAAAAGCTGCTCTTGTTTCTGCATCTGGATCCGGAAAAAAAATTCTTCACCGACCTCGCCGACCGCGTGGCGGAAATCACCCCGGCCAACCTGCACTGGGTGGTGGTCGGTTCGGTCATTTACAGCCTGTTCATGCTGATGCAGGCGACCGGTCTGGTGTTCCGCGTCGGCTGGGTGGTGTGGTTAGTCATCGGCGAATCGGCGTTCTTCGTGCCCATCGAATTGTTTGAACTGGTGCATCGTCCGAACTGGATCAAGTTTGGTATTCTGGCCGCGAACGTGTTCATCGTCTGGTATCTGTTTGTGAACCGCGCCCGGCTCATCATCCACCATCATCATCACTGAATTTATGGCAACCGTAACGCCGTTTGAAATCTCAGAGTTTGAACAACTCCTGCGCAAGCCGAACAGCGACCCGACGGGCTTTGCCGGATTTTTCAACAGCGGCGAAGTGTGGGTGGCGCGCGTCCCGGCACGGCTCGATGTGATGGGCGGCATCGCCGATTACTCCGGCGCGAATGTCTGCGAAGCCGTGCTCGGCCGCGGGATGCTCATGGCCATTCAGGCGCGCACGGACCGCACGTTGCGCATTCGCTCCGCGCAAGTCGGCGCGCGCAGCCTGCCGGTCGAGACGCGCATTCCGTTGGATTATTTCACGAGCGGCGGCTCCGTCGGCAGCTACTAGCAAGTCCGCGAACTGTGCCACGCGAATCCGATTTCAAACTGGGCGGCCTATATCGGCGGGAGCATTTTCACTTTGCTGAAAGAAGAAAATGTCGAGCTGCCCTACGGATTTAGTTTTCTGCTGTTGAGCGCGGTGCCGATGAATGTCGGCATCGGCAGTTCCGCCGCCGTGGAAATCGGCACGTTAAGTTGTCTCAATGCCTACTTGGACTTGAAGCTCGACGGCGCCCGCCTCGCGCGGCTCGGGCAGATGGCGGAGAACCACGTCGTCGGCGCGCCGTGCGGTATCATGGATCAAATCGCCTGTGCCAGCGGACGCGAAGGCAAGCTCACGCACATCCTCTGCCGTCCCGGCGCGGTGCAGGGCGAGGTGGAGATTCCGCTGGGCACGGGCTTCGTGGGCATCAACTCGATGGTGCGCCACTCCGTCGCCGGCAACGCCTACGGCAACGTCCGCATCGGCGCGTTCATGGGCAAAAAAATCATCAACGAAATCCGCGCCAAGACCGGACGCGCCGCGCTGAATTATTTGACGGAAATTTCCACCACCGAATTCAAGGCCGAATTCGAAAAGGAAATTCCCGAAACGATGCTCGGCTCGGACTTCCTCAAAAAATACAAGACGCACGATGATCCGGTGACGACGATTCAGCCGGATGCGACCTATCGCGTCCTTGGCCCCGCGCGCCATCCGGTCGGCGAAAACGAGCGCGTGCAAAAATTCATAGAAGCTTTGCGCGCCGCAAAAAATGGCGATGAACCGTCGCTCATCGCCGCCGGCGAATTGATGCACGCCGCGCACGAAAGTTACCGCGACAACTGCCGGTTGTCGGTTCCCGAGGTGAATTTTCTAGTTGAAGCCGTCCGCAAACGCGGCCCTGAAAACGGGCTTTACGGCGCGAAGATCACCGGCGGCGGCACTGGCGGCACGGTGGCCGTATTTGGGAAAATTTCCGCGCTGCAAGAACACATCCCGCAGATTGCGAAGGAATATTCCCGCCGCGTGGGCGAGATGCCGGACATCTTTGAGGGCACATCGCCCGGCGCAAGCGAGTTCGGCGCGAAGCGTTATGCGTTCGGCGCGAATGGGTGGAAACGATTCGACGTTTGATATGCAAGTTCGCAAAGCCGTCATTCCCATCGCCGGACTTGGCACGCGGCATTTTCCCGCATCGCACGCGGTGAAGAAGGAATTGTTTCCCGTCGTCGGCGCGGACGGCATCGCGCGGGCGCTGTTTCATTATCACCTGCTCGAACTGGACGCGGCCGGCATTGAAGAAATCTGCATCATCGTCCAACCCGGCGAAGACGCGACGGTGAAAAATTATCTGCGCGGGCCGGATGCGAATTATCTCAAGCGGTTGGAAAAATACCCCGCGCTGCTCCACGAGGCGGCGCAGATGAAAAAATTCTCCGAGCGCGTCACCTTCGCCGTGCAACACCAGCAGGAAGGCTACGGCCACGCGGTTTTCCAGACGAAAAATTTTGCGAATGGCGAAATGGTCTTGCTCGGTTTGGGAGATCATTTGTTTCGCGGCTCGCCGGTTTCGCCGTATCGCGAACTGGCGGACATGGCCAAATTTTCCGGCGGCAAAAGCGTTTCCGCCGTGAACCGTATTTCAGCGGGCGAATTGAAAGGCTACGGAACCATCGCGGGCAAACGCCGTGCGGAGAATCAGCGGCTGATTGATATTTCGCTCATCATCGAAAAACCCGCCGTGGCCATCGCGCAGGAGAAATTGCACGTGGATGGCTTGCCGCCGCAGACGTGGCTCGGCTGGTTCGGCATGCACCTGCTCGCGCCGAGCATTTACGAAATTCTTGGCGAAATGATCCGCGACAACGTGCGCGACAACGGCGAATTCCAGCTCACGCGTGCGCAAGAAATCCAGCGTCAGCGTCATGGTTATCTCGCACTGGAGATGACCGGCGCGCAGCGTTTTGACTTCGGCGTGCCGGACGATTTCGTGGCGAGCGTGCAGGCATTTCGTCTTTCGCCATGAATTTGTTGCGATTATTTGCTTGCGGCACACGCGGGCATGGCTTAAAAACACGCATCTTAAGAATTAGCCAGACGACAGATTTGATGCACCACATCGCACTTCAGTCCCAACCAGTGAGGGTCGCTTGAGCCGCCCTTACGCCCCGCGCAATTCCTCTCCCGCGTCGTTCATTCGCGTCAACGGAAAAATCCGTGCCCGCGAAGTCCGCGTCATCGGCGTGGACGGCAAACAGCTGGGAGTCATCCAACTCACCGATGCGATCAATCTCGCGCGCCAGCACGCGGTGGATCTCGTGGAGATTTCACCGAACGCCGTGCCGCCCGTCTGCCGACTCGTGGACTTCGGCAAGTTCCGTTACGAACTCGCCAAGAAGGAAAAGGATTCCCGCAAGCATCAGCACGCTTCGATTGTGAAGGAAGTCCAGCTGAGTCCGCGCATTGACCCGCATGACCTCGGCATCAAGACCGCGCACGCCATCAATTTTCTTTGTGCCGACATGAAGGTGAAAGTCGCGCTGAAATTTCGGGGCCGGGAAAACGCCCACACCGAAGTCGGTTTCGAGGTTATCCAGAAATTCATCGCCGACATCGCGCCCTACGGTCATCCTGACTTCCAGCCCAAACTCGTCGGCAAGGCCATCAATCTGATGGTCAGTCCCCTCCCGCGCAACAAGCGTGCGAAGAATCCCAATCAGACCGACGAGCAGCCGGAATCTACAGACAACCTGCCAGAAGACAAACATTCTGCTTCCAAAGCCGCGCCGGAAAAGGCCAAAGTCCCCGTGGCAGAAGAACCGCAAACTGCCGGGCTGAGCAGTCCGTTCGAGAATCTGGAAATTAAATAAATTATTTCCCCGCCGCTTCCAGCGGGGTTTTCCACGCCTGCACCAGGTCGGGAAACCGGCAGTCCACACACACCGCGTTCGAGTGTTCGCAAAAATCGCGCACAATTTGTATCAGGCCCTGTTGCTGCGCTGCGCCGTTCAAAATGTGGGCGGGACGGCGCGACGCCGTCCCCAGCAACCGCTGGCGGGCCAGTTTCAAAATCGAATTGTCCGCCGCCGCGGGCCACGCAAAAAACCGGCTTTCAACTTCGCGTAAAATTTTCTCATTGCCGCCTTCTTTGGCGCGAATCCACAGCCACGGCAACACGACGTTCACCGCCAGGTCGGTGACGCGCGCCGCGCCCAATAACGGCTGTGGTTTCTTCATGCGCGCCGAGTTGAACGTCCAGTGCCACGACCAAAAGTCATCGCGTTCCACTTGAAATATTTCGTGCAGCGATTCAGCCAGCGTGGTGGGGCGGAACTGCCGGTCCGCCGCGCACCAGCCTTCAATTTTTGAAACCAGATTTCCGCCCGCCAGCCAATGTGCCGCCAGCGCGAGCCGCCGTTGCGGATGGTTGGCCGGGCGCAGGCCGTGAAATCTCCAGACCGCGCGGGGCAGGGTGCAGTCGGCAAATTCATCGCGGTCGCGCCACCAGCCATCCCACGCGCGGCGCAAAAAAGTATCGGAACTTTTCTGCGAGCGCGTCAGTTCGCCCGGCAGCAATCCGCTGATGCCGAGCAGGCGGGACTGGATTTCAAAGATCTGCGGTTCGTCCTTGCCAGTCGTCTGCAAGGCCCAGCGGGATTTTGTTTCGGCGAGATTTTGCATCGGCCAGACGTTGTGTTTGTAGCCAAGCGCACGGAACAGATTTTCCCACAACGCCTGTTCCCAGCCGCAGTTTTTCGCGCGCGCTAGAATCGTCGCCGCCTTGTTTTGAAAGCGCACTTTTGCGGCGGCGTCCAGCAACTCCGTCAGTTGCGTTTCGGAAAGCTCGCGCAGCGGCGCGGAGCATTTGCCCCGCAGATTTTCCGGCAGGCCGGATTCATTTTCCAGCGCCAGCGCGAGTTCGGCGAGCGGAGCGTCGAGAAAATGTTTCAGTGGCAAGGTTGTCCGTGTCGAACGGAAGTTCGGCGTTCCGTCCCAGATGACGTGCAGGATGACGGTTTTGAAGTGGGGGTTCACGTCGTGGCCGTGGGCGTGCCAGCCGGAAGTTTGCACATCAATTTCCACGTCGCCCGCCACCGGTTTTTCATTTTCAAACTGCAATACCGCGCCGCGAAAATCCGGTCCGCCCTCCGCGCTGGCAAAGCCGGGATGCAGCACGCGGATGGATTGGCCGTCGGTCGTTTTCAATTCGCCGCGCCGGAGCCGCTGGTGCTGCCAGACGGCTTGCAGCAATTTTTCCGGCGGCGCAGAATTTTCATCGCGCAACGTCAGCGCGCGGCAGCTTTGCCGCCAGGTGGCGTAGAAATTTTCCGCAGGGAGGTTCACCCCCAATTTTTTTGCACGGTGGCCAGCAAAGTCAAGCGAGTTGCACGCAACCAAATGGGCTTCGGCTTGTTCAATGTTGGCGGGGCGAAGTTTTTGTTCGCAGCCGCACGGAATTTTCCGCTACAATCACGGCGGTTTTTCAGCGGTTCGCAACGCATGATTGAAGTTTCCAATTTGACCAAACGCTACGCCGGTCGCACGGCGGTGGACGACATTTCGTTCACCGTGGCGCGCGGCGAGATCGTTGGCCTGCTCGGGCCGAACGGCGCGGGCAAAAGCACGACCATGCGCGTGCTCTCCGGCTTCATGCCCGCGACCAGCGGCACGGTGCGCGTGGCGGGGTTGGATGTTTTTCACGATTCCGACGCGGTGCGCCAACGCATCGGCTACCTGCCGGAAAATAATCCGCTCTATCCCGAAATGCGCATCGCGGAATACCTGAAATTCCGTGCCCGGCTGAAAGGCCTTGGCTGGGCGAAGTCCCGTGAGCGCGTGAAAAAAGTCATGGAACAATGCGGCTTAAAGGACGCCGGTCGCCGCGTCATCGGGCAACTTTCCAAGGGCTACAAGCAACGCGTCGGCCTCGCGGACGCGCTGGTGCACGAGCCGGAATTAATTATTTTGGACGAGCCGACCATCGGCCTTGACCCGCATCAAATCCGTTCCGTTCGCGCGCTCATCAAAAGCCTCGCGGGCAAGCACACGGTTTTGATTTCCACGCACATTTTGCCGGAGGTGGAAATGATGTGCAGCCGCGTGCTCATCATGCTCGGCGGCCGCGTGCTGGCGTCGGACACGCCGGAAAATTTGCAGCGCCGCATGGCGGGCGGCAGCCAGGTCATCGCGGAAATCGCCGCGCCAGAAGCGGCGTTGCGCGCGGCGTGCGATGGTTTGCCGGGGGTGGAGCAGTTCGATGTTTCGCTGCCGGAAGGAAATTTTTTTCGCTGCGCGCTGACGGCGAAGGACGGTCAAGATTTGCGCCCGGAAATTTCCGCGCTCGCGATGAAAAACGGCTGGCCGCTCCGCGAACTCACGCGCAGCCGGCATTCGCTTGAGGATATTTATGTGCAGGTGACCAAGCCGAAATCGGAGGTAGTGGAATGAGTATTTTCATGGCGTTGCTGCGGCGCGAGCTGGCCACATTTTTTTATTCCATTACTGGTTACGTCATCATCGCGGCGGTGGCGCTGCTGACGGGCTTGAGTTTCGTAGTGCTGATGTTCACGCTCGGCGGTGACCCGATCACGATGCCGGTGACGGAGGCGTTTTATCAGACGTATTTTTTCTGGCTCATCCTGCTGCTGCTCTCGCCGGTCGTCACGATGCGCCTGTTCGCGCTGGAAAAAGCGACCGGAACGTTTGAAACGCTCATGACGACTTCCGTGAGCGACGCGCAGGTGGTGCTGGCAAAATTTCTCGCGGCGATGATTTTTTATCTCGTCGCGTGGCTGCCGTTGCTGTCGTGCCTCATCATCGTGCAACATTTCACGCAGCAGACTGCTGCGCTCGATCCGCGCACGCTGGGCGCGACGTATCTGGGAATTGTTCTCATCGGCAGCCTGTTCATGTCGCTTGGCTGTTTTGCGTCCTCGCTGACGCGCAGCCAGATGGCGGCGGCGATGATCAGCTTTGTGCTGGGCACGAGCCTGTTCGCGCTCGGCTTCGCAGCGAAGGCGCTGCCGTTCGCCAGCGACGGCCAGTCGCGCATCGTCTCGTATTTTGACCTGTTCAACCACATGGACAACTTTGCCCGCGGCGTGGTGGACACGCGGGCGGTGATTTTTTACGTCAGCACGACATTCCTGTTTTTGTTCCTGACCTTGCGCGTGGTGGAAAGCCGCCGCTGGAAATAAATGAGCGCCGAAAAATCATCCCGTCCCAGTTTTTCGCCGTCCAGCCGCTGGAAAATCGGCTGTGACGTGGCGTTGCGCACCGCGCTGGTGCTGGCCGTGGCGGTGATGGCGAACTGGCTGGGCGCAAAATTTTACAAACGCTTTTACTGGAGCGAGCAGACGCGCGTCACTCTTTCTTCGCGCACGCTGACGTTGCTGCAGACGCTCACGAACCGCGTGGATGTGACGCTGTATTACGACACGCATGACCGCGAGAATTTTTACCCGGACATCCTGGAACTGCTCAACGCCTACCGCGACGCGAACAAAAATATTTCCATTCACGCCGTGGACTACACCCGCGACCCGGCCGAGGCGATGAAGGTGAAGGAAAAATTCAGCCTGCCCGCCTCCGTCGCCACGCCCAACGCGCCGCCGGCGAAGGACCTCATCATCTTCGCGTGCGGCGACCGGCACGACATCGTGCCCGGCGCGGCCATCATCGGCACGCAGACCACCGCCATCGGCCCGGGCGATCCGAATTACGATCCGAACGTCAAAGGCCCGCAGTATTTGCGGAAGCCCGTCACGTTCAATGGCGAGGTGATGTTCACTTCCAAACTCTTTGCGCTCGCGCACGGCCAGCCGTTGCAGGCGTATTTTTTGCAGGGCCACGGCGAGGCGTCGCTCGCGGACACCGAGGACAATGGCTACAAAAAATTCGCGCTCGCGCTTGCGCAAGACGACATCCTCTTGAACAACCTTGAACTGTCTGGCAGCGCGGACGTGCCGGCGGATTGCAGCCTGCTCGTCATCGCCGCGCCGACTCGCGTGATTGATGCGGCTGAACTGGAAAAAATTGACCGCTACCTTGCGCAAGGCGGAAAGCTGCTGGCGTTGTTGAACTACGCCTCGTTGGGGAAACCGACGGGAATTGAATCCGTCCTGCAACATTGGGGTGTGAGCGTCCTGGCTGACTACGTCAAGGATGCTCAAAGTTCTGACGACCGCGTTGCCATCGTGCGCAACTTCAATCCCAAAACATTCGTCGCCCCGCTTTCGTCGCTCGCGTTGGAAATGGTGCTGCCGCGTCCCGTCGTCAAAATCGAACCAGCCAACGCCACGGCCGGCGCGCCGCAGGTGGAGGCGCTCGTTGGCTCTAGCCCGACCTCCACGCTGGCTGGCGAACGCGCCGGGACGCCGCGCAGTTATCCGCTCATCACCGCCGTCGAGCAAAAGCCGGCGGCGGGCGTCACTCCGCTGCGCGGCAGCACGCGCCTCGTCGTGGCGGGCGACTCGCTGTTTCTCGACAACCAGTTGATCGAGGCGGCGGCCAACCGGGATTTTCTGAACTACGCCGCGAACTGGCTGTGCGACCGCGGGCAACTGCTCTCCGGCATCGGCCCGCGCCCGGTCACGGAATTTCGCCTGCTGGTTTCCAAGGCGCAGTCGCGCGAATTGAACTGGCTGCTCCTCGGCGCGCTGCCCGGCGGAATTTTATTTTTTGGCTGGCTCGTCTGGCTCGTGCGCCGCAAATGAAATCCAACACCACGCCCATCTGGTTCGTGCTCGCCGTCGCGCTCGCGGCGTCCGTGTGGTTTGTTCAAAAACATCTCCAGCCCGCCGCGCCCGCGAAACAAAATCTCCTCGCCGGTCTGCGTGCCGAGGCCGTGACGTCCATCCAAGTCGTTCCGGCCAATGCCCGCGAAATCAGCGCCAGCCGCACGAACAAAAATTGGTTCCTCGAAAAACCTGTCGCCTATCCTGCGCCCGCCGCCGCCATTGAACCGCTGCTGGCCGCGCTGGAAAAACTTTCGCCCGTGCTGCGCCTCACCGCCGCCGAGGTGTCGCGGAAAAATGCGGACGCGGAATTCGGCCTGGAAAATCCGCAGTTCCGCCTCGATGTCAACGCCGGCGAACAGAGCTGGCACTTGAATATTGGCAATCGCACCGCGCCGGGCGACGGCGTCTATGTCCGGGTCGTCGGCGGTGCGGGCGTTTATGTGACCGATGTGGACTGGCTCGCGCTGCTGCCGCGCGAGGCCGGCGTCTGGCGCGACACCGCGCTCACCGGCGAGGTCGGCGACGTAGACTGGCTCGTCATCACCAACGGCGCGAAGGTCATCGAGTTTCGCCGTGACGCCACGAATCGCCTCTGGCGCATGACCCGGCCGTTACAGGCGCGCGCCGACGGCGTGCGGCTCACCACGGCGTTGCAGCAACTGCGTTCCGCCAAGGTCACGCGCTTTGTCACCGATGATGTGAAGGCCGATCTTTCCGCTTTCGGCCTGCTGCCGGCGGAACTCGATGTCTGCCTCGGCCACGGAACCAATGTGCTCGAAGTCATTCACGCCGGTAAAGATTCGGCGGAAAATCCCGGCCAGATTTTTCTGCGGCGCGAAGGCTGGAACTCCGTCGTAACGGCGGCGAAGGACACTCTCGCGGCGTGGCGCGGCGACGTGAACACGTTCCGCGACGCGCACCTGCTGGATTTCACCGCGCCCGTCACCGAGATCGAAGTGCGTGGCGAAAATAATTTCACGCTGCGCCACGAAGGCACGAACGCGTGGACGGTCGCCAGGGAAAAATTTCCGGTGGACATGGAAAACTTGCAGTTGTTCGTGCGGATGCTCGCCAATTTGCGCGTCACGGAATTTGTGAAGGACGTCGTCACCGGCCCGGATTTGCAGGGCTTCGGTCTCGCGCCCACCAACTCGCGTAGCATCACGCTGCGGTCTGCGCCCGGCGACACGAACGCGGTCATCGCGCAGTTGATTTTTGGCGCGTCGGAAACGAACCGTGTGTTTGTGAAGCGCGGCGACGAAGACTTTGTCTATGCCCTTGCGCCGCAGGACGCCGGTCAGTTGCCCGTCGCCGGCTGGCAGTTTCGCGAGCGCCGCCTCTGGAATTTTTCCGAGACGAACCTCGCGCAGATTTCCGTGCATCAAGCGGGCAAGCTGCGGCAACTCGTCCACAACGGCCCAGGCCGCTGGTCCCTCGCGCCGGGCTCGCAGGGCATGGTGGACACGGTCGGGCTGGAGGAGACGGCGAAACAGTTTGCCACGCTTTCTGCCGCGTGGTGGATGGAGAAAAATTTTATCGCGCCGGAAAAATTCGGGTTTAACACCAACTGCGTGCAGCTCGATTTTGATTTGAAGTCCGGCGAAAAACTCACGGTGAATTTCGGCGCGGACATCCCGTCGCAAAATGCGCCCACGGCGTTTGCGAACGTGACGCTGGACGGCGAGCGCTGGGCGTTCGTATTGCCGCCGCCGCTGTGGCAGCTCACGGACGCATTTCTGAAAATCGTCCCCGGCCAGCCCTGATTTTATGCCCGGTTTCTGGCGCAAATGTCGCATCGCGTTCCGCTGGGCGCGCTACGCCTGCTGGCTGCTCGTCGTGCTGGCGTTACTCGCGCTGGCGTGGGTCAACGTCGTGGGCGTGCCGGATTTTTTCCGCACGCGCCTCGTCGCGGCACTGCGGGAGCAGGGTTTTCAACTGGAACTTTCTCGCGTCCGCTGGCGGTTCATCCACGGCATCGTCGCGGACAACGTCATCATCGGCGACCGCACGAACCGCGTCACCCATCCGCTCTTCACCGCCGGTCAGATTCAACTGCGGCTGGACTACGCCGCGCTCGCCAAAAAACAATTTCACCTCGCCGGCATCGTCGTGCGCGACGGCATCTTTACGTTGCCCGTCAGCCCCACCAACCGGCTCGCGCTGCTGAACATCCAGGCCGAGGTGCGCTTTCTGCCAGATGAAACGTGGTCGTTGGACGAGTTGCGCGCGGATTTCTCCGGCATGAAAATCCGCTTCGCCGGCCAAATCGTCCACGCGCCGGAGTTGAAAAACTGGGACGTGTTTGCGGCCAAAAAACCCGGCGGTGGTGGCGTGTTGACGCGTCCGTTGCAGGACTTTGCCGATACGCTCGTGAAAATCCGTTTCGCCCGGCCACCGCAGATCAGCGCGCAGATTTTTGGCGATGCGCGCAACGAACATTCCTTCACGTTGCGCCTGAACGCCGATGCGCCGCAAATCAGCACGCCGTGGTTCGCCGCGCGCGGCTGGCAGTTCGCCGCGAACATTTCCGCGCCGGACGCGGTGACAAACTTTTCCGACACGCTGGATTTTTGGACGAACGCGCTGCCATTCCGGCTGGCATGGACGACGCGCGCGGCGGAGCTCGACTTGAACAATTTTGACGCCCGCGCGGTTGAAATTGCTGGCGATTGGGCTGCGCCGCAGTTGTCCGTCGCCAAGTTCAACGCCCTTTTCGGCGGCGGCAAACTCAACGCCGCCGCGCGGCTTGATGTGCAAACGCGTGAACTGGCCTTCACCAACGACTCGGCGTTCAACCCGCACGCGCTGGAATCTTTTCTGCCGCCCGGCGCGCGCGCCCGGTTGCAGGACGTGGCGTGGACGCAGCCGCCTGCGTTGGCGGTGTCCGGGCTTTGCACCGTGCCGGCGTGGACGAATCGCATGACGGACTGGCGCGAATTCATCAGTCCGGCGACGCGCTTGCACGGCACACTGGCCAGCACGAATGCCGTGGTGGGTGGTCAGACCGTGGAACTGGCGCGGCTGCATTTTGATTTTGCGAATGAGCTCTGGGCGTTGCGCGACGTGCAATTGGTGCAAGGCCGCACGCAGCTTGCGCTGGACGCGGAGGCAAGCGCGGCGACAAAAAATTTCCGCGCGACGCTGCGGGGAAATCTGGCGGCAGAAACCGTGCAGCCGTTTTTGCCGACGAATGTTTCCGAGCCGCTATTCCGCCTCGTCAAGCTGGGCGAACCGGTGGCGTTGGATTTGATGGCGGCGGGCAGTTTGGATAAATTTGATCCGCTCACGGCGACGGGGCGCGTGGCGGTGACAAATTTTTCCATCCGCGAGCAGGCCTACGAAAGCGTGGCGGCAGATTTTTTCTACACGAACCGGGTGCTGAACTTTTCGCAACCCCAGGCGCTCCGCGCGCACGGCACACAGGTGCTGACTGCCGACGCGGTGGCGTTGGATTGGAATGCGGGGATGTATTTTTTCACGAACGGCTTCAGCACCACCGAACCGACGGCGGTGCTGCGGGCGATCGGGCCGAAGACGGCGGCGTTGATCGAGCCATATGAGTTTCTCGCGCCGCCCACGGTGCGTTTGAACGGCCAGTTGCCGTTGCGGGACTTGAGCCGCGGGCGGGATTTGGAAGGCACGGACATGCGGTTTGAAATCATCCGGCCGGCGACGTTCCGCTGGACGAAACTTTCAACGACAAATATCACCGGCCGGGTTTTTTGGCTAGGGCAGGAATTGGTTTTGACCAACATCGCGGCGGATTTTTATGGCGGCAGCGCGGCGGGCTACGCGTTTTTTGATTTTCGCCCGGTGGGTTACGGCTGTGATTTTGATTTTGGCGTGGATGCGACCAATGTGGATGTGCATCTGCTGGCGTTGGACCTGGCTACGAACAAATCTAATTTGATCGAAGGCCGGCTCACCGGCAGTGTGGCGGTGACAAACTCGAATTCACGGTCATGGCGTGGCTGGAACGGCTACGGCACGGCGCAGTTGCACGACGGCGTGCTGTGGAATATTCCCATTTTTGGTTTTGCGTCGCCGGTGCTGAATACGGTTACGCCCGGTCTGGGCAACAGCCGGGCGACGGATGCCTCGGTGATATTTGTGATGACGAATGGCGTGGCGCGTTCAACTGCACTGGAAATCCATACGCTGACCATGCGGCTGCAATACGATGGCACGGTGGATTTGCAGCAGAACGTGGACGCGCGGGTGACGGCGCAATTGCTGCGCAACACCCCGCTGCTCGGCTCGGTCGTCAGCACGGTGCTGTGGCCGGTGAGCAAAATTTTTGAGTGCCAGGTGAACGGGCAGGTTTCCGATCCGAAGGTGACGCCGATTTATTTTCCGTTCTCAAAATACCTGCTGATCCCGCTGCACCCCATTCGCAGTCTTGAAGAAATTTTGCCCGCCGCCGAAAAGCCGAAGGGCTGAATCACGGAAACACCGCGCGATAAAACCGGAAGGGGAAATTCGTGGTCTGCGTATCCGCAAACCGCAGCGTGCCGGCAACCGGAACCGTGCCAGTATAAAGCGGCAGCCAGTTGGAAAAATTCGTCGAGGCATCAATCCGCCAGGTCGTGTTCGTCTTGCTTTGCAGAAACAGTTGGAAATTAGTTTTAGCTGTGGCGGTGTTGGTGAAGGAAAAAACGTAGGCCGGCCACACAATCACGGCGAAGCTGTTCGTCACGGAATACGGCGGTGAATTATCGTCCGTCACTTTGATGGCCACGTTGTTCGTGCCGATGGCGGGATGCGTGTTGGTCCAGTTGTAGATACCGTTCGTGGTGATGAAACCGTTGGTCGAGACGGCGGACAGTGCAAATACAAACTGCGACGCTGGCTGCTGGCTGTTCGTTGCGCTGGCGGTGGCGCTGAACGTCTGGCCGACGGAAATGATTTTCCCTGCGGGAATCGTCAACACCGGTGCGGACGCCACGGAAACATCGTCTACATACCAACCCGCGGCGGTGTTGACGCCGCCGGAGATGAAATGAAATGCGGCTTGCACGCTCTGGCCGGCATACGCGGAAAGGTCGAGCGCGGCATTCGTCCATACGCCGGAACTCACGTTGAAGTTGGTCGCGGAAAGCGTGACCCATTTGTTTGTGCCAGGCTTGACCTCGACAAATCCAAGCGCGTTGTTGAACGAATACCAATTCCAAAATTGCAGCGACGAGCGGCCCGCAGGCACGGTGAACGCTGGCGTGATTAGCCGCGAATCCACATTGTTCGGATAATTGCCCGCGAGAATCGTCGCGGCACAGTTCGTGCCGCTGTGCGCCGCGCCGGGGCCGCTGGTCGGCTTGCCGATTTGCCACGTCCCGGCATCCACAGCCCAATCAGTCGCGCCGGCTTCAAAATTTTCTGCATTCGTCAATGATTGTGTATTGGTGACCACCGACACATCGTCAATGAACCAGCCCAGCGTGTTGCCGCCAACGCCGCCGGACGCGAAGTGAAACGCAATCTGGACATTCTGCCCCGCGAACGGCGCGAGATCAATCGAGGGCTGCGACCACACGCCACCGCCGCTGGCGAGGGTGGTGGGGCCGTAGTTCGAGGAGATTTGCGACCAACCGGAGCCGTCGTTGATTTCGACATAGCCGAGCGCGTTGGCGAAATTGAACCATTGCCAGAAACGCAGGCGCGGCGTCTGGGTGGCTTCGGGCACGAGGAGATAACCGCTGCCGTTGTCGGCTGAGCCGTAGTTCGTGCAGACGAGGCGCGTGTCCTGGTTGTTCGGATAACTTTGCGTGGTGGCGCAGCGCACGCCGCTGTGCGTGCGGAAGCCGAGGGTGTTCGTGCCCGGCCCGGCGGTCGGCGCGGTGACGTGCCAGCCGTTGGTGCTGGTCCAGTTCACCGGCGCGTTGGTTTCAAAACCATCCGTCCAATAAACCGTCTCCGCGCGCGCCGCCGTGAGCCACAGTAGAAACGTGGCAGCGAGCGCCGGAAAAGTTTTTTTGGTGAATCTCATTTTCGCCGGTGAACGGTTTTATTTTCCACCCGCGAGAATTTTTTCGCGTCCGGTCTTGAATTCCTCGGCGCTGATTTTGCCGGCCATGTAATCGTTCGTCAGGGCGGCGAGTTTTTTTGTTTTTGCCGGCGAGAGGATGGGCGCATTTTTGGGCGCTTCAACCTGGTCGGTCTTTTTCTGGAAATCAACGCGGGACTTTTCCTGAGCCTCGGCGGCAGGGTCGCTGGCGGCGGGCGGATTTTGCGGCGCGGTATTTTCCAACGCGGCCGGCGGCACGTCGTTGGTCGGATCTTCCGTTGGCAGGAGCGCATTGAAGAAGCCGTTAGTGTTGCTGCCGTTCTTGAAGGCTTTCAGCTCGCGTTTGCGTTCGGCTTCCACGAGTTTCTTTTCGTATTCGGCATCCTCGGCGGCGGCGCCGGACACGCCGGGCAGGCGCTGCGATTCTTTGATGGTGTTTTTTGCGGCGAGCGCCGGCGTCTTCAACACCGTGGGGCGCATCAGCACGATGAGTTCCTTGCGGTCCTTGGCGTCGCTGCGCGTGGTGAACAGATTTCCAAGCAGGGGAATGTCTGACAGGAACGGCACGCCGGATTTGCTGGTGGACTTGTCGGACTTGATGAACCCGCCGAGCATCACGGTATCGCGGTCGCGGACGGTGATGGAAGTGTTGAGCGTGCGCTTGATGGTGTTGGGCACTTCGCCGACGTTGGCGATGGTGGTGGTGCCGTTGAAATCGTCGATCTCCTGCTGGATGTCCATCGAGACTTCGCCGTCAGGATTGATGAACGGTGTCACATCCAATTCCACACCGACGGAGAGCTGCGAATAGGAATTGCCATAGCCATAGCCGCCGCCGCCGCCGCCGTAGGAGCTGGTGACGTAGGGTTTGGTTTCACCGACGAAGAATTGCGCCGGCTTGGCTTGCGAGGTCTGGATGCGCGGGCGTTGAATGATGCTGGCGTGGCTGTCGGATTCCGCCGCCGTGAGCGCCACGTCGTAATTTGGCCCGATGTTGCCGAAGTAGCTCAGGCCGCCGGGGAGTGAATTGCCGAAGCCGCTGCCGCCGTTGGTGCCGATGCCCGTGCCGGAAAGGGTGGAGGAAATGGACTGGATCAAGCCGGACGAATTGTAATTGGTGGTGAGTGTCTGGATGACATTCATGAATGACTGGCCGTTGTTCATCCCGCCGCCGCCGATGACGCCGGAACCGAGGTTTTTGGGATTTTGAGCCGCCGACATGCCGAGTTTGAAACTGTTGCCGATGGTCACGTCCATGATGACTGCTTCAATCAAAACCTGCGCGAGCGGCACGTCGAGCTTGGCGATGATTTCCTTGATCTGCGCCAAGTCCTGCCGCGTGGCGTAAATCAACAGCGTGCTGCTGCTTTCGTTCGGAATGATTTTTGTCTGGCCGAACAACTGGATTTGATCCTGTCCGCCGCCGCCGCCGCCACCGCTGCCGCCGCCGGCCTTGGCGATGATGTTGTTCAGCCGCTGCGCAAAGGTTGAGCCCGTGCTCGGTGTGCCATTGGGACTGGGCACGCCGGTGGAACGCGCGCCAAACGCGCCGCCGCTGCCACCAATCCCACCACCACCGAGACCGCCCGAGCCTTGATAGCCACCGCCGCCCAGGCTGCCACCCATGCTGGACATGCCGCCACTGCGCGAACCAAAGCCGCTGATCTGACCGCTGCCCGCGCTCTGACCGATGCTTACCGTCGCGCCACCGCCGCTGCCGCCGAGGCTGTTCAACGCGGACGCAATCTCATCCACCTTCGCGTAACGGATCGGAATGACTTCAGAGATGTATTCTGTCGGCACGCTCACGTCAATCTGGTCGATCATCTCGAGCATGCGCTTGATGTTTTCCGCGTAGTCGCGCATCACGAGAATCCCGTTGTCATCAATGCCTAAAAGTCCGCTGGGCAATTTGGCAAACGGCTGGATGAATGGAATCATCAGGCTGGGTTTCACATATTTCAACTGGGCGACGTGCGTGATGTAGGAACCCATGTTCGGGAGATTGGTCGAGCCGGAACGATCCAGCTCTGCGCCGACGGTGTTGGCCTGGTCGGACGGCACGGCTTTCACAAACTTGTCACCGATGTTGACGACGGAAATGTTGTTGAGCGCGAGCATCGCCTGCAAGGCCTGGATGGCCTCGGTCTTCGTTAGCGGCGTCTGCGTTTTCAAAACAATTTTTCCATCCGGCAACGCCGCGTGCAGCACCGTGCGGTTCACCAGCTTCGCATAAATGTCCAACACTTGGGCCACGTCGGCGCTGGTAAAATCAATCGTGCCTTGCGGAATCATTTCTTCCGGCGGTGCGCTGGCGGTGGCAGCCGGTGTCGCACCGGGTGCGGGCAGGGCCGGTGCGTTGCGTTGTTGGTAAAGCGGCTGGCGACGCTGACCGAGTCCGCCACCCGGCGCGGCGGCGGCGGTGGCAGCGCCGGCGGGTGCGGGTGTTGCCGGGGCGGCGGGCGGCGGCACTTGGGCCAGGAGCGTGAGGCCGGTCAGGGCCAGAAATAGTGCGAGCAGGGTCGTTTTCATTTTGCCTTTGCGGTTGAATTTTTGGCAGCGGGCGCGTTGGCGGCGGGCGCGGCGGACTTGGGGTTTTTCTGGTAGCTGGCCACGAGCCGGATGTTGGCGTTGAGCCGCATGTGCGGCTGGTCGGGCTGGAGTTCCAAATCACGCACGCGGATCATCGAGGAGCCGGAGCCAATCTTATAAAGAAAATCCACGAGCTGCGGCTCGGTCGCGGAGACGCTGATGTTCTGGATCTGCTCCACGAAAAACTGGTTTGTCCGCATCATTGAGCGGGAATAATTCTGGATGCCGAAACCGCTGGCGGAGGCCTGCGATTGGATGGTGCGCATGAAATTGATCGCTTGATCTTCAAGCGCGACGAATTCGCCTTCGCTTTCAAAATTTTTCACGGATTTTTCCAGCTCCGGCTTTTGCGCCACTGCGGTCTGGTAAAGTTTCAACTTCCGCTGCGCGTCCTCGTAGCGGTGCGTCAGGCTGCCCCAGTCGGCAAAATGCGGCCAGACCATCACCCAGTTCACCACTAGCAGCAAAATCACACCCACGCCGATCACGAGGCGGCGTTCCATCGGGCGCAACTGGTCAAAATATTTTTTCATGGCTGCTCCGCCTCCGTGTGCAAGAGCTCCAGGCTCAAACTCCAGGTCTCCGTGTTGTTCGCGCCGAGGCGCGGATTAACGCGCTCGCCTTTTTGCGGGTCGAAGATCGGCTGATCCTTAACCTTCACTTTTTGAAGCGCGGCGTTGAAATCAAACAGTGTATTGACCATTTCCGGCGTGGTCGTGCCACCGAGGCCAAGCCGCTGGCCGTCGGCAAAGCTCAACCGCAGCAACTGGATTCCTGGCGGCATCTGCTGTGCCACCAGTTGCCAGCAATCCAGCGCGGCGTATTTTAACTGCGCGCGTTCCTGCAAAACGGAATAGCGCGCCTTAAGCGACACGGCGTTTGTGTAGTCGTTGCCGATGGCCGCGACCTGTGATTCGACGCTGTGTGTCTGATAACCGCGAAAACTTACGGCACAAAAATAAATCACCAGAAACACCGCATACATTGCGCCGGCATACGCCAAGCCGCGCAACCACAAGCGGTCAACAAATTGCTGGTGATACTGCGCCGTGAATTCGCCGGGCAGCAGATTGATGTGTGATTCCGTGGCCGTCGCGCGCTTCGCGGTGCGGGCGGCAAGTTCGGCGGGCAGAAGCGGCGCGGTGACTTTTACGGTTTCGCCGAGCGCGGCGCGCAAAAGATTTTCCCATTCCGTGGCATTCACCGGGTCGGCGACCAGATGCCATTGCGGCGACGCCGTCATCCAGCCTTCGACTTCGCCTGCCATCGCGAGCAGGGAAAGCTGCGTCTTCAACTCCGCCGCACGGTCGCCGGCTGGCGGCAGCGTGACAAAATTCAAACTCCGCAGCACGCCGCCGAACCACCATGCCACGAGCGCGGCATTCTGCCCGCCGATGGTCAGCGGAAAAAGCCACGCGCTGTCCTCGTTCGCCGCGACGGTTTCAAGCTGGTCGAGCAACGGCACTTCCAGACGGTCGGCGAGAAAACCTTCCTTCTCCAACCGACCGAGAAATTCCTCCACGTTGTTGCGCGCGGCGATGACGACCACGACGGTCTGCAAACTTTCCGTCGTGCCATCGGCCTTGGCGGTGCTTTGGTGCGTGCCGAGGACGTGCATTGTCCACACGATTTGCGTGACGGGAATCGGCGACAGTTTTTCCAACTGCAACTCCACCATCGAAAAAGTTTCTTCCGCATTCGCCGCCGGCAATTCGACCACGCGCAGAAAAACACTTTCCGGCGGCAGCCACGCGACGTTCAACTTCGGCTGCCAGAGCGAAGACCAGCTTTTGGCGATGCCTTTCGTCGGCAACGTTTCCGTATGCGGCACGCGCTGCTCGCGGGCCAGCACGAAGCCGCCGCCCTTCGCGTCGAACAACCAGAGGCGTTTCGCGTCCGGGGCGACGTGGAGGAGGTTGCAGGAATTCCAGCGGGCCATGAATCAGCGGGGTAAAAATTGGGTTTGGTCATCGCCGCCGGAAAGCGATTCACGATGTTCTTCCATTTGCGTCACGCGCAACACTTCTTCAATCGTCGTGGTGCCTTCTTTCACTTTTTTCCAGCCGTCCACGCGGAGCGTCCTCATGCCGGCGTCAATCGCGCGCTGTGCAATCGTCGTGGCCGGCGCGCGGTTCATGATGAGCGGGCGCAGCGCCTCGGTGACGATGAGCAATTCGTAAATGCCTTTGCGGCCTTGATAACCTTGGCCGCGACATTCCTCGCAACCCGCGCCGTGCCAGATTTTCGCGGTCTCGATGTCCGCCTCGGGAAAACCGATGCGGCGCAGATAATCACGGTCAACTTTGTGCTCGGTTTTGCAATGCACGCAAATCGTGCGGACGAGCCGTTGCGCCTGCACGGCCTCGACGGACGACGCGATCAAAAACGGTTCGATGCCCATGTCCGTCAAACGCGTGAACGCGCTCGGGGCATCGTTTGTGTGTAGCGTAGAAAAAACCAAGTGACCCGTGAGCGACGCGCGGATGGCGATGTCCGCCGTTTCCGAATCGCGGATTTCCCCGACCATCACGACGTTCGGGTCTTGCCGCAAAATGTGGCGCAAGCCCATCGCGAAGGTCAGACCAATGTCCGAACGCACGGCAATCTGGTTGATACCCTTGAGTTCGTATTCGACCGGCTCCTCAATCGTGATGATGCGTTTGTGAACCGAGTTGATCGCCGAAAGAAATGCGTAAAGTGAAGTTGATTTGCCAGAACCCGTCGGGCCGGTGACCAGAAAAATCCCGTGCGGCTTGATGATGATGTCGCGGATGGCATCCTCTTCCATCTTCGAGAAACCGAGCTTGTCGAGCGACAGAAAGATTTTACCGCGCGTCAGCAAACGGAGCGAAACGGATTCGCCATAAACCGTCGGCACGGTGGAAACGCGGATGTCGATTTCCTCGCCCTTGATGCGGACGTTGATGCGTCCGTCTTGCGGCAGCCGTTTCTCGGAAATGTTCATCCCGCTCATCACCTTGATACGCGAAATGATGGCGGATTGAAAACGCTTGAGCGTCGGTGGCAGCGGAATCAAATGCAGAATGCCGTCAATGCGGTTGCGGATACGCAGTTCGTCTTCCTGCGGCTCGAAGTGAATGTCTGTCGCGCGATTCTTGAACGCTTCCCAGATGATCTGGTTAACAAACTTGATGACGCTGGCCTCCTGATCGCCCTCGGTGATTTCCTTGTCAATCGCGATGTCCAGATCCATCGCATCGCTTTCGCCCATTTCATCGAGCGTTTCCGCGCCGACGCCGTAATATTTTTTCAGCGCCTTCTCGATTTCCGTTTTCGTCGCCAGTGCGAATGTCACCGGCATTTTCGCATCGAAGCGCACCGCGCTCATCATCGCCGCATCGAACGGGTCGCTGGCGGCGACTTGCAGCACGCCATTGTTCAGCGCCACGGGCATCACGAAAAATTGGAAGGCGATCTTTGTGGAAATTTTATTCCGCACGTCGTCCTCAATCGTCAGCTTTGCGAGATCGAGATACGGCCAACCGAGCGCGGTCGCGAGGCGCTGCATGAAGACATCCTCGGCCACGCCGCGTTCGCGCGCGACGAACGTGAGTAACGGTTCGGCGGAACCGGCGTCAGCGGCAGCACGCCATGACTTGCGCCAGTCGTCGAACTGCGCCGGTGACGCTTCCGCGACCGTCGCGACGAGATTTTTGACCGAGTTAAAGGCCATTTAAGTCCAGTTTGAACAACTGGGGGCGCGAAAAGTTGCAGATTTTGTTGGAATTATCAAACCCGGAGTTCGTCAATGAAACGCTTGGAAACTGCCAATTTGCCTGCCAGCGCTGGTTCTGTTAAATCTATGCCGTGAATTTTTTCATCCAACGCAGTGAACTGCGCGACATCTATGACAAGGTCGTCGCGGGTGAGCGGATTTCTGACGCCGACGCGTTGCGGCTGTTTGAGACGAAAGATCTGAACGCCCTCGGTGCCATTGCCGATTTCGTGCGCGCCAAAAAGAACGGCAACCGCGCCAGCTTCATCATCAACCGCTACATCAATTACTCGAATTACTGCATCCTCTCCTGCGAGTTCTGCTCGTTCTCCCGCAAGAAACGCGATGCGGACGGCTTTGAGCTGACCATTCCGCAAATCGTCGAGAAGGCGCGCGAGGCGTTGAAGCTCGGCATCACGGAGTTGCACATCGTCGGCGGGCTGCACCCGTCGCTGCCTTTCAGTCATTACGTCGAGATGCTGAAAGCGTTGAAGACGCTGGATGCGCGGCTCCAGTTGAAATGTTTTACCGCGATTGAAATTCTCCACCTCGCGTGGCTCGCCAAAAAGTCTGTCGTGGAGACGCTCGCTGAATTGAAAGCCGCCGGCCTTGACTCGCTCACCGGCGGCGGCGCGGAGATTTTTCGCAAGGAAGTCCGCAGCGCCATCGCCAAGGGCAAAGAGTCTGCCGAAGAATATTTGGATGTGCACCGCCAATGGCACCAGCTTGGCGGGCGCAGCACGTGCACCATGCTTTACGGCCATGTCGAAAGCCTCGCCGACCGCGTGGATCATCTGCGGCAATTGCGCGCGTTGCAGGACGAGACGCACGGTTTCACCGCGCTCATTCCGCTCGCGTATCAGCCGGAGAACAACGACATCCCCGTCACCACGCCGCCGACGGGTTACGATTCGCTCCGCACGATTGCCGTCAGCCGGATTTATCTCGATAATTTTCCGCACATCACCGCGTATTGGATCGGCCTCGGCATGAAGCTCGCGCAAGTGGCGTTGAGCTACGGCGCGGACGACATCCACGGCACGATCATCGAAGAACACATCTTCCATATGGCCGGTGCCACCTCGCCGCAATTGCAGACCGAGGCGGACATGATCAAGGCCATCCGCGAAACCGGCCGCACGCCCGTGCAACGGAATACGTTTTACGAGCCGATCAAAATTCTTCCGGACATCAATCAGGCCGGCGGCGAAGCCCCGGAAAATTTGGCGCATTCAAAAGTATTGGAGGACAATCTGGCGACGGCTTAAATCGCGGTTTCAATCCGAGCGCAATGAAAATTCTTGTCACCGGCGGCGCGGGCTTCATCGGCAGCCATATCGTCGAACGCTTTTCCAGCCGCGCTGAGGTGCGCGTGCTGGACAATCTACGTTCCGGTTTTCGTGACAACTTGCGCGGACTGCCGCACGAATTTTTCCCTGGCTCCATTCTCGACCGCCAACTCGTGCGCCGGGCGATGAGCGGTGTGGATTATGTCTTTCACCTCGCCGCCCTTGTCAGCGTGCCGGAATCCGTGGCCAATCCCGTCGAATGTCGTGAACTGAACACCCACGGCACGCTGCTCGTGTTGGAGGAAGCCGCGCAGGCTGGCGTAAAAAAACTCGTATTTAGCAGTTCCGCTGCGATCTACGGCAACAATCCCGCCACGCCTAAAGTGGAGACGATGACGCCCGAACCCAAAAGCCCCTACGCCAGCACCAAGCTGGACGGTGAACATTTCTGCCGCGAGTTTGCGGCCAAAAAAAATCTGCCGACTGTTTGCCTGCGCTACTTCAACGTTTTTGGCCCGCGCCAGAATCCGCGCAGCCAGTATGCCGCCGCTGTGCCGATTTTTATCGAGCGCGCTTTGCGGCACGAACCGCTGGTCATCCATGGCGATGGCGGCCAGACGCGTGATTTCATCCACGTTCGCGACATCGCGGCGGCGAACGATTTTTTTGCGACGCAATCACCGGCCACCGGCGTCTTCAACCTCGCGCATGGCCAGGGACTGACGATCAAAAAACTTGCGGAAGACATCCGGCAACTCACCGGCTCGCGTTCCGAAATCCAGCACGCGCCGGAGCGGGCTGGCGACGTGCGCCACTCGCTCGCTTCCGTGGAAAAACTACGCGCGGCCGGATTTCTGCCGACGGAAAATTTTGAAACCGGTTTGCGTGACACCGTGGAATTTTTTCGGGGCAAGCTGGGAAGATGATGGCTTGCGCTTGTTTCCTAACTAGCGCGTGGGTAAACCGAGCCGCCTTTGGCTTGATAAAAGGTTTGGACAAGAGCAAAGTCGGCGACATGAAACGGGTAAATACCTGATTCGACAAAGCTGAAATGAATTATTTGCGTGGCACGCAAGCAAAAGAACATCATGAACTCAATCAGAGTTTTCACAGTCATTATTGCGGGTTGGATACTCACGGTCACGATGTCTGCCAAAGCCCAGACGCTTTACGATCCGGCATTGGGAACTCTTCCACAAAGCCAGAACTTTTCTTATGGCGTAATCGGAAGCGCAAACGTTCTCCTAACGAACAATTCAGTTTTGCTCGACACGACTCTCTCCTCGTCGACCTATGCGGGTTGGAGTGAAATAGCACCAACGGATTTAAATCGTGCTCGGAAACGACAAGCGCGGAATCGAACTCGCTTTTTGGACGAATACCATTTTCGTGCAAGCAGATTCGCCGCTATTCACTCATGCGGAACAGGCCAGCTTCAATACCGCCAATGATTTCCTTGACTATGGCTTGTTTCTACAGGCTACGAACTATGTATTGCAGGTTAACGGTTCAACAATTCTGACGGGTCCTTTACGCGATTACACGGCATTTAGCGGCTTCCCCAATCCCTACAGCACACCTAATTTTATTTTCTTCGGCGATGACACGACTTCGGCAAGCGGCACGTTCAATCTTCGGAAGATAACTCTGGTGTTACCTCCGACGCTGTCCATGAGCAAACTCGGAATTGTTACTTGGGTAGGCATAAGCAATTTGACCTATCATGTGCTTTCAAGCACAAATCTGACGACTTGGAATACTGCTGGCACCTCCACTTCGTCGAATAACTCTTTTTCCTTCACAAACAATGCGACGCCACGCCAGTTTTTCCGAATTGCTTTTCCCTGATATTTCCACAGTGGATTTTACCAATCCGTCTCGCGATAATCCTTCAGAAATTTCCCCCAGATATGTTCGCCGGTGTTCACGCCCGCGATAATCGGGTCCACGATGCGCGCCGCGCCGTCCACGATGTCCAGCGGCGGATGGAAGCGATGCTCCGCCACCTTGCGCTCGGCGATGTGCGCCGGATCTTCGTCCGTCACCCAGCCGGTATCCACGGCGTTCATGTGGATGCCGTCCACGTGATAATCGGCGGCGGCGGTGCGGGTCATCATATTGAGCGCGGCCTTGGCCATGTTCGTGTGCGGATGCCGCGTGGTCTTGAACTTCCGGTAAAACTGGCCTTCCACCGCCGAGACGTTGACGATGTGCTTGTCGCGCTCCGGCGTGCGGAGCATGAGCGGCTTGAGCCGCGCGTTGAGGATGAACGGCGCGATGGCGTTGACGAGCTGCACTTCGAGCAGTTCCACCGTGGGAACTTCGTGCATGAGAAAACGCCACGAATTGTGCCCGCGCAAATCCACCTGCTGCAAATCCTGATCGAGCTGGCCTTGCGGGAACAAGGCTTGTTGCGCGGCCAACTCCTCAGCGAGGAGTGGCAATTGTGAAAGTGCGGCGGCGTGAGTGATTCCCGCGAGGTTTGAAACTTCCTGCAATTGGCCCGTCCGGCTCGGACCTTCCGGCAAAATGTGATAGCCGCGCAAGCCTTCGTAAGCGCCGAGCAATTTGGCCGCATCCGGTGGCAAGTCATGCAACGACCCGTTTTCGCGCTCCATCATGTGCGCGTAAAAATCCGGCGGTCGCCGCACGGTCTGACAGGCGTTGTTGACGATGAAATCTAAGCGGCTGCGCGTCGTGAGTAGATGTTTGCAAAACGCCTCGACGCTCGGCGTATGGCGCAAATCCAAACCGAATATTTCCAACCGGCTGCCCCAGTCCTTGAAATCCGGTTCCGCCGCGTAACGCATCGCCGAATCGCGCGGAAAGCGTGTGCACACGATGAGCTGCGCGCCGGCGCGCAAAAGTTTTATCCCCGCCTGATAACCGATCTTCACGCGTCCACCGGTGAGCAGCGCCACGCGTCCGCGCAAATCGGCCGTCTCGGTGCGTTTGAAAAAATTTAGTTCCGAGCATTTTGGACAAAGTTGGTCGTAGAAATGGTGAATCTGCGAATAATCCTGTTTGCAGATGTAGCAGTTCTGCGGCTCCACGACTTCGCGGAAGTTGGGATTATCTTTCACTTCCTCCTGAATAAAACCTTTCGGCGGAAAAACATTCGGCGTGGTAAAAACTTTTTCGCGGCGTAATTTGCGGATGCCGGTTTCGTTCAGCTTGGAATCATCGCGCGACTGTTTCTCGGCCTTGCGCAGTTTGATCGTGGCCTTCACCAGTTTACGGCGCTGCGTCAGATCGGGGCAGTAAATATCTCCCGCCGCTTTCAGCAGCCGCGTGCGCTCCTCTTGACTCAACGCGCCGAGTAGCGCGCGGTTGGCCGACGCCTGTTCGAGAATCTCGGCAGCGGCCCGGAGTTGCGCGAGGGCATCGGAATTGTTTTTTGGAACGGACATTATTTAGCCACGCAGAATAACAGTGCCGCTTGCGGCGGGCGAATAAAAATGCCGGCGCTTTCGCGAACCAAAGTTATTTCTCCTCTCCTCGCGAGGATCGCACTTGAGAATTTTTCGTTCCAGAATTTCTGACGCCGCCCCCTCACCTCAATCCTCTCCCCCGAGGGGGAGAGGAAGCCGGATTAATTCGCTTTCACCTGCGTCCAGATTTCGTCGTAGAGCCGGGTTTTTAGGCCGAGGTCTTGGAGAAATTCCAGCTTGGCGGTGGTTTCGGGCGAGGGATAGATGGCAGGATTTTTCAAATCCGCCGGACGGATGAATTCCAGCGCGGCGCGATTCGGCGTGGCGAACTGGGTGAAATCCGATAGCTGCGCGCCATGTTTCGGATCGAGGATGAAGTTGATAAATTTCTCGGCCAGATCGCGGTGCGGCGCTTTGGCGGTGACAGCGAGATTGTCCACCCAAATCTGGCTGCCTTCCTTCGGGATGAAATAAACCGTGTTGGTATCGTCACCCATGCCGCGCACGCCTTCGCCGCTGTAGACGATGGCGGTGCGCGCGACTTTAGCCACGACTTTATTTTTCCCGCCCACGCTGGCTTCAAATCCGGCGCAATGTTTCTTCGCTTCGATGATCAGGTCGCGCGCGGCTTTCAATTCTTTCGGGTCGGTGGAATTCAAACTGTGGCCCTGGTATTTCAACGCCGCGCCGACGAGGTCGCGCACGGAATCAATCAGAAAATACGAGCCGTCCCGCTGCTTGGCGTCGAACAGAACTCCCCACGTCGGCGGCACGGCTTTGCCCGCGTCCGTGCGCGCGAAGATGCCGACCGTGCCCCATTGATACGCGACGGTGAACTGGTTGCCTCGGTCGTAGGGCGGATTGAGAAATTTTTCCGTGAGGTTGGTGAAGTTGGAAATACTTTCCCGGCGCAACGGCGCGAGCAGTTTGAGCTTCACCATCGCCGGCACGAGATGATCCGGCACGACGACGACATCGTAGAGCGAATCGCCGCCGCCCTGCACTTTGGCGAGCATGGACTCGGCGTCTTCAAACAGGCTGATGTTGACCTTGCAGTCATTCGCTTTTTCAAACTCGGTGACGAGCTTGGGGTCAATATATTCAGACCAGATGAACAGATTCAACGTCTCGGCGGCGGTGGCCATGGTTGCAGAGAAAACGATGATTGAAAAAATCAGCGCGCGTAAAAATTTATTTTTCATTTGTGAACGGCTTTTTTCCTTTGCAGCAGTGTAAGCGCAAGCGTGGCGGCAAGTGAAGCCAAAATCATCAGCGTCGCCAGCGCGTTGATGTCGGGCGTGAGGCCGCGCTTCACGGAGGAGTAAATCAGAATCGGCAACGTCTGCGAGCCTGGCCCGCTGGTAAAAAAACTCACGACGAAATCGTCCAGGCTCAATGTGAACGCCAGCATCGCTCCGGCGAGGATGCCGGGAAAAATCAGCGGCAGCGTGATGCGGCGGAAGGTTTGCCATTCGTTGGCGCCGAGGTCGCGCGCCGCTTCTTCGAGCGCGGGATCGAGTCCGGCGAGCCGTGCTTGAATGATGATGGCGACGAATGGAATTTGAAACGTGACGTGCGCCAGAATCATCGTCGTCAGTCCCAGTTCAAACCAGCCGAGCCAGTGATGCGCCAGTTCGTAAAACATCAGCAGCGCGATGGCCATCACGATGTCGGGGATGAACACCGGAATGTGCAGCACGGACTGAAAGAATTTTTGGCCCGGAAAATAAAACCGTTTCAGCCCGTAACCGAGCATCGTTCCCAGCGCGGTGGCGATGAGCGTGCTGGTGGCCGCGAGCACCAAAGTGTTTTTCGCCGCCGTCAATGCGAGCGGATTATCTGCGAGTGCGGCATACCATTTCGTTGTGAAGCCCGTCCAGCCGACGCCGTAGCGCGCGGCGTTGAAGGAAAAAATCACGACCACGATGATTGGCGCGTAGAGAAAAAAGTAGAGTAACAGCGCCGTGCCGCGCAAAAGTTTTCCAGGCGGCTTCATGCGAGTTCAATCTCCTTGCCGCCGTTTTTGCGCCGGTAAAGCCACAGGCCAAACAACACCAATGCGAGCGCCACCACGGAGATAGCCGAGCCGAACGGCCAGTCGCGGTTCTGTGTGAACTGTTGTTGCACGGCGTTGCCGAGCATCGCCGTTTTTGCGCCGCCGAGCAGATCGGGAATCACGAATTGCCCGGTGGCCGGGAGTAAAACGAGAATGATGCCCGCGAGCGCGCCCGGCAAAATTTGCGGCCAGACCGCGTGCCGAAAAACTTGGAAGCGGCCCGCGCCCAGATCCATCGCCGCCTCGGCGAGGCTCCAGTCAATTTTTTCCACCGAGGCGTAAAGCGGCAGCACCATGAACGGCAGATAGTCGCACACCATGCCGAGGCTCAACGCCAGCCAACCCGGATACAGCGCCTCGCCCGCCGCGCCCACGTCCAGCCAGTGCAACGCGCGCGTGACCGGGCTTTCCGGCGAGAGAATAATCTGCCACGCGTAGGTGCGGATGAGCAGGTTCGTCCAGAACGGAATCACCACGAGCGTGAGCGCAATATTTTTGCAGCGCCCGAGCCGCGCGATGAAAAAAGCCAAAGGCAACGCCGCGAGCAAACAGAGCGCCGCCGTGCCCGCGCCGAGCGCAAGGCTGCGCAGCAAAATTCCCGGATACAACAAGTCGAAACCGAGAAACCCAAAGCCCACGAGCCGCTGGTAATTTTCAAACGTGAGCGGTCGGGTGATTTCGCCGTAGTCGCTCCGCGAAAAAAAACTGATGCCCACGATGGTTGCCAGCGGCAGAAAGAAAAAAACGGTCAGCCACAAAACCGCCGGGCCGCTGATGAGCAGCGGGCGCCAGCCGGCGGCGGAATTTTTTTGTGGTTTAGTCATCGAGCAAGACCAGCGCCTCGGCTGCAAGGTGCGCAAAGATTTCTTCGCCGGGCTTGAAGCCGCCGTTGGTATGGCTGGCGTTGAGAACCACGGCGCTCAAAGTATGATCCCCGCACCGCAGGCGGTATTGCGTTTCCGCGCCGTTGTAAATCACGTCCTCGACGCGCACTGGAATCACATTCGGCTGGTCGGCCAAACGCGCGGCCAGCAGCGTGAGTTTTTCCGGCCGCACCGCGAACGTCACCGCCCCGCCCATCGTCAACGGTCGCGAAGAATTTCTCCGCCCGGCTCCTAGCACGCCGAAAGGCGTCGCGACCACCAACGCGTCGGCGTTGATGGCAGTCACGTTGCCAGCAATGAGATTGCACGAGCCAAGAAACTGCGCGACGAAACGTGTGCGCGGGTGCTCGTAAAGATTTTTTGGCGAATCGAGTTGCTCGATGCGCCCGGCATTCATCACCGCCACGCGATGACTCATCACCAGCGCCTCCTCCTGATCGTGCGTGACGCAAATGAACGTCGTGCCGAGCCGACGCTGGAGCTGGAGTAATTCGACTTGCAGTTCCTTGCGCAGTTTCAAATCGAGCGCGCCGAGCGGTTCGTCCAGTAGCAACACCTGCGGCTCGTTGATCAGCGCCCGGGCGAGCGCGACGCGTTGCTTCTGGCCGCCGGAAATTTCGCCGGGAAACCGCGCCGCGAGATCGGAAATTTTCACGAGGCTCATGGCCTGCGCGACGCGTTCCTTGATTTGCGCTGGCGCAATTTTTTTCATGCGCAGCCCGAACGCGATATTGTCGCCGACGGTCAGGTGGGGAAACAGCGCGTAAGATTGGAAGACGGTGTTCACCGGCCGCTGATGCGCGGGAATTTCCGCCGCCGCCACGCCGCCAATTTTCAACGTGCCGCCATTCAGCGCGTCGAGGCCGGCGATGATGCGGAGCAACGTGGTTTTGCCGCAGCCCGACGGGCCGAGCAGCGAGAAAAATTCACCCGCACGAATCTCCAGTGAAACGCCGGCCAGCGCCGTCACGTTTCCGAAATTGCGCTTCGCTTCCTTGATCTCAACCGCCAACAAATTCTGCGAGGCCGACATTGTGCCGCTTGTTTTAGCACGCCAGCCGCAGCGGGAATAGAAAAATTCTTACGCAGTGAAGAGTCGCGCTTGCGTAGGGCCTGTGTGAAACAGCGAACCAAAGAATTCGTCCTCATGCTCGTCCTCGACCTGCTGAATAACCGAGAACGACGACGACGGGACGAGCATGCGGGTCTTTTTTTTAAGACAGGCTCTTATCCGAATCTATGCCATAGAACATCCCGGGCGGAGTGGGTGGTTACGGAGCGCGGGCCGGACGGTTCGCGCTCCGTTCGCGTCCAAACCGGCCGCTCCCAAAATTCGCCCGGCGACCAAAGTCGCCAACCGCGAGGTCGCACCGCCTCCGCACGGAACGGTGGTTGCAAAAATAATCCAGGCATTCCGCCCGTTCGTAGGTTGCAGCGGCATGGATTCGGCTTATAGCAGTTCAAGCTAACGGGTGGGTAGGGCGTTGCTCTCAATGAAATGCGCCGATGTTATCGGGAACCGCTATACCAACGTCGAAGGAGCGGATTTATGGGGATGACGATGAGAATGATTTGATCCGGCGAGAATTTTTTTCGGTCGCCGCTCAAAAAATCACCGGCTATTTCGTGACGGTCTTCAACAGATTTTGTTTTTGCTCATCCGGCAGCGTGGTGGAGTTCAACCACGTCGTCGCGGCGGTGGGGGGTCGGTGCGGAGCCAGTTGCTTGCGATTGTTTTGATGGTGTTGTTGCGGTTGTTGGCATCGGGGATGGAATCCACGAATTGAGCCGCGAGGTCGGGATATTGATATTTCGTGCTGCCGATATAATTCTGCATTGCGCTCTGTCGGGCGGAATCGTCCGGCAAGTTCGCCAGCCATGTGGCCGCGCCCTGCGGGTCGTTGCGCGCCCAGTTTTGCACGACGGTGTCGAGCGCCTGCTTGCGGGAATCGCCGGTGAAATTCGCCGCCCATTGCGAGGCGGCCGTCGGGTCGGCCTGCGTCCACTGGCTGATGACGGAAATGGCCGCTGAATTTTGCGCAGGGCCGGCGGGCAGATTGGCAACGTATGTTGCTGCCGAGGCCGGGTCGTTTTGTGCCATGCCGCTGACGACGCCTTGCAGAAAGGAATTTTTCGCGTCGCCTTCCGGCATGGTTTGCAACATGGATTGCGCGGCGGCGGGATCATTCTCCGCCCATTGTCGCGCGGCGTTTTGCATGAAGGAATTTTGCTGGTTGCCGGCGGGCAACGACTGCGCGTATTGCAGCGCGGCCTGCGGGTCGTTCTGCGCCCACTGCGAACTGATGGAGCTGATGGCGTTTTGTTTGGCCTGACCTTCCGGCAAATTTTGCGCCCACGTCAGCGCGGCGTTCACATCCGTCTGCGCCCATTGATTCGCGATACTGCTGATGAACTGGTCGCGTGATTGCCCGGGCGGCAGCGTGGCGGCGAATTCCGCCGCGCCTTTCGGGTCGTTTTCCGCGATTTGATAACTGGCGTTCATCAGCGCGTTTTGTTTGGCCTGACCTTCGGGCAATGATTTGATCCAGTCCATCGCCGCCTTGGGATCGGATTGCGACAGGGCGTTGGCGATGGAATACGCAAAATTGCCCAGCGCGCTGGCGGGCAAAAGATTTGCGAGCTTCACGGCCTCCTGCGGATTTTGCCACGCGACCTGCTGCACGACGCTTTGCAAAACTTTGTTGCGCTCCGTGCCGGCGGGCAAGTCCGCCGCGAACTTCACCGCGGCATCGGGGTCAGATTGAATCCAGCCGTTGATGAGGCTGCCCAGCATTTCTGTGCGGCTCTTGCCGGCGGGCAGGGCGTTGACGAACTGCATCGCCGCCTGCGGATCTTGTTGCGCCCATTGTTGGGCGACGCCGGCGAGCGCCTGGTTTTTCCCCGGCCCCTCGGGCAGTTGCCTGGCGTAGGCGAGTGCGGAATTCACATCGCTCTGCGCCCAGCTTGAAAGTATTGAGCTGATGGTATTGCGCTTGTCGTTTGAATTTGGCAGCGCGTTCGCCCAAGTCATCGCGGCCTGCGGATCTTTCTGCGCCCACGCCGAGGCGATGGCTTGATACGCCTGCGAACGTTGCTGGGCGGGTAGTTCCGCTGCCTTTGCTGCTGCGGTGGCCGGGTCTTTTTGTGCCCATTGTGAAAAAATCTGATAGGAACCGCCCATGCCGTAGCGCCGCGAATTGCCACCACCCAACTCCTGTTCCAAATCCAGCGCCGCTTGGGGATCGGTTGCGGCCATCGTGCTGATGACATTCTGCAAGACCTGTTCGCGGAACGAACCTTTCGGCAGTTGCTTCACCCATTCGGCGGCGGCCTTCGGATCTTTCGCCGCCCACGCGCCAGCCACGATGCCCATACTTTGCTCGCGTTCCTGCCGGTCGGTCATGGCCTTGGCATAAGCCATTGCCGCCGGCACGTCTGCGTCCGCCCAGCGTCCGAGCAGCGTCCAACGAAACTGCCAGCGTTTGTCCTTGGATAAATTTTTATCCACGAACGCCAGCAGTTGCGGAATGTCCAAGGGGTCCACATCGGCCAGCAGCTTGAACAATTCCTGCTGCTCCTTTTGAAAACCAAAGCCGCTCATCCGGCCTTCTTTGCTCAGCGCAAGAATCTTCGCCTCAATGTCCGCAAGCGACATTTTACCCGCCGCTGGCGCCTCGGATTTTCTCGCCGCGCTGGCGGCTGCGCTTTGTGCGGCCGCCGCTATTTTCAAATCGCCCGGCGTTCCGGGTGCGTCCGTCGCGGTGGCGGATTCCGTGGCGGAAATTTTTCCCGGTGCGCGTTGCTGGCCGAGCCAGTAACCGCCGCCGCCGGCACACACGGCGAGGATCAATGACAGGAAGAAGCCGTTTTTCATGGGCAATAAGGGGAATGGGTTTGGGATTGGACTGGCCGAGTGTCCGCCCGTTCAAAAACAAAGTCGAGCAAACAAAAGCCGTCGCGGATTTCTTGACCTCTCATTTCAAAGCCGCGAAACTGCTGGCCACATTTATGGCAACCAAATCCATCATCAAACCTAAAAACTCACCCGCCGCTCTCGGCCCTTACAATCACGCCGTGCGCGTCGGCGATTTGCTGTTTTGCGCCGGGCAGATTCCCATCAACCCCGCCGACGGCAACCTCGTCACCGGCGACATCAAGGTGCAGACCGACCGCGTGCTGCAAAACGTGAAGGCGATTCTGGACGACCAGTGCCTGACCTTCGCGAACGTCGTGAAAAGCACGGTCTTCCTGACCAACCTCGGCGACTTCGCGGGCATGAACGAAATTTACGCGAAATATTTCACGGAAAATTTCCCCGCGCGTTCCACCATTCAGGTCGCCGCGCTGCCCAAGGCTGCGACGGTGGAAATCGAAGTCATCGCGCATTTTTGAATTATGCCTGTCGGAATCCAGCTCGCCATCGCCTTCGTCATTGGTGGCGGGCTGGGTTTGTTAATCGGCTGGCTGCTCGGTGGGCGCAAGCAAACCGTCGCTCCGTCCGATGCGCGATTGGAAAATGAATTGCGCGAACAGCTCAAGCAGCGTGAATCAGAATTGAGCCAGTTGCGCGAACAGCTTTCGCAAAGCAAAACTGACCTCGCCACCGCGCAGGCAAACCAGGCGGCGGCGGAAAAAATTCTCGCGGATCAAAAGTCACTTCACGAACAAACCTTGCGCGACGCCAAGCTCGCACAGGAAAAAGCCATCACCGATTTGCGTGACGCGTTCAAGGCCATGAGCGCAGACGCGCTGAAACAATCCGCACCGGAATTTTTGCGGCTGGCGGAACAGTCCTTCGGAAAATTTCAAGAGACGGCGAAAGGTGATCTGGCGCAGCGGCAGGAAGCCATCAAAGGCTTAGTCGAACCGCTCAAGCAGCAACTTGAAACGTATCAAAAGAATTTGCAGCAAAGTTCCGCCGCGCAATCCTCAACGCTCGGCGAGGTGAAAAAGCAGTTGGAACTTTTGTCGCAGCAAAGCACCACGCTGGCAAACGAGACGCAACAGTTCCGGCTGGTGCTGCACTCAAATCAGGCGCGCGGAAAATGGGGCGAAGAAACGCTGCGGCGCGTCGTCGAGGCGGCGGGCATGAGCGCGCATTGCGACTTCACAGAGCAAACTTCGTCCGGCGAAAACCGTCCCGACCTCGTGGTGAAATTGCCGGGCGACCGTTTCATCATCGTGGACGCAAAAGTTCCTGACTTCGATTTTCTTAACGCGCTGGAATCCGCCGAGCCGGTGAAGCGCGCAGAAGCGTTGGCGGCGCACGCGGCGAAGTTGAAAGGCACCATCAAAGCCTTGGCCGACCGCGATTATCCGCGCCAGTTTCCGAACTCGCTGGATTACGTCGTGCTGTTCGTGCCGGCGGAATCGCTGTTCAGCGCGGCGTTGGAAGGCGACCACGATTTGATTATCTGGGCGGCGGAGAAACGGATTTTACTGGCGACGCCCGCATCGCTCATCGCGCTGCTGCGTTCGGTTAGCGTGAGCTGGCAGCAACACGCACAGACGGAGAATGCGCAGAAAATTTCCGAGGCCGCGCAGGAGTTTTTTGTGCGCGTCGTCACGTTCACCGAGCATCTGGAAAAAATTCGCGGCGGACTCGACACTGCGAACCGTGCCTTCAATCAGGCCGTGGGTAGCTACGAATCGCGTATCAAACCTTCGGGCGAAAAACTGCAAAAGCTTGGCGGCGGCACGGGTGGAAAAGATTTGGCCGAACTGCCGCTGCTGGAGGCCACGCTGCGATTGCCGCCGGTTTGACCGCCGGTGTTTCGGTTGGTCAAATTTTGCTCAGGATTTAACAAAAAACCACGCGTCCTCGTCCTCGCCTCATGGAACACTAATGCTGCATGCTGCAATGGACCGAACAATTTGCCACCGGCGTTGGTCATATTGATCATCAGCACCAGGCATTGATTGATAATATCAACCAGCTGGAAATGTTGTTGGTGAATTTTAGTCCCAACAAGCAGGAGTATCAGTTCATGCTGCAACTGGTGGATTTCTTGGAGTTCTACGCCAAAAGCCATTTCAACGTCGAGGAGCAATGCATGGAAGCTTTCCGCTGTCCCGTCCATGCCAAGAACAAACAGGCCCACGCCACGTTCCTGGCCTTTTTTGAAGAATTTAAAACTCAATACCAGCTAAACGGCTTGCGGCGGGAATTCATTGAAACGCTGCATGCGATGGTCAGCGGGTGGATTATGGAACATATCCTACAAGTGGATACCCAGCTCAAAATCTGTATCAAGGGCGGCATTGCGCCGCAGAATCCCACGGTATCTACGAGCCAACTTACGCCGCCAGCTTCAAATGTGTGATGCGGAAGACCGCGCCGCGCGGCTCGTTGGGCAGGCACGCGATGTCCCAGCCGTGCGCGTGGACGATTTGTTGCACAACGGCGAGGCCGAGGCCGGTGCCTTTTTGGTGCGTGGTGAAATAGGGTTTGAATATTTCCGCGCGGTTCGCCGCCGTCACGCCGGGGCCGTCATCACGGACTTCCATGACCGCTTCGTTTTTTTCCGCGCGGGAAATGGCGAACTGGATTTTTCCATTTTCACCGACAGCCTGGATGGCGTTGATGAGCAGGTTGAACAGCACCTGTCGTAGCAATTGTTCATCGGCTTCCACCATCAGCGGCTCGCCACCGACCTCGATGCGCAATTTTTTTTCCTCGATGTCAAAGCCCAGCGTGCGGACCACTTCGCTGGCAATGGCGGTGGGCGAAACTTTGGCGCGGCGCACTTCGCGCGGCCGCGAGTAGTTGATGAATTCCGTGAGCTGCGCGGTGACCTTGTCGGTTTCGCCAATGATGATGCGGGATTTTTCCTGCGCGTCCGGCGGTGCACCGGCGGCGCGGGCGAGCATCTGCGCCTGGCCGCGAATGATGTTGAGCGGGTTGCGCGTCTCGTGCGCGAGGCCGGCGGCGGCAAGGTTCAATTCCTTCAGGTGCGAATTTTGCTCGCTCGCGCGCACGAGGCGGATTTGCAATTCAGAGGTGCGGGCAATGTTGCGCCACGCGAGGCCCGCGCCGAGCGCGGAGATGCCGGCGAAAAATCCGATGACGCAGCGCAGCCACCAGTCGTGCGTGCAGGTGGCGCGGAAATTTTCCGTGGACATGACGAGCACGAGGCCATGTAACTCGCGCTTGGCGGCGAGCGCCTTGAAGTCGGCGTCGCTCATGCCGCGCATCCACGGCGGACGGCGGTTGCCACCGCGCGGGCGTTCCCCTTCGGGCGGCGGCGCGGGCATTTCAACTTCGCCAGCGACATTGGTCGGCGGCGGTGGAAAATTGGTTGGCGAAATACTGTTCCGTCCGTCGCGGGGAAAACTGTTGGTCAGGTTGCGAAACGACGGCAGCACGACGGTGGGGTTGTTCGTCACGCCTTCGGGCGTCACGCTAGCGCCTTCGACGGGCAGGACGAAGACGACGTTTTCTTCGGACCAGCGTTCGCTTTCGCCAACGGATTCGCGCGCGAGCAAATTAGTCTGGCCGGCGGAGACGACGGTGTCGCCCTCGCTATTGAGCAGGCCGAGGGCGAGCAGCGGGCTGGTGCTGACGAGGGCATTGGTGCGGACGCGGGCGAGTTCGTTCAGCACGGGGTCGAGGCGATCTTGAAACAACGCGCCGCGAAACCGCAAGGCCCGCGTGACGGCGCTCAAGGTGCTGGCGATTTCGTGCGAGCGATTTCGCAAATCCGATTTTGCGGCTTCAACGACGCGGCGATGTTCCGTGACCTGCCACGCAACGACGAGCAGCCACGCGCCCAGCAGCAGCGTGCCGACCCAGAGGCCTCGTTGTTCGCGGTTCATGCGGGGCAAGAGTTTTGCGGCAAGATGGAATTATTTTTTCTTCGCCGGAGTGCTTTCGAGGAAGCGGTTCAATTCCTGTTCCTCGACGGTGGTCTTGATGATGGTGGTCTGGCCGGTCTCGCCATTGGACATGCTGCCCAGTTGCGCGGGGGACTGGACGATGTGCGGCGTTAGGAACATGAGCAATTCCGTTTTGGAAGATGACTTCGCGCTTTCTTTGAAAAGATTTCCAATCAACGGGATGTCGCCGAGGAACGGCACTTTGTTGTCCGAAGAACTTTTGCCGCTGGAAATCAGGCCGCCGATGACGACCGGCTGCGCGTCGGGCGTGACCACGACGGTGTCGGCGGAACGGATGTCCAGATAGGGTGCTTCTGCGCCATTGCCGATCGCCTGTTTCAGGGTGCTGTTCACTGAGGAAATCTGCGGTTGCACGATCATTTCCACGAGGTCGTTCGCACCGACAAACGGTGTCACGTTCAAAATAATGCCCACGTCCGTGTAGGTCACATTCACGATCGGAATCGTGGTGTTGCCGGAGTTTTGGTAAGAAACGCTGGTGGGCAAAGGCACGGACTGGCCGACGACGATTTTCGCCAGCTGTCCGTCGCGCGCAAGGATGGACGGCCGCGACAAAACTTGTGAACGTCCGGCGGTCGCGATCGCCTTCAGCGTCGCCTGAAAATCGCTGCCGGCAAGCTGGAACAGACTGTTGGCTCCCCCAGTGCTGGTCGGCGCGAGCGAAGTTCCCAAAACGCCGCCGAGCGCGGTGAGGTTGGTCACCACCGAGTTGCCGCCGGAAAGTCCCAGCACATTTTCTGCGCTGGCGGTGAGGTTCTTGCCAGCGCCTCCCGTATAACCGCCCTCGAGGCCGATGTCCGACCCGTCGTTGCGTTGCACTTCGAGGAACACCACTTTGATGAGCACCTGCCGCTTGGGCGCGTCGAGATTTTGCAGCACGCTGCGGATTTGCGCAGCGGTCGTCTCGTCGGCGATGACCACGAGGTTGTGCGTCTGCGGATCTACCGTGATCGTGGCGCTGCCGACGGAACCATTGTTGTTGTAGGTGGAGGAAGTGGTGCTGCGGTTGGCGTTGTTGCCGCCAAAGCCGCCGCCGCCGAAACCACCAAAGCCGCCAAAGCCGCCGCCACCAAAGCCACCACCGCCGCCGAAACGCTGTTGCGCGTGCAACGTCAGCGTGGCGCAAACCACCGCGAGACCCGCGAGGGAAATTTTTTTAACAAGATTCGTTTTCATAAGATTTTCAAGTTGATGATTCGTTGGGCATCAGAATCCGCGTCCGCCGCCGGTGCGGTTGCCGGAGCTTGAGCCAAAACCCGAACTGCTGCTGGACGAGCTGGTGGTTGTGGCGTTGTTGACTTCACGCTGCTGCAGCGCGCTGTTTTGTGATGAGCCGGTGGTGCTGCGCGAATTATTTCCCTGAAACATATTTTGCAGCACCTGCGCCGCCTGCTGCGGGTCGGCATTGTCCATGTGGAACACAAAAACCTTCTGGTCGCGCGTCGAGGACACATCGAGGTCTTTCATCATGCCGGCGATTTCCTCCATCAAATCTTTCGGCGCGGTCACGATCACGGCTTGGATGCGCGAGTCCGCCACGGCGGAAACCTGCGTCGCTTTTTTGATGCGGTCGTTGGAAGTGCTGCCGCTGCCGCTACCACCGCCGCCCATCATGCGCTGGAAAAATCCGCCCGGCCCGCCGCCGCCACCACCAAAGCGCGTCGGCGTTTGCGTGCCGCCCGAACTGCTGCTCGGGAAAATGCTACTGAGTTCCGTAGCCACATCCTGCGGATTCGCGTATTGCAGGCGGAACACGCGGATCTCCGTCTCGGCCTCCGCGCTGTTGTCAATCGCCCGGATGATTTCTGCGAGATGCCGGATGTTTGATTGTGTGTCGGTGATGACGATGGAATTGCCCGCTTCGTTCGCCACGACCGTGGCCTGCGGTGAAACAAACAGGGATAAATCCGAAACCAGTTGCCGCGCTTCAACGAAGCGGATGGGAATAATCTGTGTCACGATCTCGGCGTTCTTGGGAATCTCCGACGGGTTGTTGCCGGACTTCACCGGGATGTCGCGCGTCTTCGCGTCGTTCTTGTCCACGATGGTCAGCGTGCGTCCGTCGCGGATGGCTGCGTAACCGTTTTTGTTCAGCATGGAATTCAGTAAGTCCACCGCTTCATCCTTCGTCAACGGCTGGCTGCTGATGACGCTCACACTGCCGCGGACCTGCGTGTCGAGCACGATGATGAAGCCGGCGGCGTCGCTCAAATAATTCAGCACCATGTCGAGCGGCGCATTTTTGAAATTCATCCGCAGCTCGTTCGCGTTGGTGCCGGCGGCTTCCGGCGGCGTGAAGGCCGATTGAATCTTCGGCGTCTCCCCGCCCAGCGGTTTCGTCGGCTGGATGGTTGCGGAGGTTTTGGGCGAATTGGAACTGTTGTCCTGGCCGTTGGCTTCCGATCCAGCCAGCGCGGCAATCACCTCCGGCGGCGGGGGCGGCAGCGAACCCGGGTCGGGCGGTGTGCCTGCTGTGGCGTCGGCAGCCGGCGGCGCGGGCTGTTCGGCAGCGGGCGCGTTGTTGTTGCCGTTATCCGGCGCGGGCTGAGCGGCGGCCGGGAATAGCAGTCCGGCGGCGCCCAGCGCGATGAGGGTGGAGAGAATTTTTTTCATTGGTTTTCCTTGGCGCGTTTTTCCATGAGCTTTTTCAAAATGTCGTTGCCTTCTAAATTTGCGGACGGCGCGGTGGCGGGAGATTCCGTCGCGTCGGTGGATGAATTGCCAGCTTCGGTTGTCGCCGGAGTTTCGCTGGCGGGCGCGCTGCCGGATGAATCATCGCTCAGCTTCCAGGCGCTGCCATCCTGATGCATCTGGTCGCCGATTTTCATCGTGATTTCTTTTTTGTCCTTGTCCGCCAGTGTGACCGCGCTCGCGGAAATTTCCTTTACCGTGTAGCCCGCAATTTCATCGCCGACCGCGAGAATTTTTTTCATCTCGGAATCGTTCGCGTTAAAAAAAGCAAACAGCCCCTTCTCGTAACTCATCGTGCCGACCAGCGCGATGAACGGCGTGCCCGCACTTCTCGTCCGCGTTCTGGTCCGCGTCCGCGTCGGTGCGGAGTGCGTGTTATGCGGCACACGGTTCGGGTCAAAAATATTTCGGTCCGTGATGAAGCTGCTGAACTTCGCGTAGTCCGCATCGCCGGGCGAATTGTTCGACTGCGCCCGTGCGGAGAAATTTCCTGCGACGGCGAGCGCTGCCAGCAAAATAATTTTAGTGCGCGTGAATTTCATTTTTTCTCCTTCGCCGCGAGCGCCAGACCATTTACTTCCAGGCCGAGCGTTAGTTGTTGTCCCGTGCTGTCGTGCGTGGTTAGTTCCACCGTGTCGAGTCGCAGAGCGACCGGTCCGCGTTCCACGTCGTAAAGAAACCGGCTCAATGTGCCGAGGCTGCCTGCCGCCTCCACGCGGCAGCCGAGCGTCATGTAATTCGTCGAATCATTTTTCCACTGCGGCATGATGCTCGTGATCTGCGCGCCGCTGTCGCCCGCCCAGCCGTCGAATGACTTCAATAACTGCTGCTCCGCGAGTGAGGTGTTCATCGGCAAAGCATTCGCGCGTTTTGTGTCCCAGTTGTCGCGGATGGCGGCCTCGCGCTTGAGCAGCGCGTTGCCGTCGGCGACTTTCAAACGCAATTCCTTCAACTGCGCTTGCCGCGATGACCACCAACCCGCCAGCGGCGTGGCGATGAAATTCACCGCAACGTAAAGCGCCACGACGCCAATCGTCAGCGCCACCAGAAAGTCCTGCCGGTTTTTAATTTTCATTGCGCGCCTCCGTTGCCGTATTGGAAATCAAACGTGAATTGCATCGGCGATTTACCGCGCTGCTGGCTCAAGTGCAGTTCGCTGACGCCCGGCACCGTGCGGAGTTTCGCCTGCATCGCCAGCAGCGCCGCGATGTCGCGCGCGTTGCCCGAGCAACTTACCGTCTTGCCTTCACGCACCTCGATGGTCTTGGCCGTCACCGAGCCGTCCTCGGGAAACGCCAGCGTGAGCTGCCGCAAAATCGCCAGCCCGCGATACGAGCCGTCATACCACGGCCGGTAAAAACGAATCTGATCCTGGATGTTTTGCAGCTCCGTGACCTTCGCCGCCATGTGCGACCACTGCGCGCCAAATCGCCAGAGCTGGATTTGCTGGAACAGAAAAATTGCCAGCACGATGACCGCCACGCCCGCCGCCGCCGCGCCGATGGTGCCAAATTTTCCCGATGAATATTTTTTCACCAACTGCTGCAGCACGTTTGGCTTCGGCGGCAGAAATTCAAACGCCGGTTTCCGTTCCGCCAAAATATTCGCCGCGAGGCTGAACGCCGCCGACAGCGAAACTTCCGGCGGCAGCGAAACTTCCGGCGGCAGCGTCACGCCAAATTCATCCGGCGCGTAACCCGCAACCACCTCGGTCTGCAAGCCCATCGGCTCGAACCGCAGTTCCATTTCGTCCGCCAGTTGCCGCGCTAGATTGCTCGGGCCGAAGATACGGATGCGTTTGACCGCGTCGCGCAATGCGCCGGGCAACTGGCCGAGCGTGACGCGGGCTTCGCGCGACACGATGCTGGCGTGCAGCGTGGCGCGGCCGCCGATATTTTCCACCGCGCCTTCCAGCGCGCGCAACACCGCTACGCCGCCACCGACCGCCACTTGCAGGCCGACGGTGCTTTCGCCGATGACGAGCGTGAGCGCACCGCCGTTTTTCTCCAGCGCGGAAATTCCCAGCGCAAAACTCACCGGCTTTAATTTTGCCAGCGCCAAAATTTGTTCGAGCGAACCGATATGCGTGTTCGGAATGCCCGCGAGCAGCACAAATTTTTTGTCGCCCGCCAGCGCGCAGCGTGAATCGGAAATCTGCAACGACGCCACATCTGCGTGAAAGTTTTTCTCCGCCTCAAGTTGCAACAAACTCGCCGCATCCGTGTCTGGCAACGGCGGCAGTTCCGTCTGCGCGGTCAAAACCCAGCGCAATGGCAGGCCAACGACGCAGTTTTTTTCACGCACACCGGCGGCGTCAAGGTGGTTGCGAATTTCGCGGGCAACGAGTTCCGGCGCGGCGGTGAGCGGGTCAAGCGTGAGCTGTGCGGAAAAACTTTGGAGCGTTTGCAGCGCGCCGTTGGCGCGTTTCAGCACGACGCCGTCCAGCCGGCTGCCGTCCAGCGCGAGGCCGAGCACCGAAGTCAGCTTTTGGCGTTTGCCGATTTTTGAATCAGGTTTCATTGCGTATTCTTTGCGAGCAAATCCGTGCGGGCTTTTTCGCCGAGCGCCCAGCCGAGCCGGCTCAAGTCCTGGCGATAAACAATTTTTGGTGCGCCGTCGCAGGTGTCGAAAATAAATTTTACGCGGCGATAACCGCGCCCGAACGCGCCGACCGCTGCGATGTCCGCCGTGAATTGAAAACTCTTCGTGGTGATCAAATTGCCCGCGCGCAACGCCGTCACCACGCCGCTGTTGCCGAGCGCATCATAGACCCATGCGACCGAATTTAAGTTGCCGGCGTTTTGTTCGCGATAAGTCACCAGCGTCTGCGCGGCACTAGACGCAGTCTGTTCGTCCACGTTGTTCAGGCCGGAGAACAGCGCGGTCAGCACATCCTGGCTGGCGGTGTTCACGTTCACGCGACCGCGAAAATAAGTATTCGTGCTGGTCGTCGTCTCGTCGGAAATTTTGGCGAAGTCATCCGCGCTCCAGCCTTGCCCGCGCCAGAACGCGGCGAAATCGAAGATACCATTGAACGGCGTGTTGCGCGGGTTCTGGCGATTGCCGTGAATTTGCGTGTAGATGGTTCCCGCGCGCTGGTCGGGACTGCCCGCGCCGTTGTCGCGCAGCAAGGCGGTGAGCTGGCTTTGCGTGACGGTGTTCACGTTCGTCAACTGCGTGCCGTCGGAATGAAAATTTGGCTCGCGCGTCCAGACAGTGACAAATTCAAACAGGCCGGGATCAAGTTCGCCGTTGCCGTTTACATCTTTTTCACTCTTGTCGAGCACGCCATTGCGGTTGATGTCTTCGCCCGCAAGCAAATCCACGGTCGCGCCATAAACAAGGCGAAGTTCATCCACGCTCTCGAACGGCGCGTATTTGGGTGAATAGCCGAGCGAGGAATAATTCAGGGACAGCTGCGTGTTCGTGTTGCGCCAGTCCACGATGGCCTGCGCAAAATCCATGGTCATGCCGGGCAGATAGGAAATCGTGTTGGTGTTGGCGGTGTTCAAATTGATTTTGCCGCCCTCGTCAATCAAACCAAAAAATGGTTCGCTGGAATTCGCCTCCGCTGGGTCGCGGCCGATGAGCCAGAATTTGGCGTCGCCGATTTCCACCACCGCGCTTTTGAACTGCGTCGGGTCGGGAACTGCGCCGTTGGTCGAGTAATTTTCCAAAACGTAACCGACGTAGCGCGCCGCGCCTTCGATGGCCTGCTCGGCGGCGATGCCGTTCACGCGATTATCCGCCGCGCGCAGCTCGAAGGTCATCGCATGGGCGAAATAAAGCGCGATGCTTACGAGGCCGAGGCAAATCCACAAAACGATGACGAGCACCGAAGCGCATTCATTTTTTTTGAACCGCGAAATACGCGAAAGCAATCCAGCTTTGAAAACTGGATTATCCGTTCGCATATTTTGTGTGGTTCGCAGTTGCATGTGTTTATCCGCCGCTGGTCGTGCTAAAAACCATGTTCGTCCGCGCCACGACATCCAGCGGCACGATGATTTGCACCGGCTGCGCCTGCGCGTTGCCGGCCATCTGGATGGCCACCTTCACGGCGAGCGGTAGGTTGGTGTTCACTGCCGTCGCGCTCGTCGTGTCCCAGGCATCCTGCCAAATCGCGCCGTCGTAGCAGGAAAATTTCACGCTCTCCACGCCGCCGAGCATGAATTGTTCCTCTACCGTCGGCGAGTTGAACGTCAAAAGATTCCGCGCGATGCTGCGATACAAATCCCGACCGATCGCGCCGGTCGTCGTTGGCATTTTCAATTCGTAAGTCACGCGCTGGATTTCGCCCCACGGCTGGCTGGCGCTCAATGCGCCCGTCGTGGTGAACATTTCCACCGCCACCGGATCGCTGACACCGACGCTCGTGAGGCCGTTACCCGCGCGGAAACCGCCGGACAAAACTTTGCTCGTGCCGTTCGTCGGCGCGACGCAGCCCTGCAAATCGCGTTTCAAAAAAGAAACCATCGAATCCACCGGCGTCGCGGCGTCCACCATATTCGCCGTGTCGTCGCGCAAATGCAGCGCGGTGAACAGCACGAGGTTCGCCGTGAGCAAGACGAGCGAGGCGACGCCGATGGCGAGAATCATCTCGATCAGCGTGAAGGCACTCGTGTTGTTCGTTTTCATTTTCACTGCGTCAAATTTATTCCCGCGGTCTGCGACGGCGAACTCGCCAGCGTGCTCATTTTCACCGAATAATCTTTACCCTGCGCGGAATACGTCACCTCCGCCGTCAGCATCTGCATCGAATCCTGCGGCCAGTTCTGACTCGACAGCTTCCACCGAAAATCCAAAACGCCTTCCGTGATGGTTCCGCTCCGCTGGCCGTTGCTCCAGTTCGACGTCACCAAACTTTCGTTCAACACCCGGTCCGCCACCCGCGCCGCCTCGCTCTTGCGCGCGGCGACTTCGCCGCCGAGGCCCGCGACGTGCAGTGCCTCGACCGCTACCGGAATCACGATGGCGAGAAACAGCATCGCCGCCAAAACTTCCGCCAGCGTGAACGCCTGGCAACAGCGGCGCGCGGCAATAATTTTATTTTCCGCTCGCGCCAATTTCATAACCGGTCCGTGTTTTCGTCTCTACAAGCATCCGGCCGAATCCGTCCGCGTCCACCAGTTGCAATGTCTGCGGACTGTTCTCGTCAACCGTGCCGTCCGGCAAAAATTTTATCGCCGGCAAATTGTTGAACGTCGTCTGCGCGCCCGTGCCGAGATTTTGCACTGACAACTGCACGGTTGAATCCACCGTCAAATTTTCCGCTTTCGCATCGCCGTTCTGGCCGCTCGTTTCGGCGGACACGCCGTAGCCGCCGCCCTTTTCATCAATCCACAGCAGCATCGGCATACCTTCGGACACCGCACGGCTCTGCGCCGCGTGCATCAGCGCCATCAGCCGCCGCGCCTCGGAATCCAGCGCGCGGCCCCGGATAAATTTCGACATTGCGGGCACGGCGATGGACGTGATGATCACCAACAGCGACAAGACGAGGATCAGTTCGATCAGCGTGAAGGCGCGGCGGCGAAAATTATTTCTGCCAGTTGCCAATGTCATCGTCCGTGCCTTCCTTCGCATCCGCACCGGCGGACGACAAATCGTAGGAACTGCCGTTGTGTTTGCCCGGAAAATAATAAATGTAAGGATTGCCCCACGGATCGAGCGGCAGCTTCGGTGGATCGAAATACGGCCCGTGCCAGTTCTTCGCGTTGCTCGGCGCGACGAGCAGGTCGTTAAGGCTCTTCGGATAAAAGCCGTTGTCCACTTCGTATTGGCCGAGCGCGGACTTGATGCCGCCGTTGATGTCCGTCGTGGCGGCGGTGACGCGGGCGCGTTCGCTCTGGCCGGCGATTTTCGGAATCACCAGCGCCGCGAGGATGCCGATGATGACGACCACCAGCATGATTTCCGTGAGCGTGAAGCCCGATGTTTTTTTTATGATTCGATTTTGGATTTTCATTTTCATAATTCGTTTTTATTTGATGTATTGGCTCATCGAAAGCACCGGCAGCAACATGCCGATGAAAATTGTCCCGATGAATCCCGCGATAAGAAACAGCAGCAGCGGCTCGGCGAACGCCACGGCGGTTTTCAAATTACGGTCGAGATCATTCTCCGTGCCGGCGGCGAGGCGCACGAGTTCGGCATCGAGCTTGCCGCTTTCTTCGGCGACAGAAATCATTTCAATCACCGAGCCGGTGAACAGCACGCGGCAGTCGGACAAACTTTGCCCCAGCCGTCCGCCCTGTTGCACGCGCTCGATGCTCTGGCCGACGGCGTCCACGAGAATCTGATTTCCTATCGAACGGCGTGCGACGTTTAAGCCTTGCACCAGTGCCACGCCCGCGCCGAGCAGCGTGCCGAGCATCCGGCAAAAACGCGCCATGGCAAATTGCGCGATGAGCGGGCCGACGAGCGGCGTTTTCAAAATCAAACCTTCCCAAGTGCGCCGGCCTTTTTCGGAAACAAACCACGCGCGAAGCAAGAACGCGAGGCCGACGAGCGCCGCCGCCACGAGGAGGCCATACGACCGCACGATGTGGCTCGCGCCGATGATGATTTGTGTGATGAGCGGCAGCGCGGTGTGGAGGTTGTCAAAAATTTTCTGGAACTTCGGAATGAAAAACGTCAGCAGCAGCGTGAGAATTCCGATGGCCAGCACGAGCAAAATGCACGGATACAACATCGCCGTGAGCACTTTGGATTTCAGGTCTTTTTCACGCGCCTGAAATTCCGCGATTTGCGCCAGCACCACGTCGAGAAAACCGCCCGCCTCGCCCGCCTCGACCATCGCGGTGTAAACGCGTGGAAATGTGTCTGGCGATTTCGCCATCGCGTTGGAGAGCGACAGGCCGTCCACCACCGCGTCGTGAATCTCTTTCCACTTCGCCTTCGACGCCGCGCTCGACGCTTCTTTCTGCAAAATCACCAGCGCGCGGCTCAACGGCACGCCTGCCGCGAGCAAACTGGACAGCAGGCGCGTGAAATTTTCCAGTTCCTTCGCGGAAACTTTTTTGGACTCGAACTTGAAGGAGAAGTTTCCCGCCGCCGTCGCGCCGTTTTTTTTTGCCGCCTTGGCAGCGGACTCGGTCACGCTCACCGGACGCAGGCCAAACGTCTCAATCTGCCGCAGCGCGTCGGCGCGGCCGGCGGCTTCCAGCGAGCCCTCGGCAAATTTACCGTCGGCTTGCAATGCTCTATAAGAAAAAGTCGGCATGGAAAATTATTTGCCCGCGACGGCTATGCTTGCCGCCGATTCGCCACCGGTTTTTTCAGAACGTTCAACTTCTTTTGCCGTCGTGACGCTCAAAACTTCCTCGACCGTCGTGATGCCTTGCGCGACGAGCCGCCAGCCGTCTTCGGCGAGCGTTTTCATGCCGCCTTTGCGCGCGGCGCTACGGATTTGATCGGTGGAGGCAGACTTCAAAATGAGCTGGCGGATTTCTTCGTCCGTATCCATCCATTCAAAAATCGCGTGGCGACCGAAGAAGCCGGTGTTGCGACATTCGCGGCAGCCGACGGATTTGTAAATGAGGTTGTCCGCCGGAATTCCGAGTTTGATTTTGAACTGCTGCGCCCGCGCGGAATCGTCCACTTGCTTACAATGCTTGCAGAGCACGCGCACGAGGCGTTGTGCCAACACGGCTTCGAGCGAAGATGCAACCAAATAAGGTTCGACGCCCATGTCCACGAGGCGAGTGAGCGCACCGGGCGCGTCGTTCGTGTGCAGCGTGGAAAAAACCAAGTGACCGGTGAGCGACGCCTGCACCGCAATTTGCGCCGTCTCGGCATCGCGGATTTCGCCGATGAGAATCACGTCGGGGTCATGACGCAAAATCGAGCGCAAGCCCCGCGCGAAGGTCAGGCCGGATTTTTCATTCACCTGAATCTGGTTCACGCCTTTGAGCTGATACTCAACCGGGTCTTCCACCGTGATGATTTTGCGAACCGCGTCGTTGATTTCGTTGAGCGCGGTGTAGAGCGTGGAAGTTTTTCCAGAACCCGTCGGGCCGGTGACCAAAATAATTCCGTGCGGCAGTCCGAGCACATTTTTGAAATGCTCATACTCGCGCGTGTTCATGCCGATCTGGCCGAGACCGCGCAGCGTGGAGTTTTGCCGGAGCAGACGCATCACGACCGCCTCGCCGTGCAACATCGGAATCACCGAAACGCGGATGTCCACTTCCGCCGCGTCAATGCGCACTTTGATGCGACCGTCCTGCGGCAGGCGTTTTTCCGCGATGTTGAGGTGGCTCAAGATCTTGACGCGCGAAACGATGGCGGGCTGAAATTGTTTGAGCTGCGGCGGCACAGGCACTTCCTGCAACTCACCGTCAATACGATAGCGGATCTTAAATTCATCCTCGAATGGTTCGAGGTGGATGTCGGAGGCGCGCAGTTCAATCGCGTCTTTCAAAACTTGGTTGACGAAGCGGATGATGGAGGCTTCGTCTTCTTCCCCGCCGTCGAGATTGTTGTTTTCGGAATTTTCATCAACGACCTGAATGCCCTTTTCTTCTTCGAGCGTGCCGATGGTATCGGCGCCGACACCGAGGCGTTTTTTGATTTCGCGCTGGATGACTTCGCTCGTGGCGAGAATCGGCTTAAGGTTCAGGCCGGTCAAAGTTTTCAGCGCGTCCAAACCTTGCGTGGCGAACAGGCGGCTGGTGGCAATCTCTACCACGCCGTTGTCGCGCTTGAGCGGAAGCAATTCCTCCTTGAGCAAAATGCGCGCGGGAAAAAGTGAAAGCAGCTGGCGATCCGGCTCCACGTCATCGAGCGTGGTGAAGCCGAGGCCGTATTCGTTCGCGAGCCAGCGGAGAATTTCTTCCTCGCTGGAAAAATTTTTGCCCGCGAGCGTTTCGGCGTCGAACGCGGACAACTGCCGGGACGCAACCATGCGTCCCAGCAGTTCCTTCGATGAATCTTGAACCGTTGATGCGGCCATGAATCGTCAGCTTTCTATTTTTAGTTCACCAAGCTGAGCAGGGCCGCTTGCGCTTCCTGTCTGGCCGTCAAAACTTTTTTCAAGTCCGCTTGCGCGGCTTCGAGCTTGGCCTGCTTGGCTTTTTGCGACGCGCGATATTTGGCGAGCAAATCTTTGACCTGCGCGGCTGGGGCGTTGTCGTCAATGGCCTTCTGCAGCGCTTCCTCTTCCGCGCTGGGCTGGCCGAACATGCCGCCACGACGGTTGTTGCCGCCTTGGTCGCCGCCACGGTTGCGACCACCGAACAATGCGCGCATGCCGCCACCCATGCCGACATCGCGGCGGGCGTCAACGACCTTTTGCACGAGCGGTTCCACCGCGCTCCAGTCGGTGTCGTTGGTAAATTCCAAACGATCCTTAATGCCGTCCATCATACGCTGCTGCATCTGCGCGGGATCAAAATTTCCGCCGCCGCCGGGTCCACCGCCGCCGGGTCCGCCAGCCTGGCGATTGCGTCGTTGGCCGCCCTGACCGCCAGCCTGGCCACCGTTGTTGCCGCCGTTGTCCTGCGCGAAGGTGCTGCCGACGCTGCAAACGAGCGCCGCCGTCACTGCGCACAATGTAATAATACGATTCAATTTCATCGAATTTTCCTGTTTTGGTTGGTTGTTGTTTGTTTTCCGCCGCCACATCCAAACAAACATGCAGCCTGCGGGTTCGAACTTCCTACGCAAGGAGTGTGCCAGCATGAATATCGTGATTACTTTGCCAAATCGGAGAAATGCTCCGCGCAAACCCTGCGCGATTTGAAATCTTTGCGCAAATTTTGCGCGACGAGCTGGTTTTTCAGGGTTGACCATCGTTGCTGGCCTTGCAGACTGAAGCACCGCCAAAAATGTTTTTGACACTATATCGTGCATGAGTCGGTTTCGAGACAAGATCCGTAAGTTGAGGGGGCTGATTTTTTTTATCGGCCCGGTGCTTGGGTTTGTCTATGAGATAGTCCGTTGGAAACAACAGGACATTCCGCATCGCGCCATCTTTTGCTCTGCGCTGGTCATCCTTACCGTGCTGTCGTTGATGTGGCGGGACATCCATCGCACACACCGGTTGGGACGTCGCCACCGCCGCCACCATCGCCGCGATGATTTTCGCTAAATGATCACGCGCTTGCCTGTTTGTGCCGACCGGTAAATCGCCTCAATGATTTTCATGTCGCGACGGCCCATCTCGCCGCTGACTTCCGATTCGCGCCCGGTCAAAAGGCAGTCTGCAAAATCATCCATCTGCAACGCCTGTTGGTTGACCACGGGGAAATTCAACGCGCCTTTGCTCGTCTGCACCTCGCCGATACGATAGCTAAAAGCATTGTTCACAAATTCAATCCAGCCCTTTGCGCCTTCGGCCCGGAATGTGTTCATGTTGTCATTATAGCTCGTCTTGGCATCGAGCACCGCGCCGTTCGGAAATTCCAGCTTGAAGCTGATGGCTTCCTCGACATCTAGGAAAAAATCCGGCCGTTCCTTCGGTTCTTCATGCGCCGTCGCAGCGATGGGCGTTGCGCCTGCCGCCATGCACGCGGCTTGGATGACATAGACCCCCACGTCCATTAACGGCCCGCCGCCGGATAATTTTTTCTCCACGCGCCACGCATGTTTGCCAAAAGTGAAACTGAAATTTCCCGTGAGCTTCATGAAGTCGCCGAAATCTTTTTCCCGTTGCAGTCGCATCATCTCCTTCACATACGGGTCGAAGTGCAGCCGGTAGCCTACGGACAATTTCACCTTGGCCGCGTGGCACGCCGCGATCATCGTATCTGCATCCGCCACCGTGCCGCCCATCGGCTTTTCGGTGATGACGTGCTTGCCCGCCTTCGCCGCGCGCACGACGAAATCGCGATGCAGCGTGTTCGGCGTCACGACATAGACGATGTCAATGTCGTGGTTATCCGCGATGCGGTCAAAATTTTCGTAGCTGTAACAATTTTTTTCCGACAACGAAAAATTCTTCTGCCACTTCACGATTTTTTCCGGATGCCCGCTGACCACGCCCGCGAGCCGGCATAATTTGGTTTCGCGCAACGCCGGCGCGAGATTGTTGGTGGCGTAATTGCCGAGGCCGAGCAGCGCCACGCCGAGCGGTTTGCGCGCGGCAACTTCGGCGGACAGAATGTTGGGAAAACCAAAGCCAGCCGCAACCGCTGCGCTGCCGAGGGAAAGCTGCCGCAAAAATTCACGGCGCGATGGATTGAAATTGCGATGGGGAATTTTCATGCCCAATGATTTCAACAAATCATCGGACGATGAAAGTTCAAACTAGGTTGTGCTATTTTTTTTCAGACGGCTTGAACGACGGCAGATTTGTATCGCCTAAATCAATCGAAGCCGAATTGATGCAGTAGCGCAACCCCTTCGGGCCGGGGCCGTCGTCAAAAACGTGGCCGAGATGGCTGCCGCAGTTCCCGCACAAGACCTCCGTGCGGATCATGCCATAGCTCGTGTCCTTGCGTTCGATGACTTTGCCCAGCGCGGCGACCTCGGAAAAACTTGGCCAGCCGCAGTGCGAATCAAACTTGTCAGCCGACTTGAAAAGAATTTCGCCGCACGCCGCACAGCGATACTCGCCGGGTGTTTTCGTGTCCCAGTATTTGCCGGTGAACGCGCGTTCCGTGCCGGCCTCGCGGAGGACGTGATATTGTTCGGGCGTCAAGAGTTTGCGCCATTCTTCTTCAGTGCGTTGGAGCGGGAATTTCATGGTGTTGGTGCTGGTTAAATCATTTTGCGCCGCCGGACTGTTCGTCGGCGTGGCGTTGCAGCCGGTGACAAAAATCGCCGCGCCCAAGGTCAGGATGATTACATTTCGTTTCATAACTTTTCTTCCGTTTCTGCCGCGCGCAACACGCGCCAGTCGTGCGTCCATTCGTCAATCCGGCACGCCGCGCGGTAATCACAAAAGTCACACGCCGTCGCACTGCCTTTGCGATACGGGGCAACCGCCGCCGCGCCGGAAAAAATCTGTTTGCCGAGCGACCGCAGTTGTTCTTTCACTTCGTCGAGCAGGTCGGTGAATTCCTTACTGGAAATCGCTTCTGCTGAGTTTGACCGCACGCTACCGTCCTTGTTCAATTGATAGTTGATTTGGTCGCGCGCCTGAATGCGATCCAGTTTTTCCAAATGACTGGAATCAAACCGCCCGCTGTGACGATACGCCAGCTTGCGGGCCGCATCGGCATCGGCGAGGACTTCGGCGCGGGAACCGCCGCCAGCAAACTGCCCGCGCAGGTTCACATAAAAAACTCCAGCGGGAACGATTTTCTCCGCGCCGAAAAATTTCGCCGGCCAGTTTCGCAACGCCGCGAGATACGCGAGCAGTTGCAGTTGCACGCCGTGCGCCATGAGGATTCTATCCAGCTTCCGCGCGCTCGATTTGTAATCCATCACCACCGCGAGCGAACGGTCGCCATCGCGCAACAGATCAATCCGGTCAATCCGTCCGCGCAACGCGAGCTTGTGGCCGTGGGGCAAATCAATTTCCCACGCGGGCAAACCCGATTCGTCGAGGCCGAAACCGACTTCCGCCTTGGCCGGATCAAATTCATATTGGTCGTGCATCCACGTCACGAGCGTCCCGACAAAATCCTGCAACGATTCCGTCAACATTCGCGCGGTGAATTTGCTTTGGTCATCCACGAGGAGCAAGCCCTCGCGATAAGTCGGCGCGAGTTCGGCGGCAATCTGGCCGATGCGTTCGCGCGCCTGCGCCGGCGTGAAATGACGCCAGAGCTTTTTTTCCGCCGTGAGGTCATTGTGAAATTTTTCCAAAATTTCGTGCTGGAAGCTGCCGCGTTCCCGCGCGTCCAGCTCATAAAGTTTTCGCTCATTCGCACGCAAACCGGAGTGGACAAAAAACTTGAACGGGCACGCCGCGAATTCCTCCAGCCGGCTGACCGACGAACGCAACACCGGCCCGTAAAGTTTTTCCGCCAGCGCAGGAGAAAAATTTTCTTTTTCATCCGGCTCGCGCAACGCCGCGAGTTTTTCCGCGAGAGATTTGAGCGTGGGAATTTCCAGCAAGCTTGGAGTGTCGAGCGCCGGCACCAGTTCATTCGCGTGCTGCGCCGCGCGCCAGTCGGTGTCAGTGGAAAATTCTTCTACTTCAAGCTCTGGAAAAATCTGCTGCACCTGCGCGATGAGCGGCGATGGATTCAGCGTCTTTCCCTCCGCACTTTGCCGGGCAAACGTCAGCGCCAGTTTTTCATCCGCCCGCGTGCAGGCGATGTAGCCGAGGTAACGTTCGCGCGAAATCTGGTCGAGCACGCCCGCGCCGAGCGTGACATTTTGCGCCTCCAGTTCGTCACGGTCGGAGCCGGTCAAAATCACCGGGGCCACGGGCGCGGCGGGAAAAATCGATTCGTTCACGCCGAGCAAGATGGCAAATTTCAAACTCGGATTTCGCGCCCGGTCAATCGCGCCCACCAGCACTTCATCCAGCGACGGCGGAATCACGCCGACGGTAAGGTTGCCCAGCCCGGCTTCCAGCACCGGCAGCCAGTCGCGCAAACCCATTTGTTCATGCGGGAATGCGAGCGCGAGGTTGTCCAGCCACGAATTCATCTGCTCCCAAACGGTCTGATGGGGTGACGAGTGACGAGTGACGAGTGACGAGTGCTCGGCTTCGAGTGTCCAGCGTTCCAGCGTGGTTTCGATTTCCAATTCGCGCCACAGTTCGCGTAGCGCGGCGGCGAGCTGTTCGCCGGTCGGCTGGAAATTTATTTTGGCGAACGCGGCGTAAAAATTTCCAAACGGCGGAAAAACAATTGCGCGCAGACGCTCGCAGTTTTCATCCGGCAACGGCTCGCGCCATTTTTTGCCGCGCCAGCCAAATTCCAGTGTGGTGTTTTCCAGCCGGTCGATTTCCGCTTCTGCCACCGGCGCGAAGCCCGACTTCAGCGCGGCGAACCAGTCATCATTCTTCCAGTCATTTGCGACGGTGCGCAGCGCATTGCGCGTGAGTTCGGCGAGCGGGTGATGCGCCACGCTCTCGCGGCGGTCGAGAAAAAACGGAATGCCGTAGCGCCGGAAAACGCGGGCCAGCGGTTTGTGATAGCCATCCAGTTGGCGCACCAAAACGGCGCAGTCGCGAAAACGGTTTCCAGCGCGGACGAATTTCAAAATTTCGCGCGCGGCGAACACCCCCTCGGTTTCGGAATTCGCGCAGGCGGTGATGGTTACCGTTGCTGGTTGCTGGTTGCTGGTTGCTGGTTGACCGATCTGTAACGTCCAGGATTCTTCGAGCACTGCCAGCTCTGAGTCTGGCGCAAAACGACTCTTGCCCGCCTCGCGGTTCAATATTTCCCCTTCAACTTTGCAGCCCGGCAGATTTTTAATCTGGTCGCGGCATTGCTGAAACGTCTTGCCAATGGCCGACCAGATTGAAAGCCATGACTCCGTCGGCGTGGGCTCGGTTTCGAGACAAAACGCAATGGTAGCGCGGCCGCAAAGCGGAATGACGGCGGCGAGCAATGCCAGTTCCTGCGGCGTCATCTCGGCGAAACCGTCAAGCCAAAGCGCAGAAACTTGAAGCTTGAAACCTGAAACTTGAAGTTTTCCACGCAGTGCAGCGGTTGCAAAATCGAGCAGGCAATTCGCGTCCTGCAATTCATGCTCGCGCAACCAGTCCGCATATTTTTCGGCGAGCAGCGCCAGGTCGTGGAGTTTATCGCGCAGCTCGCGGCGCAATTTTTCATCGGCGACGAGCGCGCGCAACTTTGCGGGCGTGAGCTGGTGCTCCTGCAATTCCGCCAGCAGCGTGCCGAGTTCCTGCGCGAACCCGGCGCGGCGCGCGCTGCCGCGAAACAGTTTTAATTCCTCCGCGTGTTGCAGTAGCAACGCGCGCAAAACCATGAGGCGGCCTTCGGCGGACAAAAGTTTTGGCGGCGCGACGTTCAGTTTTTCAAAAATGAATTGCGCGAGCCGGTCGAAAGACAAAATGTGCAGCCGCGTGAAGCCGGAGATTTCCCCGCCTTCGAGCAACTGGCGTTCGAGCTGAAACGTGGCCTGCTTCGGCGCGAGAAAAATCAGCGGATCGCCCGCCGGATCATTGGCCAACGCGGCACGCACTTCGGCGAGGCAGCGGAAAGTTTTTCCACTGCCAGCGGGGCCGAGCAGGAAGCGCGCTTGCACGGCGGAAGTTTTCATGCAAACCCGCATGGGCGCAAAGGAATTTATTCGCCCGGTGAAAATTGTTCCTTCGGTTTTGCGGATGCGCTAACTTGGGTGAATTCAAATCGCATGAAAATTTTTCTTTTGCTTGTTGGTCTTGCCGCCAATGCTGCCGTCACCGCGCGCGGCGATGCGGTCATCGCCGATGTGTTCGCGCGGCAAGTGACAAGCCTCAACGGTAAGTGGAATGTCATCATTGACCCTTACGACACGGGCTATTTTGATTATCGCCGCCAGCCTTACGACGCGGGCGGCAAGGTCACCGGCGGCTACGCGCTCGACCACCAGGCGAAGGACAAGACCGAACTCGTGGAATATAATTTCGACACCAGCCCAACGCTAAATGTGCCGGGCGACTGGAATTCACAGGACGCAAAACTTTTTTACTACGAAGGCTCGGTCTGGTATCGCCAAAAATTCGACGCGCAAAAATCCACGCCTGATCACCGGCTGTTCATTTATTTCGGCGCGGTCAATTACGAGGCGGACGTTTATCTCAACGGCAAAAAACTCGGCAAGCACATCGGCGGCTTCACGCCGTTCGCCTATGAAGTCACCGGACTGGTGAAAGAAAAAGGTAACTCGCTTGTCGTGCGCGTGAACAACAATCGTCACGCCGAAGGAGTGCCGACGGTGAATACTGACTGGTGGAATTACGGCGGTCTCACGCGCGACGTGCTGCTGGTGGAGACGCCCGCGACGTTCATCAGTAATTTCAGCACGCGCCTCAAAGCTGGCACAACGAACACGATTGCTGTGAGCGTTCAACTGGATGGCGACGAGAAAGCGCAAACAGTTTCCGTCCGGTTTCCGATGCTGAAAATCGCTGCGGAAATGAAGGCGGACACCAATGGCCTCGCGCGCTTTGAACTCACGCCGGCAAGCCTCGCGTTGTGGTCGTCCGAAAGTCCGACGCTCACGGAGGTGGAGATTTCCGCCGGTGCTGATTTGCTGAAAGACCGCGTGGGTTTCCGCTCCATCGCGACCAGCGGCACGGAGGTTTTGTTGAATGGCAAAAAAGTTTTTTTGCGCGGCATCTGCATCCATGAGGAAAATCCGCTGGAAGGCCGCCGCGCCTGGTCCGAAGCGGATGCGCGACAACTGCTCGGCTGGGCGAAGGAGCTCGGCTGCAATTTCGTCCGTCTCGCGCATTATCCGCACAACGAACACATGGCGCGCGTGGCGGATGAACTGGGCATCATGTGCTGGGAAGAAATCCCCGTGTATTGGACGATTGCTTGGACGAATGAGGCGACGCTGGCGAACGCAAAAAGTCAGTTGGATGCCCTGATCGCCCGCGACCAGAACCGCGCGAGCGTGATCGTCTGGTCGGTGGCAAACGAGACGCCCGTGAGCGAGGCGCGCACGAAATTTCTGAAGGCGCTTGTGGATGAAGCGCGGTCGCTCGACAACTCGCGGCTCATCTCCGCGGCGATGGAAGTTCATTCCGAGCCGAATCATCCCGACCATAAAATCGTCGATGACGCGTTTGGCGAATTCACCGATCTCCTGAGCTTCAACCAATACACCGGCTGGTATGGCAGCACGCCGGACGCGATTGATCGCGTGACGTGGAGCATCAAATATCACAAACCCGTTTTCATCAGTGAATTTGGCGCGGACGCCAAGCAGGGTTTTCATGCCGATGCGCTGACGCGGTTCAGCGAGGAATATCAAGCGGATGTTTTCCGGCGGACTTTGCCGATGCTCGATAAAATTCCCGGCTGGGTGGGTTGCACGCCATGGATTTTGTGCGACTTCCGTTCGCCGCGCCGGCCGCTGCCGGGGATTCAGGACGGTTGGAATCGCAAGGGCGTCGTGGGCCAGAACGGCGAGAAGAAAATGGCCTTCGAGGTTTTGAAAAACTTTTACGCCGATAAGGCGAAGGAAACGAAGTAGGATTGCGAGCGGAGCGCCGCCGTCCCCGGCGGCTTAAGACGCGCGAAAAAGTGACGGCCAAAATTTTTTGAAGATGGACGCGAACCATAAATCGCAAGCGCAAAGCCGGCGGGACGCCGGCGCTCCGGCCCGCCGTCCGCGTCCGCGAGTTTCCACGCCGCCTTACAATCCCGGCCTTCAACAGCTCGTCGAAAACAAGCAGGCTTGGGCCGAGCCGTTGAGCGATGACGCCAAGACGAAAGGCTTTCGTGGCTGGCATCAGCGCGGTTATCTGCCGCACCACGACGCGCCGGGCGTCACGCAGATGGTCACGTTGCGTCTGGCCGACTCGCTGCCCGCCAGCCGCCGGGGCGAATGGGAGCATCTCCTTCGCATTGAGGACGACCGTGAGCGGCGCGTCCGCTTCGAGGCATATCTGGATCGCGGCCTTGGGGAGTGCTGGCTCTCGCGCCCGGAGATTGCCGCGCTGACCAAAAATTCATTGCGTTGCTTTGACGGCCAACGCTACGCCCTGGCTGCGTGGGTGGTGATGCCCAATCACCTTCACCTGCTCGTGGACGTCTGGGAAGTGCCGCTGGCCAAGCTCATTGCCGGCTGGAAAAGTTTCATCGCGCATGAAGCCAACCGCGTGTTGCAGCGAAAAGGAGAATTTTGGGAACGCGAATATCTCGACACGCTCATCAAGAACGAAACGCACCGGCGCACGGCGGTGCGGTATATTGAGAACAATCCCGTGAAAGCCGGATTGGTGCGCGACCCGCAGGAATGGCTCTGGAGCAGCGCGCGGCATCGGGACGAATACGGACGGCTGAAAATCGGAACGCCCGGAGCGCCGCCGTCCCCGGCGGCTTTGGACAGACGGGGCGGGAGACGGTAGAATTTTATCCGTGATGGACGCGAACCGTAAATCGCCAGCGCAAAGCCAGCGAGGACGCTGGCGCTCCGGGAGCGTGGAGCGCCGCCGTCCTCGGCGGCTTAAGCGTTACGCTCCTGCTGCTGCTTCCGAGCGGGGCGGGGGCGGCGGGCACGGTGCTCTTTACCACGGGCAACGCCCTCACCGGCCTCGCTTACAGCCCGGACACCCAGACCATTGCGGCCAGCACGGGAGCTGGCACGGGTATTTATGCTGCTGACGGCACACCTCTTCAAATGGGTTTCGGCACCGGCAGCGCGGACAACGGCGCGGGGCCGAGTGGAACGTGGTGGTTGATGCAGGCTTCTGGAGCCGCCGCTACTAAATACGACAACAATGGAAACCCGCTTGCATCCGCCGGCCTCACGAACGGCACCGTGGCGTTGGGACGGCAGTTGACGGTGGGTGGGACGAATTACCTGATGTGTGCCGCCGGGGGCACGGTCTATGCCGCGAATGTCATCTACACCGGGCCATATCAGAACCTCACGCCGCTGTGCAGTTATGCGGGCAACGTCACCGGCGGCGACTGGTGCCTCCGCCCCAACGGCCAGTCCCTCGCCGACACGCTCATCGCCTTGAACACCGGCAACACGGTGCAAATTCTTTATCCCGATGGCGTGCTCTACGCGAGTGTCAATGCGCTGACGGCTGGGTATGGCATTTGCACGGATTGCGCGTTCATGGGAACGAATTCCATTCTCGCCGCGCAAAATAAAAATCCCGCTTTGAGCAGTGTTGTCCGCTACGATTTCACCGTGCCCGCCGCCGTGGACGCGGCGGTGAGCGTGAGCCGCACAAACGGGGCGGTGGCGGTGAACTGGAGCGGACGGTGGTTGCAGGGCAGCAGCAATCTGCTGGCGTGGCAGACGCTCACCAACGCGCCGCAGCCCTACGTCACCGCCGCCACGAACGCCCCGCGCTTCTTCCGCGCCGTGAAGTGAGGAGCGCCGCACAGACGGAGCGCCGGCGTCCTCGCCGGCTTTACGCTGCCGGACAGCGAGACGCATCCATTCTCAAAAGATTGTTGCCGTCACTTTTTTCTCACACCCAAAGCCGCCGGGGACGGCGGCGCTCCGGCGACAGTGACGTCACCCGCGCACGGAGCGCCGGCGTCCTCGCCGGCTTAACGCTGGCTGACAACGAGACGCATCCATTCTCAAAAGATTGTTGCCGTCACTCTTTTCTCACACCCAAAGCCGCCGGGGACGGCGGCGCTCCACGCGGCGCTCCACGCGGCGCTCCACGCGGGGATCCGGTGCATTTTATTCTTCGCCGGTTCGCCGGTTTGTTGTTCACTTTGCCGGTGAAAATTTCCATCTGCGAACTCATGGCGAAGAGCGGCGTGGCGTTTGGCACCAGCGGCGCGCGCGGCCTGGCCACGGCGATGACCGACCAGGTCTGCTACGCCTACACCAAAGGATTTCTCCAATACCTTGAATCCATTGGCGAAATCAAGCGGGCAGGGGAGCGCGTCGCCGTCGGCGGCGATTTCCGGCCCAGCACGAGCCGCGTGATGGCAGCGGTCTGCCGCGCGGCCGATGACCTGGGTTACCGCGCGGTGAACTGCGGGAAGATTCCTTCGCCCGCAGTCGCGCTGTTCGGGTTTGAAAACAAAATTCCTTCCATCATGGTCACGGGCAGCCACATTCCCGACGATCGCAACGGCATCAAATTTAATAAGTGCGGCGGCGAAGTCTTGAAGTCGGACGAACGGGGCATGAGCAGCCAGATTGTGGAACTGGACGATGCGATGTTCGGCGCGGATGGAAATTTTGCAAGGCCAACGGTGCCGCACGACGTTTCTCCCGTCGCCGGAGAAAATTATGCGATGCGCTATTTGAATTTTTTTGCGCACGACGCCTTGAGAGGTCTGCGCATCGGGGTGTATCAGCATTCCGCCGTCGGTCGTGATGTGCTGGTGAAAATATTCTCGCATCTCGGCGCGGAAGTCACCGCGCTCGGCCGCTCGGAGAAATTTATTCCCGTGGACACCGAGGCGATTCGCCCGGAAGACGTGCAGCTCGCGCACGACTGGGCGGCGACGGGGAAATTTGATGCGCTTGTTTCCGCCGACGGTGACAGCGACCGTCCGCTCGTGAGTGACGAGCACGGCAACTGGCTGCGCGGCGATGTGGCGGGAATTTTGTGCGCGATATTTTTGCAGGCCGATTCCATCAGCACGCCGGTGAGCTGCAACACGGCTGCGGAAAAATGCGGCTGGTTCCGCGACATCCGCCGCACGCGCATTGGCTCGCCGTTCGTGGTGGCTTCGATGATACAAGCCAGTATTGACGGGGCAAAACGTGTCGTCGGCTACGAGGCGAACGGCGGTTTTCTGCTGAATTCTGACATCGAAAGGGACGGAAGATTTCTCCGTGCCTTGCCGACGCGCGACGCGGTGATCGTGATGCTGGGAATTTTATTGCTGGCAAAGGCGCAGAAGAAAACCGTTTCGCAACTGGCGGCAGCCTTGCCCGCGCGGTTCACGGCGAGCGACCGGCTGAAAAATTTTCCGACGGAAAGTAGCGTGGCTATTTTGGCGAAATTTAATTCCGGCTCGGACGCGACTGACAAATCAGAAATTGAAAAAATGTTCGGCAGCATTTGCGGCAACGTTTCCACGCTGAACCGCATCGATGGTTTGCGTCTCACATTTGCGAACGAAGAGATCATCCACCTGCGTCCGTCCGGCAACGCGCCGGAATTCCGTTGTTACGCCGAGGCAAAAAGCGACGAGCGCGCCCGCGAAATCACCGCGAACGCGCTCGCTAAAATTGCCGGCTGAATTCAGCGCCAACCGCCGCCAACCCACACACGATGATGTCCGCGCCAGCCCCAGTGCGGGCCGACCCATATCGCACCCGGATGCGGCCGGTGCATCCAGTGACCGCCGGCCCAAATCCAATGGCCGCGCCATTCCCAGCAGCCGGGCGTCCAAAACCACACCGCCAGCGGGCCCGGCGCGACGGTGACAATTTCAGTTTGCGGTGGCGGCGGCGCGGGTGCTTCCTCGCCCGCCACTGGGCGGTCGCGATAGACGACTTCACGGGTGACACAGCCGGCCAGCAACGGCAGGCAGGCGGCGACCAGGACAGTGCGGAACAGGGGAAATGTTTTCATATCACCGTATCAGACGCGGCCAATCGAAAATTGTTTCAACCAATCGCGCCGCAATTCACCGCCAACAAATCGCAAGCGCCCGGCAGCCCGTTGAATTGACTTGGCGGCGGCGCAGTTTAATTTGCCAGTGTCGTGTCAAATTTAAGCCAGCCTCTAGCCACCGTGCGGCTCGATGAACTCGCCCCGCGCGTTTGCGCCGTGGTGCGCAGTGTCGAGACGGACGACGAGGACACGTTGCGCCTCAAGACGCTTGGCATCTGCGTGGGCCGCCGCGTGGAGCTGGTGCGCGCGGGAAATCCACTCATCGTGAAAATTTTTGGTTCGCGCCTCGGACTTTCCGCAGAACTGGCCCGTCGTGTGCGCGTGGAAATCTGTTTGCCCGATCACTGCGCCCTGCACGAAAACGAAGCGGTATGAACGAATGTTACGACAACGATCTCACCCCGGTTCCGCATCACGCTTTCACGCTGGCGCTCGTCGGCAATCCCAATGCCGGCAAAACCACATTATTCAATGCGCTTACCGGCTTGCGCGCGAAGACCGCAAATTTCCCCGGCACGACCGTGGAGCGCAAAGTGGGTCGCCTGCACCTCGATCACAAACAAATCGTGGTCGTGGACCTGCCCGGTCTTTACAGTCTCGACAGCAAATCGCCGGATGAAAAACTGGCGGCGGATGCGTTGCAGGGAAAACTGGACCACGTCGCACCTTCCGCCGCGCTCGTCGTCGTGGACGCAACCAACCTTGAGCGGAATTTATTTCTCGTCAGCCAAATCTTGGAGCTAAAAAAAATTCCCGTCGTCGTGGCGCTGAACATGATGGACATGGCGCGGCGCGATGGCATCCGCATTGACGTGGCGAAATTGCGCGCGGAATTGGGCTGCATGGTTGTGCCGGTTTCGGCGCGGCAGGGTGATGGGCTGGCTGAACTGAAACATGAACTGAACCGCCTTGCCGAGGGCGCGATGCCGGAGTCGCTCGACCACGCCGATCCAGCCTGCAGCGGCTGCGCCGGCTGCACCTTCCAGGCGCGCTACGAGTGGACCGAGCAGATTTCTACGAAGGTCATGGACGCCAGCGCGCCGCAACGCTCGGTGTGGACCGACAAGCTGGATGATGTCCTGACGCATCCGGTCTTCGGCGTCGTGGTATTTCATGTCGTCATGCTGCTGGTGTTTGCGTTGATTTTTTGGGCGGCAAAAATTCCGATGGACTTGATTGACCATCTGTTCAGCACCATCGGCGGCTGGGTGGCGACCAAAATTCCCGCTGGCGATTTTCAAAGCCTGCTTGTCAATGGCGTCATCGGCGGCGTGGGTGGTATTCTGGTTTTTCTGCCGCAGATCTGTATTTTATTTTTTGCGCTCTCCATCCTGGAAGACACCGGTTATCTGTCGCGTGCAGCATTTGTGATGGACAAGCTGATGCGGAAATTCGGCCTGCCCGGCAAGGCGTTTGTGCCGATGCTTTCGGCACATGCGTGTGCGATTCCCGCCATCATGTCCACGCGCGTCATCGAAAATCCCCGCGACCGGCTGGTGACGATTTTGATCACGCCACTGATGACTTGCTCGGCGCGGATTCCAGTTTATGCAATGGTCACCGCGTTGCTGTTTCCCAATTCGCCGCTGAAGGCCGGTTTGATTTTCACCGGTGCCTACGCCTTTGGCGTGGCCACGGCGCTGGTGATGGCGCTGATTTTTCGCGGAACGATTTTGCCCGGCGGCAGCAAGCCGCTGATGATTGAGCTGCCCCAATACCGGATGCCCGGCCTGCGGGTGGCGTTGTTGCACACCTTTGACCGCGCGATGATTTTTGTGAAACAAGCGGGCACAATCATTCTGGCAATTTCGCTGATTTTATGGGCGCTATCGTATTATCCAAAATCCGCGCCACCCGCCGCCGCCGTGACGTTGAGCGAACAGGCCGCGCAGCTGGAAAAAGCCGGTGACGCACCGGCAGCAAAAAATTTGCAAGCCGAGGCCGACCGGCTGACGGCGCAATATTCGCTGCAAAATTCCTTCGCCGGAAAAATCGGGCACCTTATGGAACCGTTCATCGCCCCGCTGGGTTACGACTGGCAGATCGGCATCGGGATTTTCAGCTCCTTCGCCGCGCGCGAGGTGATTGTCTCCACGCTATCCATCGTCTATGGCGTGGGCGATGACACGGCGGACAACAACCATCATTCGCTCTACGACTCGCTGCGGCGTGCGAAACGCTCCGACGGCACGGTAATTTTTAACACCGCCACGTGCGCGAGCCTGCTGGTGTTTTATATCCTTGCGGCGCAATGCCTCTCCACCACGGCGGTGGTGAAACGTGAAACCGGAGGCTGGAAATGGCCGTTGTTTCAAATCGCCTACATGACCGGACTGGCCTACTTGGCCGCGCTCATCGTGTATCAGACGCTGCGGCACTTTGGCCACGTCTGACGGCATTACGCTTGCGCCATCGGCGTGGCACGGTAGTGTCAAATTGCCACCAGCACCGCTTGGTTCGGAAATGGGAATACGGCTTGGCCTGTCACCGAGGGGCTAATCCTGAGTTTGACTTAACTGCCCCCGCAGATAGTCAGCCAATTGCCAGAGTAGCTTAAAGGTCATTACACAGCATTTCACCAAAGTTTGACGAAATCAAACCTATCTGGTTGATGCAGATGCCTTGAAGTGGTTATCCAGGAATTTCAAAATGGTCGGACGCAAGTCGCGTTGCGGTGGCTGGAGGTCGAACGTGTGGACAGCGCCAGGAATAATTTCCAACTGGTGCTCCACGCCAGCTTGCTTCAGTTTTTCAGCGAACAACTCGGATTGCTTCACGCTCACCGTTGTGTCCGCTGTGCCGTGACAGATCAAAATGGGAACGGAGTTGCTTCGCACATACGTCACCGGCGACGCGGCGCGATACAACTCTGGCGCTTCGGCAAACGTTTTTCCAAGCATTGTCACGTCGTGATAAGTGCCGATGTCCGTGATGCCGTAAAAATCTACACAACATTTCACCGCGCAAGAAACATCGCCGAACGGCACTTTCGGGTCGAGGCCATCGCCGGACGTCGTCAGCGCGACCATCGCGGCGAGATGACCGCCAGCCGACCCGCCGGCCACGCCGATGTTGCCGGGATTCACGCCGAGATGTTCAGCGTTTTTGCGCAGCCAGCGCACGGCGGTTTTGCAGTCCCAGAGATTCGTCGGCCACACCGCCTGCTTTTTTTCGGACAAGAGGTAATCAATGCTCATCACCACGTAGCCGTTGCGCGCGAGGTCGGAGCAGACGCTGATTTCGCGCTTCGCGTCGCGCGTGCCGCCGGTCCAGCCGCCGCCGTGAATCCAGACGATGCCCGGCAATTTTTCGTCCTTCGGCATCTCCAGCGGAAAATATAAATCCGCCCGCTCCGTTCGTCCGTCCGGCAAATAGTTCACGCCGCGCTCGACGCGAATGTCCGTCGGAAAAACGGGCGCGGTCTTGGGTTTCGTTTCCTGCGCGGCGCAGCTCATGCCGAACACGCAGGTCAAAATAAAAATGACTTTTTTCATCAAAGATTTATTTCGCGATGACATCCGCCTTCGCCCCGTGTCCGCCTTTCAAATGCTTCTCGAAAAATTGAAACACCAGCGGGCGCAGGTCGCGCTGCTTCGGCTGCAGGTTGAACGTGTGCGGCGCGTTCGGCACGATGACCAGCTCGTGTTCCGCGCCGGCTTTGGTGAGCGCCGCGTCCAGCGCCTCGCTTTGCGTGACCGGCACGGTCGCATCTGCCGTGCCGTGGACGATGAGCATCGGCGCGGCGTTTTTGTGCGCGTAATTGACCGGCGACCCTTTCTCGTAAAGCTCCGGCGCTTCGGCGCGGGTTTTGTTGAACATCTTCATGTCGTGATACTCCATCAATTTCACCGCGCCGTAAAAATCCACCGCGCAGTTCACTGCTGACGAGAATTCGCCGTTGGGTTCCTTCATATCAAATCCATTCTTCGGCTGTGTGAGGGCAAGCATCGCGGCGAGATTGCCGCCGGCGGAGCAGCCGATGACGCCGATGCGGTCGGGATCAATCTGCAACCGCTCCGCGTTTTTCCGCAGCCAGCGCACGGCCGCTTTCGCATCGTAAACGGACTGCGGCCAGGTCACGTCGCCTTTCTTTTTTCGCAGGCAATAGTTGATGCTCATACAGACGTAGCCTTGCGGCACGAGATTGGTGGTGATGTTGATTTCGCGGGGGCGCGCCTTGTCGCCGTCGTTGAATCCGCCGCCGTGGATAACGATGATAGCGGGTAATTTTTCCTTGGGCATTTGCAGCGGTGAATAAACATCCGCCGTCTCCTCGCGGTCGACGCCGAGATACGGCACGTTCGTCTCGACGCGGACATTCGTGGGATAAACCGGCGGGGCGAAAGTCTTGGCTTTCGAGGGCGTTGGCTCCTCCGGCAGTTCGGCACTAGCATCGGCTGCAGGTGAGGAAGATTTTTTGGTCGCTGTTTCCGCCGCGAGAACGACCGAAGCAGTCAGCACAGCGGTCAGCAGTATGGATGTTGTCAGGATTTTCTTCATGGAATCAAAGTGGGAGCCACGGCGTTGCGCCAGATGGCGTAGCCGGTGGCGTTCATGTGCAGGCGGTCTTCAACGTAAATGTCGGCACGTGGCAATCCATCCTCGCCAAGCATCAGCGGGAAGGTGTTCACAAAGGTAATTTCATGGCTTTTGCAATAATCGGCGATGAGCGCATTGGCCATTTTGATTTTCTCCGTTTGCGACCAGCGTTTCGGGCTAGGTGGACAGGAAATGAAGACCAGTTTCGTTTGCGGCAGCGCGGCCCGCAGTTTTTTCATCAAGGCTACAAAATCACCGAAGACAACCGCCGGGGCTTTGCCGGCGTTGATGTCGTTGCCGCCCGCGTAAAGCACCACTTCACGCGGCGCGTAGGGAATGACCATTCGATCGGCATAAGCATAAACGTCGGCCAACTGACAGCCGCCGAAGCCGCGATTCACGGCGCGCATCCCGGGGAAATCTTCGGCCAGCGTCGCCCAGCGACGGATGTAGGAACTGCCGGTGAAGACAACGCAACCACGCGGCGGCGGGTTCGTGGCGTCCACGCTGGCAAACGCATTGATTTCGTTGGTCCATTTTGAGGCGTCGTGATGCGCGAGCGAATTGGGCGGCGCGGATGCACACCCGGCAAAAATCCAGACGCCCGTGACAAGCAGAAAAATGAGGCGAAGCGCGCGCATGATTTTCAGTCACCTTTTTCGCCGGGCGTGCGCCGGTCAGTGCGGTTGGTTTCGGCGCGGTCAAAAAATTCCACGAGAGAATAGATGCGTTCGTTCAGCGGCTTCATCGCCGCGAGTAACGGCGCGTAGGGTTCGTAGCGGTTATTGACGACGCCTTTGTTGGAATCGCGGTTGGAGGGATCAGTGGCTTTCTCTTCGGGATCATTGTCCGAGTAACGGAACCAATGCCAGCCCACACAGACTTTTGATTCGAGCAGGCCGAGCGTGAAATTCTGATAGAATAATCCGCGCTCGCGCTGCGTTTTCACGAGCCAGCCCGCGCCGCCGGTGTTGGCCAGGCCGGAGTCCACGCCTTTGGCATACCACTCGGTGATTAGAATGGGCTTACCCGATTCGCACGACCACATCTGCATCGTCGCGGCGTCCGGTGTCCACGCGCGGTAATAATTCATCGAGACGACATCCACGAAAGGGCCGCACGCACGGAACAATTCCGGCTTGGCGATGTCCACCGCGTAAAACCGCGAGCCGAGGTAGAGATGGTTCGGGTCATATTTTTTGATCGCGCGGGAAACGGTCTCGAAATATTTCGCCGCCATGATGCCGAGAAAATCCGCGTGGTCCCTCGCCGTCACCTCACCAACTGTCGCCTTCGCGCCGTGGCGTGATTGGAGAAATTTCAGCGCCGCCTGATGGCCAGGATCATTTTCCGCGAGTGCGAGAAAATTGGTCAGCGCGTGTTTGGGGAACGGCATTTCGTTGTCGGAAAAATAGCCGAGTAGCCACGGGTCGTTTTTATTCGTCACAACTTGGCGCGCATAGTCATCACAGAATTTCTCGAAGCCAGGATCGAAAACAAAAATGCAGTCGCTGGGATAGCCGAGATGCCCGGGCTGCATGTGCGTGCCGCCGCGAATTTTTCCGTAGCCCGCCATAAAACTCAACAGCTTCGTGCGCACGATGGGTTGCTCCGCTCCCATCAACACTTCGTCTTCCGTCCAGCCGCCCGTGCCATTGAATCCGTTGGTGCGGAGCAGCGCCACCGTGGCGTTGGCCCAGCCGGTGCGACTGGAAAATTTATTCGTGAGCGCTGTTTCCGCACCGGGTGCAAGAATCGTTTTTACCGACGCCACACCGGCGTTGATGAACAAATTGCCTTCGGGATCCACCAGCCACCAGCGCCCGCCGATTTTCGCCGTGTGAAAAAAGCCGGTGGCTTTTTCTTTGCGCGCGGTCAACCCGCCGAATTGGTCGAGGCTGGCATCCATCGGGAAGGCCGGCAAAGCTGCCAGCGTCCGTGTTTCCTGTTCTTTCCACACTGCGCCAGGCTTGGCGGCGACAAGCACGGATGTTTCCGCCCGCAACGGTGCGCCGGAGCCCAGCAGCAGCACTGCGGAAAAAATGTGCAGGAAACGTTTCATGTCTTGTGATCAGTGTGCCATTTGCTGGAGAAAACTTAACCGAACATTCGTTCTGTGCCCAGCGGCTTGACCACTTACGGCGACCGGATTTGATAAAACCGCGCGGCGCCGTTGGTCAATGCGTTGGAAAACTGGAACTGGCCAGGAAGCATCTCCGACACACCGCCGAGCGAAGTCCAGTTGCTCCGCGTCATGGAAAGATTCGTCGTGGTTAGCACGGTGAACGTCGCGCCGGGCGTGTTGGTAAAATTGACTCGCAGGATCCCGCCGACAAGAACGGACGTAAGCTGCGGTGAGGAAATCGCGAGCGTGCTGAACGTCGCATCGGCGGTGTTAGTTGAACCGATGCTGTTCGTCGCAGCGGCGCGGTAATGAAAGAGCGTGCCGGGCAACAGGCCGGCGACAACGTTGCTGACGGCAATTGAATTCGTGCCAGTGAAAAAATTTGTGGCCGTGAAGCTGCCGTAATTGGTCGTGGCTCCGAAGGCAAACCAGATCGCCGTCGTTGCGTTGCCGGGATTCAATTGCGCCTTGAGCGTGGCCCCGTTTGGCAGCACGGCGGGCGTCAGTAAATTCACCGACGGAAGCTGGCTCGTGACCAACGCCATCCACTCGCTCACGCCGCGGTCCGTGCCGGCACCGGAAGGAACCGGAACGCCGAAGAAATCCACGGTCACGCTGTTGGTGTTGCCGGTGAGGTTCGTGGTGACGGTGAGCGCATTGTTGATGCACGGCGAATTGGACTGCAACTGGTAGCCGCCGAGCGTTGGAAAATTATTGGTGCCGCCCACGCCGCCGCCGGTGCCGGGCGAAATGAATTTTGGATCAATTGTCAGCTTGTGCAAATCCGTCGTCGGTTCGCCGGAAACGTGTTGTCCGTAGAAAATGTTGTAGTCAAAATTTTTGGTGTTGTAAGTGTGAAAGTTGAAGGAAGCGGCGGAACTCAGATTGTAAAAGACATTGTTCCAAACGTAGTAAGTATGACCATCGCTGCGGTCATCAAAAAAAATCGGCGAGAGTCCGTTCGTCGTGAAAATGACGTTGTTGTAAATGTATTCACTGGAAGTTGCGCCCGTGTCGCCGGTGAGCGCGAAGATGGAGCCCTGATCGTTCTGGCTGATGTTGTAGCGGACGATGATGTGGGTGTCGTTGCCAAACGCATCGCCCGCGGTGTCAGCCGAAGCGTAGTGGGCAAACAATCCCCAACTGTTGTCGTGGCTGTAGCTGTATTGGAAAATGATATTTTGACTGCGCAAATCGGCGTCGTAAAGGCAGCCGTCGTGCAATCCGCTGCCGTTGTTGTGATAACCTTCGTTGAATTGAAACACTGTGCCGCGACAGCCGTAGGTCGCGATCATATTTCCATCTGTGGCGTTTGCGGTGTCGTGAATCAAATTGTGTTCGACGAGACAGGTTTCATCCGCGTAACGGATGCTCATCGCATTTTTGCCGATGTCGCTGATGACATTGTTGCGGATGATGACGTGAGAGCAGTTGCGTTGGTTCCACAACGAGGTGCCGGGATAATCGCTCCCGCCGCTGCGATTGCCGCACGCGACGATGCCCTGGTTAGTGACGGAAGTGATGGTGCAATTTTGGATGATGACATCATTGAACCAAGTTGGCGTGGCTCCACCGCTATCGCTAGCGACTTCCACAATAATGCCGCCGGTGCGTTTGGCCACCGTGTCGCCGTTAGACGTGTCAACGCGCCCGCTGACGCCGTGAACAAAACAATTACTGACGTAGAGATGATTGACCTGTCCATAATTCGCCGCGCACAGATGAATGCCGCGTCGCTCCGTCGTCGTGCCGGATCCGGGATTGATGACTTCGAGGTCGCTGATTTCCCAATACTGCTGGTTGGTGATGACGAGCGCATCGCTGTTGCCATTGCCGTTTATCAACGGTGCGGTCGTGTTCGTGCCGTAGTCGGAAAGCGTGATTGGATTGCCCGCGACGCCGGAACCTTTGGGATTCATCGTGCCGGCCCAACTTGAACCACGTTTCAGCAAAACGAAATCACCGGGCGAAAACGTTGTCGCATTAACTTTGGAAAGCGATTGCCACGCGGCATTTGAAAAAGTGCCGGAGTTCAAATCGCTGCCGCTGACGGAATCAAAGTAATAGGTCGTGGCAAAGCACGGCGCGGCTAACGTGACAGCCAGCAGGCAAGCGAACCCTGAAATTTTTATTTTCGCCTTGGACATGAGTTGGTTGCTTGCACTTGATTATGACACATCCGGGCGGCAGAAAATTCCGCCACCCGAATGCGACAGCGCCCCCACAAATTAGCACATCAGAACGGGAAGTTCACCGTTGGCGTGCCGCCGGTTTGCGCGATGCGATAAAAGTTTTGGCTGCCACTGGCGGAAAATGTCGCCGTGAAGTTGCCTGAATTTGCCGGCGATTCGTTGATGGTTGCCGAAACGGTGTTGTAAGTGCCATTGACCGTGGACGAGCCGACGACGGACGCCGAGCCGCCGCTGCCGGGCGCGGAGGTGAATTTGATTTGATATTGGTTCGCGCCGGTTTGCGTGATGCCGGTGATGGTCGGCACGGGTTTGGTGACGACCTTTACGGCTAGGCTGCTGACGATGATGTCACCCATGTTCGCGTTCTGCCGAAGCACAATGTAATTCGCGTTCACGAGGTTGGTTGTGGCCACATCCTGCAAAGTCACGCTGGAACCAGCGGAACTCGACTGGTTAATCCACATCGAACTGACGCCGGTGTCCACGTCATAGCTGACGACAATGTTCGCCATTGGATTCGGCAGCGCGCCGCTCGTGTTAAAGTTGGGAATCGTCTGCGAGAATGAATTATTCACGCTCGGTGCGTTCGTGCCGTTGTAAAGGCCGAGATAAAATGAGCCGTCGGTGTTGACGGTGTTGGCCACGTTGGAAACGGTGCAGACCGCCGCCATCGCTACGCCGGTCGCCGCGCCGTCCGCAGCGAATTCCACGAAGCCGCCCGTGGATGTTCCGGGATAGGCGGCGTTCGCGCCGTAGAGATTTGCATCAAACCACTGGGCATTGACGCTGGCGAACAAAACCTTGTGGCTGCCTGCGGTGTAAGGCGCACCAGCAAGGCGTAGTTGATTTTGATTGCCGCTGGCGGTCCCGCGAATCAGTGGCACACCAATCGGCACCACGCCGCCGCTCGAAGGCGTGAGCGTGTTGATAAGATTTACCGAGCCAGCCGTGCTGCGCGCTGCCCACAGATTAGCCGACACCGGTGCGAGGTCGGCGTGTCCGCTGCTAGAAGAATATGACGTGGACGGCTGATAGGTCATGTTGTCGCACGCCACGTAAGTGCTGTCCGGCAAAACCATGATGGCGATGGGGACGGTGTTGGTGACGGAGTTCGCCGGGTCAATGACGGTGATGTTGACGATGCCCACGCCGCTGCCGCTAGCAGTGAGCGTCAGCGTGCAGTTGTTTGTGTTTGGCGCGATGCCGGTGGTGGAGGTGAAACTAATGGCGCTGATGTTAGTCGAATAAGCTGAAACCGCGCCGGTAATAACGAGGCTGGACGCCGCGACATTTGTATCAATCACTTGGAACGGAATTGTCAGCACGCCTGCCCCAATACGGTTTGTCGGGAAGAAGCTATTCACGTTGGTTCCGCTCATCACGATCGGCAATGAAACAAACGGCGTAACGGTCAATTGAAACGATGTGGTGGCACTGTTGCCGAGGCTGTCCGTGACGGTAACCGTGACGGTGACATTGGCGGTCTGGCCTGCGGCCAGATTCGAGACCGGGATAAATTGCAAATTCCGCGTGCCACCTGAACCGCTGGTGATATTCGTCACCGTCAAAGTAACGTTCGTGTTGCCAAGCGACACCGTGATGTTCGTCAACGTTGCGGCGGCATCCTGCGGGTCGCTCACCGTGAACGGAATGTTCCCCGAACTCTGCGTGGATTTTACCGTCAAGTTGGGAAAGGTAGAAATACTTGGCGGCAGGGTGCTGGTCGTGAGTGGTTGGAATGTGGCGGTCATGGCATTCAACGCCAGTCGTCCGCCGTTAGCACCGTTGACGGCATCGTTGGTTGTGCCGAGCGCAATCACGATCTGGTTGTTGATCAAATATTGTCCCCAAGGTGCCGGCAGTGAAAAACCCAGATTGCCAGTGCTTCCGCTGGCGCTCGTGAAATCGTTGACGAGCGTGGCGGTTTTGGCACCACTGGTCAGCAGGCCGTTGGCTGTGATGTTGGTGTCGTTGGCCTGTGCATTCGTCCAAGTGAGCGAAGGCGGATTGCCGGTGACAAAACTAGGATAGGATTGGTTGAGAATCCAAAGCTGCATGTGCTGAGCCTGGTTGTTGGCAACATAAGGAATGGAAAATTTCACCAGATAATTGGTGTTCGCGTTCTGGCCGGTGAAATCAAATTTGAAATAGGATTTGCACGGAGCCGTGGTGCTGTATTTCACCTTGTTGTAACCGGTGATGTAGTTGGTAAAACTAGTGAAGCCGTTGGCGGCATACTGCACGGTGGACTCGGCGATGACGTTGGTGACGAGCGTGGCGTTGGGTGGCGTTTGTGCGGATGCAGTAAACGACCAGAGTGCGAGTGCTAGCACTATTGTTGCTGTGTATTTTTGAGTTTTCATGGTCAGGAAGGTTAGGCTGAGCTTTGGGGAATTTTCTGTTGAAATTTAAAATTTTCCGGCCCATTGGCCGGTGGTCGAAACGTGGCGGGCCTCGGCGTGTCCGTCAAAATAAAAACCGTCCCGTGTGGTTCCGTGAATTGCTTTTGCAGGCAGATACGATACATCTGCCCACCCAGGACTGCCACTGGTGAACGGTTGCTGGTCTAAGTCCGTCATGCCCCATAATGCTGATGGCGACTGGAACTTATTGATTTTGGATGAAGGCCCCGTGTAAGCACTTCCAAGGTATTCACCGAAAGGAAAAACTGTTACCTGTGTTGCATTCGTGTCCGAATAATTAGGATTATAGAGCCCATAAAAATGCCGATGCCAGGTGTCCTGATTCGATTTTAAACTCAGTGCCGCCGGGCAAACCATGTTTTGGATGATATTTGTCTGCGCACTGGGATCGGGCACAGCCATGTAGCTATTAATATATTTCGGAAGCAACCCTTCCAAGTCCGCAAGCGCAGAATGGTATCCGGCATATTGTCCCCAATTCAATCCGTAGGCTGGATGTTTTCCGCCTGGAGGCAGCCAGTCTGAATTGTCATCGAGATACATGTGCAACCCCAAACCGACCTGTTTGAAATTATTTAAGCATGAAGCTTGCTGGGCCTTCTGCTTGGCCTTGGCAAGCGCCGGCAACAACATCGCCGCCAGAATCGCGATGATGGCAATGACGACCAGCAGTTCAATCAAAGTAAACGCTCGACGACGAACGTGGGGTGCACGTTTCAGCAAAGTGGAATTCATGCAATTAATCTTCCAGAATTCGCTATGAACCGCTACCGAACATTTGTTCTGTCCCGCGTTTCGTTACTTCTGCCCCAAAAATTTGATAATGGCCTCCGAACGCGACTGAACGTGTAGCTTTTCATACACCAGATGAATGTGCCCGCGCACGGTGTGAAGACTGATCGTCAATTGGCCAGCGATTTCCTTATACATAAACCCTTTCGCCAGCAACGAGAGAATTTCATTTTCACGCGGCGTCAACTGCTCGAACTCCGACGACGGTTTTTTGATCTCCTGAAAGTGGCTCACCACTTTGCGCGCAATCTGCATGGACATAGGTGAGCCGCCAGCCATCACCTGCTCGATGGCGTGAATGATTTCATCCGGCTCGGTGTTCTTCATCAAGTAGCCGCTCGCGCCGGAGCGCAACGATTCAAAAATCAAATCGCTGTTCTCGTAGGACGTAAGCATGAGAATCTGCGTCTTCGGCAGCAGCGGCTTCAACTGCGCCGTGCATTTCACGCCGCTCATGCCCGGCAGGTTGATGTCCATCAGCACCACGTCCGGCGCAAGCGCGGGAAATTTTTTCAACGCCTCCTCGCCGCTGCCCACTGCGCCCACGCAATTTAATCCTGACTGGCGCTTGAGCAGCTCCATCAGGTTTTCCCGCGTGCCCCGCGCGTCCTCCACGAGGGCGATGGTGATGGCTGGTTTTTTCATGGTTGATCCGGGTCGCAGCAGCGTAGGCAAAACCACCGCGTCAGGGCAATGCCAGTTCCACCCGGACATTTGTTCCGGTTTCCGCGCTGCTTTCGATGACGCACTGCCCGCTCAAATCCAGCACGCGCTGCCGCATGTTGCGCAAGCCGTCGGCCAGATCCGTTTCTGGGTTGGCGGAAAAACCGCGCCCGTTGTCCGCGATGGACAGGTGTAAATTATTTTTCTCCAGTCGCGCCGCGAGCACAATTTCCGTCGCCCCGGAATGTTTCACTGCATTGTGCAGCGCCTCCTTTACGACCATGAACAAACCGTGGCGGATATCCGCGGGCAGTTCGCGCACCGGAATTTTTTCCGGGAAATCTATCCGGCAACGGATGCCCGCTGCTTGTGAAAAATCCACGGCGTATTGGCCGGCATAATCCAGCAACTGCCCGAGCGTGTCGTTGCGCGGGCTGACGGCCCAGACGATTTCGTCCACCGACTTCACGCCCTGCCGCGCGAGGCTGGCGATTTTCTCGACGTGCGGTCGCGCCTTGTCCGGCTCGTTGAGATCGTGCTGCGTCAATTTTCCCAGCAGCGAAATTTGGGTGAGATTTGCGCCGAGTTCGTCATGCAAATCTTTTGCGATGCGCGCCCGTTCCTTTTGCAGAAAGGCTTCCTGCTCCAGTTTGCGCAGGCGGGCCTGAAATTTCCGGCGTTGATAAAACCGCACCACCAGCGCCACCACGCTGACTGACGCCAACAAAATCGTCAGGCGAAACCAAAGCTTCTGCCAAACGAACGGCTCGACGGTGAACGCCAGGGTTGCCCCCGTGTCGTTCCAGGTGCCGGCGCTGTTGCAGGCGGTGACGTGAAAAACATAGCTGCCAGCGGGCAGCCGGGTGAACGATACGCTGCGCTGCGAACGCGGCACACCGATCCAGCTTTCATCCCAGCCATCGAGGCGGGAGCGGAAGCCGATGTTTTCCGGCGCGATGAAACTCAACGCGGTAAATTCGATTTCAATTTTACGATGGCGCGGCGGCAGTTGCAGAACCGCATTGGGGTTCACGGCCACCGGCTCACCATCCACCAGCACGCGCTCGATGACGACCGGCGGCACGAGATGATTCGGCACGGTCTGGTTGGGATTGATGACGGCGAGGCCGGCGCGCGTGGGAAACCACAGCCGTCCGTCGGCGCTTCGGGCCGCGTTCGGGCTATAACCGAAGTTGCCTTGCAAGCCGGGCAGCGATTCGTCCCGACCGTAAACCACGGAGCGCACCGTGCCGTTGGTTCCGGCGAGCGCGTTGTTCAATTCGCGCAGGCGCACCTGGAAAATTCCGTGGTCGGAGCAGAACCAGAAACCGCCGCCGTCATCTTCCAATACCGCGCAAATGTAGGCGTCGTGCAAACCGCGACTCGTGCTGAGGCTGGAAAATTTTCCATCGCGCATCCGTCCCACGCCCGCGCCCGCGTAGCCAATCCACAAATCGCCTGCGGCATCCGAATAGAGGCAACGGATGGGTTTGGCGCGCGGCAAGGTTCCCGGCGTGGCATCCACCAACTGTCCGTGATCCACCTGTAACAAAAAGCCATCCTGCGTCCCGAGCCAGATTGTTCCCGCTTTGTCTTGTGCAATGGCGCGCACCGTTCGCGCGCCGGCTGGCAGCGAAAGCGTTTGAAATTTTCCGTCACGGTAACATTGGACGCGGCTCGGCGATTCCAGCGCGATCCATAAATTTTTTTCGCGGTCAGTCAGCAGCGCGCGCACCACTTCGCCGCCGAGGCCATCGCCACGACCCAGCGCGGTGACGTGTCCGGCCACGACATGACGCAAACCGCCGTGCGCCGTGCCGATCCACACACCGTCCGCGCCGTCGTCCGCTACGCACGTTGCCTGCACGCCGGACCACGCGCTGTCGCTGGAAACGTTACGCCATTTGCTGTTCACGCGTGCGGCCAACTCGCCGTTTTGCGCGGCGGCCCACAAGGTTCCATCCGCCGCTTCACAGACTGAACGCACGCTGGAGAACGACAGGCCGTTGTCTTTGTTCTGCAATTCCATGATGCGCGGGCGCAGCCGGTTCAACCCGCCGCCGCCCGTGCCCACCCAAAGATTCCCCTCGCGGTCTTCCGCGATGTTCAGCACGTCGGGATACGAAGTTGGCACGGCGAAAACATTCGTGCCGGCAATTTGAAACAATCCGCCCGCCAGCGTGCCGAGCCAGACATTGCCTGAATGATCTTCAAAGACGCAGGCTGGGGTCACGCCGGGCGCAGCAAAATTGATGTCGGCGATTTTCTGCGGCGATTTTCCTTCCGCAATTTTCAGCAACTGCGCGCCCACGCCGGCCCAGATGCCGCCGCCGCGTGCCGCCGCCAAACGCACGACACCAGTTGGTAAATCTGCAATCGGCTCAAAGGCACCATTCCGAAACACGTTCAACTGTCCGGCTTTCGCAATCCAGATTTGACCCCGCGTGTCGCTCGCCAACACGCACTGGCCAATGCCTGCCAGACCAGCACTGGCCGCGTAGCGACTCACTTTACCGGCGGTAATCCGGCACGCGGAACCGTCCACGTAGCCAATCCAAACCGCGCCATCGCCCGCCTGCGCGAGGGACACGGGGCGGAAATTCGGCAGGCCATCCGTGGTGCTGAAAACATTCGTGCGGGTGGTGGAAAGTGAAATCACCGTGCCGCCTTCGAGCGCCAGCCAGAGATCGTTGTCGCGCCCCAGCAACATCAGGCGGATGAGCGGACGTGTGCGCTGCGACGGCGTGGACAACTCGACTTCGCGAAACCGGACGCCATCGAACAGCGCCAGTCCGCCCTGCGTGGCCACCCAGAGATAGCCATTGGAATTTTGTGCGATGCCGGTTACGTCATTGTCCGGTAAACCGTCGTCCGCGAGCCACGAGCGCACAAACCAAGGCGGAGAATCCGCAGCGAGGAGCAGTCCCGGAACGAGCAAAGCCAGCAGCAGCTTCCAACGCACAATTTGCGTCAAAAGTCGGCGGCGAGAAGGAAACATGGCGAACTCTATTTCTGACCACCCGGCCATACAAGTTTTTTTCAGTCGGCAGCAGAACGTTTGTCGGGGTGTCACTTGGTCTGCGTTTGTGGAATATTCTGGCTAACCCGAGTAACAAATATCAGCGAATGCACGACCTGTTCGTCTCCATTTTTTCGACCAAAGAAAGCGTAAGACGGAGATTCGGCTTTGATTTGAGGCTGGCGGCTTGTCCACGTTTCATCCGACACGACGGTTCACCGTCTGTATGCGATGGTGCGGGGATGTTCCCCATAGTTTTTAAAAATCATTGCATTTCATTGCTTGCAACCAGTTAGGAAATCAAAATTTTTATCTTGCTCTGACTGCCGACATCAATAATTTCCCCACCGAATCCCCCAACTAACGAACCCATGAAAACTCACACCCTACACAAACCATTCGTTCTATTGTGCGCCTTGTTCTTGCTGATGGTTGCGCTCGCGCCAGCAGCCCTCGCCGCAGATGCTGTGGGCGATTATCGGACCGTAGCCAGTGTCAATGCCAACTGGAACGGCACCACGACTTGGGAAAAGTGCACCGTTGCGGGAAGCCCGGGAACGTGGGGAGCCGTAACCACTTCCCCGACTTCTGCCGATGGCGTGATTACGATTCGTAACGGGACCACCGTCACCGTGTCTGCCGCCGTTACGGTGGATCAGGTCGTTGTGGAAGCCACGGGTAATTTGAACATCGCCTCTGGGATTGTGCTGACACTCGCCAACGGCACCGGCACAGACCTGGATGTTTTTGGAACGCTTAAGAACTCAGGGCCGAGCGGAAGCCAAGTGACGATCAATTCTGGTGCGACCATTGTTTTTGAGTCTGGGAGTTTGTATCTGCATGACTTTGTGACGGGCGGCAC
>CAIKKJ010000152.1 GCA_903827955.1 uncultured Verrucomicrobia subdivision 3 bacterium
GCTGCGCTGCGGCGTCCCCGCTGGCGCTTCCCCGGTTTTGGCCAGCGGCATTTCCCAACCGCCCGCAAAAAAGGGAAAGCGCGGGCGGGGACAGCCCGGCGGTCTGTCCCTACCATTGAAAACCGAGGGTAGGCATTACTTCTCCTGCGCGAGAATCTTTTGGTGGTAGGGACGCTGCGCTGCGGCGTCTCCGCTGGCGCTTCCCTGTTTTTGGCCAGCGGCACTTCCCAACCGCCCGCAAAAAATGGAAACCGCGGGCGGGGACAGCCCGGCGGTCTGTCCCTACCATTGAAAACTGAGGGAAGGCGGAACGAGCGGAGCAGGATTCACTCTTTGCCCGTTCGCTTCCGTCGCCTGACGCTGCGCTCGGCGACGGGGACGGCGCAGCGCGCCCATCCCTACCATTTTGAGTTTGCCAGTTTACCGTGCATCTAATTACTTTTTCCTCATGGACGCGCTCAAAAGAAAATCTTTGCCGCATGCCGTGCCATTATGGGTTGAGCCGCACCGGAATATTTATTTCATCAGCATCAACTGCCAGAAACGCGGTTACAACCAGCTTGCCTTGCCGGAAATTTCCGGCCGTTTGTTTGAAACCGTCCGTCACCGGCAGGCAAAATGTTTGTGGTGGCCGCACGTTTTTCTGCTGATGCCGGATCATCTGCACGCACTGGTTTCATTTGGGCCATCGGGCAAAACCATCCCAGCCATCGTCAGCCAATGGAAGGAGTGGACGGCAAAAGAAATTGGCCTCGGCTGGCAACGCGATTTTTTTGAACATCGTTTGCGGCACGACGAAAGCCGGCGGCAAAAGGCCAATTACATTTTGGAAAACCCCGTGCGAAAAAAACTCATCGCGCGTCCCGAAGACTGGCCGTTCGTCTATTTCGCCGATGGCGAGCGGCCGCAATTTGAATCGTAGATTTGTTCACGCCACGCCGAAGGCGGTGAACCACGGTTCGGGCGGGCTGGTGAAATCGTATTCCCGTCCACGCCAGGCAAACTGGAGGCGTCCGGCATGCAGGGCGTGCTGGGGCAAAATGAGCCGGGCGCGCTGTGCATCCGTCAACCGGCCTTCGACGAGCGCCAAATATAAGTCCGGATCGCCGCCGTAAATCTTGTCGCCCACAATCGGATGTCCCAGGTGCGCGAGGTGCAAACGAATCTGGTGCTTGCGGCCGGTGTGGGGACGGACGCGGAGTAAGGTGAAATTTGAAACCGGAGACTTGAAACCGGAAACCAGACCAGATTCGGCGCGCACTCCCTCATCCCGGTCTTCTCCCTCGTGGGGGAGAAGGTGGCCGGAGGCCGGATGAGGGGGTGCGCCAACGCAACGGAAAAATCTTCGCTCCACAAAAAATTCCGTCTGCGCCGCCACGCCGTCTGGGCGCACGCAATCTTTGATGGCGATGATGCTTTGCTCGTCCTTGCCGAGCGGAGCGTCAATCGTTCCTTGCTCCGCCGCCACGTGGCCGTGGACGATGGCGAGGTATTCTTTTTGCACGGCGCGGGTTTCCCAGACTTTGCCGAGTTCACGCGCGGCGAGGGGATTTTTGGCGATGAGGACGAGGCCGGAGGTTTCGCGGTCGAGGCGGTGGATGAGATGAGGTTGCTGGTTGCAAGTTGCTGGTTGGCGGTTGAAATAAATCCGCGCACGGCTGATGAGGCTGGAATATTCGTCGCCCTTGGTCGGATGACACACGAGGTCGGCGGGCTTGTGGACGACCAGCAGATCGTCGTCTTCGTGGATGATGGCGAACAGTTTTTCCAAGCGCGGAGGAGTTTAACCACGGATAGCCGGGGATGGACACGAATTAATGTTCTGCGGCGACGGCGGAGGGGCGCAGCCACGCAAAGCCGGTTGATTCTTCACGCCGCCTTCTTCATCCTTGCTTGGAAAAATGTCCCGCAAGAATTTTCTCATCGCCGTCGCCCTCGCGGCCGTGACGCTCGGCCTTTACTGGCCGGTGCGGAATTTCGACCTCGTGCGCTATGACGATCCGCAGGTGATGACCGATTGCCCATTCGTCGCCGGCGGGCTGACGTGGGCGGGCCTCCACTGGGCGCTGACGGGCGTGGTCATCGCCAACTGGCATCCGGTGACGAATCTGTCGTTCCTGACGGTGGCGCAATTTTTTGGCCACACGCCCGGCGCACAGCATCTGGCGAACGCCTTCATCCACGCGGCGAACGCAGCGCTGCTCTTCCTGCTGTTGCGCCAACTCACCGGCGCGACGTGGCGCAGCGCGGCGGCGGCGGCGATTTTCGCGTGGCATCCGCAGCGCGTGGAATCAGTGGCGTGGATCATCGAGCGCAAAGACGTGCTGTGCGGATTTTTCTTTTTGCTGACGCTGTGGTTTTACGCGCGGTTTGCGGAGGAGAAAAAAATCCAAGGCGCGAAGTCTAAAATATTTTTCCGCGCGAGCCTGCTGGCATTCGTGCTGGCGCTGTTGAGCAAGCCGATGGCCGTGACGCTGCCGTTCGTGCTGCTGCTGCTGGACGCGTGGCCGCTGAACCGCTTTCAGGTTTCAGGTTTCAGGTTTCAAACTTTCAAACCGCTGGTCTGGGAAAAAATCCCGTTCTTTGCGCTGATGATTTTATTTTGCGCCGCGACGTATTGGATCCAACACGATTACGCCGCCATGACGCCGTGGGAAAAACTCGGCCTCGCGCCGCGCGTGGCCAATGCCATCAACAGCTACCTCGCCTATCCCGCGCAACTGTTTTGGCCGGTGAACCTCGCGGCGATTTATCCATTCCCCAAAGATTTCGACGCGACGACGACCGGCCTGAAGGCGCTGGCGTTGGTGGCGATTTCCATTTTCTGCGCGGCGCAAATCCGGCGGCGGCCGCAGCTCGCCGTCGGCTGGTGCTGGTATCTCGGCACGGCGCTGCCGGTCATCGGCATCATCCAAGTCGGCGAACAAGCGCTGGCCGACCGCTACACTTATTTGCCGCTCATCGGCCCGGTCGTGGCGCTGGTGTGGACGGCGGCGGAAATGTTTTCATCGCGCGCGGGGAAAATGGTTCTGGCGGCGGCAACCATTTTTATTTTGCCGACGCTTCTCGTGCTGTCCGCGCGGCAATTGCAATTCTGGCGGAACACCATCGAGCTGTTTTCGCACAACGTCGCCGTGACGCCCAACAATGCCTCCGCTCATTTCACGCTCGGCCTCGGCTACGAACACGCCGGCGAGACGAACCGCGCCCTCGTCTGTTATCGCACCGCGAAAAATCTCGCGCCGTTCGACTGGCAAAACCGGCGCAGCCTGGCGACGCTGCTCGGCAAACAGAATCTAACCGCCGAAGCCGAAGCGGAATTCACCTCGCTCGTCGCCGAGGAGCCGGAGGATTTTCAGAACCATCTTTTGTTCGCCGGATTTTTGGGCGCGCAAAACCGGCCAGCCGAGGCTGCCGCGCAGCTCAATGAAACGTTGCGGTGGAATCCCGATTGCACCGAGGCGCTGAACAATCTTGCGTGGTCGCTCGCCACCAGTTCGCACGCGGAACTCCGCGACGGCCCGCGCGCGGTGACGCTCGCGCAACACGCGTGCGAGCTGACGAAATTTGAAAAGACGATTTTTCTCGGCACACTCGCAGCGGCGTTGGCTGAGGCGGGGAAATTTGACGATGCCCTCGCCACCGCGCAACGCGCCTGCGACCACGCAGAGAAAAACGGCGAGGCAGATTTGCTCGCGGCCAACCAGCGGTTGCTGGGACTTTACCGCCAGCACCAGCCGGCGCGGGAATAGTTTTTTTACCGCCCCAATCGCGCCAGCAGTTTTCCGTGGATGCCGCCGAAGCCGCCGTTGCTGAACACCACCACCACGTCGCCGCCCTGCACATGTTTCGCGACGTGCGCCACGATGGCATCCGCGTCCGGCAGATACGCCGTGGGCTTGCCGGTCGCGCCAATTTGCTGCATCAATTTTTCCGGATCGAGGCGTTCTTCCGGCGCGAGCAATTCCAGCCGCGCGATTTGCGAAACGATCACGCCATCCGCATCCACGAACGACGCCGCGAGTTCGTCTTGAAAAACATTCCGGCGCGTCGTGTTCGTGCGCGGCTCGAAAATCGCCCAGATTTTTTCCTTCGCGTATTTGATGCGGAGCGCGCGCATCGTCTCGCGGATGGCCGTGGGGTGATGGCCGAAATCGTCAATCACCGTCACGCCGCCCGCGATGCCCTTCACTTCCATGCGCCGCTTGATGCCTTTGAACGTATCGAACGCACTTTGAATTTGTTTGTTCGACAGCCCGCAATGTTTCGCCGCGCCGATGACGGCGAGCGCGTTGCGGACATTTAATTCGCCCACGAGATTCAGGTGAAACTTGAAGCTGGGGATTTCAAACGTCGTCGCCGTCGGACCGAAGTTCAGGTTGAAACCTTGCACGGCATTTTCTGCACCGAGGCCGAAGCGCTTCACCGGGCAATGCGTGACGTTCAACAGCGGCACGAGATTCGCGTCGTCGCCATTGCCGAGCAGCAGACCGTTGCGCGGCACGAGGCGGATGAAATGGGAAAACGTTTTCTTCACCGCCGCAAGATTTTCAAAAATGTCCGCGTGGTCAAATTCCAAGTTGTTGACGATGGCGACTTCCGGCAGGTAATGGATGAATTTGCTGCGCTTGTCGAAAAACGCGGTGTCGTATTCGTCGCCCTCGATGATGAAAAATTCGCTGTCCGTGAACCGCGCGCCCTGTGTGAAATTATTCGGGATGCCGCCGATGAGATAGCTGGGATTGTGGCCGTTATGCTCGAATACCCAAGTCAGCAAGCTCGTCGTCGTCGTCTTACCGTGCGTGCCGGCGACGACAAGCGAGCGTTTGCCGCGGATGAAAAATTCCGCGAGCAGTGCCGCGAGCGAGCAATAGCGTAGCCTGTGGTCGAGGCAGTATTCAGCCTCGGGATTGCCGCGCGAAATGGCGTTACCGATGACGACGAGGTCGGGCTTGTGCGAGAGATTTTTTTCGTCATAGCCGTTTAGCACGGGAATTTTTTTAGCGGCGAGAAACGACGCCATCGGCTCATAAACATTCTGGTCGGAGCCGGTGACGAGAAAACCTTTGTCGAGCATGGCGGCGGCGGCGGAAGCCATCGCGGTGCCGCCGATGCCGGTGAAATGGACGGATTTGATCGCGGTTGAAAACATCGGCGCGCATGATGGCGGAACGGCGCGAAAAAAAAAGTGAGAAGTGTGCGCATCGCCAGTTGTGACGATGGCGCGGCGGCGGGTTTCTGCGAAAATCGGAAACCAAACCTGAAGCCAAACGTCTGTTCCGATGCATTTCCACACCATGAAACAATTTTTATTTTCCATTGCCGCCGCGATTTTTGCCACGACGGTTCGCGCGCAAACTGATTTGCCGACCGAGTGGATTGATGCGGACACCGGCCATCGCGTCGTGCAGTTGTCCACCGAGCCGGGCAGCGAGAGTTTGTATTTCAACCTGAATCCGTTCACGCCCGACGGGAAAAGCATGGTCATTACCACGAGCAACGGCATCGCGCTGGTGAATCTGGAAACGCGCGCGGTGGAAAAAATTGTCGAGGGCCGCGTCCACATCATCATGGTCGGGCACAAGACCGGGAAAATTTACATCGGGCAGACGGACATCGCGGATGGCGTGACGAACCGCTGGATTTGCCGCATTGACCCAAGCACGAAAGCCGTGGAAAAAATCCTGAAGCTCGCGCGCGGGCAGGAAGTTTCCACCGTCAATGCGGACGAGACGCTGCTCGGCGGCACGTTCACCGAGCGCAATGACTGGGGCACGAATAATTTTTTCAACGGCGGTCCGAACCGCCGCAACGACATCGCCACCGCCGACGCCTACCGCGGCAAGAAAGGCACGATGATGGAAGAACGCCTCGCCAAACATTATCCGATGGAACTTTTTTTCTACAACATCGTGACCAGTGAGACGAAAAAATTCAACCGCTGCACCGACTGGCTAGGCCATCTGCAATTTTCGCCGAGCGATCCGACGTTGCTCATGTTTTGCCACGAAGGCCCGTGGCACAAGGTGGATCGCATCTGGACGATTCGCACCGACGGCTCGGATTTGAAACTGATTCATCAGCGCACGATGATCATGGAGATTGCCGGGCACGAATTTTTCAGCAGCGACGGCAAAACGATTTGGTATGACTTGCAAACCCCGCGTGGTGAAGATTTCTGGGTGGCGGGCTATGAAATCGCGAGCGGCGCACGGACGTGGTATCATTTGCAGCGCGATGAATGGGGCGTGCATTTCAACGTCTCGCCGGACGGCAATTTATTTTCCAGCGACGGCGGCGATGACAAGATGGTGGCCCACGCCGACAACGGCAAATGGATGTATCTTTTCCGCCCCGAACTCATCGAAGACCGTTCCGCTGGAAATGTCACGACCACGAATCTCATCCAGACCGGCGTGTTTCGTTCCGAAAAACTCGTCAACATGGCGAAGCACGACTACGCGCTGGAACCGAACGGGATGTTCTCGCCCGACATGAAATGGCTCATCTTCCGCAGCAATCTGAGCGGCGGGAACCAGGCCTACGCGGTGGAATTGAAACGGGCCGACGGGAAGTGACCCATCAAATCACCATGCCGTGCGGAATCACCGCGCTTTTGGGAATGATCACGATGCCATCGCGGATGAAATAGCGTTCATGGTCGAGCGTATCCGGTTTGCCAGCGGGCGAAATCGTCACGTTGTTCCCGATGCGGGCATTCTTGTCAATGATGGCGTTCTCAATCTTGCAGTTCTCGCCCACGCCCACGCGCGGCAAACCTTCGCGCTCATGACGTTCGATGGAATCCTGTGATTCGTAGTAATCGCTACCGAGCAGGATGACGCGGTCCAATTCCGTGCCCGAACCCACGATGGTCCGCAAGCCCACGATGCTGCGATTGATTTTTGCGCGGTTGATGATGCAGCCATCGGAGATGACCGCGTGATCGATCTGCGCGCCGTTGATCTTGGAGCCGGGCAGATAACGCGGACGCGAAAAAATCGGCGCGCTCATGTCGAAAAAATTAAAGCGTGGCAGTTCACTCACCAAGTCCAAGTTTGCCTCAAAGAAACTACGAATCGTTCCGATGTCTTCCCAGTATCCTTCATAGACGTAGGAAAACACGCGGCGCGTGGTGATGGCGTGCGGGATGATGTGCTTGCCGAAATCCGAGAGCGGGTTGTCGAGCAACTCGGCGATGACGTTGCGGTTGAAAACATAAATGCCCATTGAGGCGAGAAATGAATCGCCTTCGCGCTTCACGGCCAGATTTTTTTGCATCGCAGACGACAGCTTGAGCGTGTCGAGCACCGCGTCCTCCTTGGGTTTCTCGACGAAGCGCGTGATGCGGTTGTCGCCGTCAATCGCCATGATGCCGAGCGATTTTGCGTCCGCGCGGCCCACGGGAATCGTGGCGATGGTGATTTCTGCGCCGGTGACAAGATGCTGCGTGACGACTTCTTCAAAATTCATCCGATACAACTGGTCGCCGGAGAGAATCACAAGCTGGTCGAAGTCATGATTCATGAAGTGCATCAGGTTTTTCCGCACCGCATCCGCCGTGCCTTCATACCACGACGTGTTGGTGAACGTCTGCTGCGCCGCGAGGATTTCCACGAAGCCGCTGGAGAAATGGTCGAACTTGTAAGTGCGCGAAATGTGGCCGTGCAACGACGTGGAGTTGAACTGCGTCAAAACATAGATGCGGCGGAAACCGGAGTTGATGCAGTTCGAAATCGGGATGTCTACGAGACGATACTTGCCCGCGAGCGGCACCGCCGGCTTCGCGCGATCCTTCGTCAGCGGAAACAGCCGCGACCCCTGGCCGCCGCCCATGATGACACAGAGAACTTTACTGGTATTGGATGTCTGCCGCCCGGTGTGTGATGCCATAAAATATTTTTTTGAAGGACGGAAAAACTTTAACGCCGTTGCCCGTCACGAAGCAAGCGCCGTTCTGATTTTTATGAAACAATTTTTGGCGAGGTCAGTCCATCACCACAAACGCCGCGAACTCCTCCACCAGATGCGGCGGGATGCGGACTTTGAAGCGCGCATTCTTGCCGCTGTAACGACTCGCCACCACCTGCCCCACGGCGTGAATCCGCGCAATGACGGCGGCCTTTTCCTGCGGCACGCGCAAATCCAGAAACTCGCGGATGGGTCGCAACTGCGTGCCGATTTCCGCCAGCAGCGGCGCGATGCCTTCGCCGGTTTTCGCGGAGATGCAGACGGCGTGCGGATACTTTTCGCGCATCATCGCGGACACGCTGCCGGTAAGCCGATCAATCTTGTTGAACACCATCAGCACCGGTTTTTCCGCCGCGCCGATCTCCAGCAGCACGGTGTTGACGGCATCAATCTGCTCCTGCGCCTGCGGATGGCTGATGTCCACGACGTGCAGCAACAAGTCCGCCTGCACCACTTCCTCAAGCGTGGCCTTGAACGCCTCGACGAGTCCGTGCGGCAGTTTTTTGATGAAGCCCACGGTGTCGGTCAGCAAAACATTTTGCTTGGTCGGCAATCTCAAACGCCGCGTGGTCGGGTCGAGCGTGGCGAATAATTTATCTTCCGCCAGAACCGCCGAGCCGGTGAGCTGGTTCAGCAATGTTGATTTCCCTGCGTTCGTATAGCCGACGATGGACGCGATGGGCCAGTTGCTGCGCTGGCGGCCGGCGCGCTGCGTCTCGCGCTGGCGAACCACTTTGCCGAGTTCGCTTTCAATCTTCTCGATGCGCTCGGAAATTTTCCGGCGGTCGGCTTCAAGCTGCGATTCGCCTTCGCCACCGATGCTGCCGGTGGAACCGCGCTGGCGCGACAAGTGCGACCAGTAACGCGTGAGTCGCGGCAGCAGATACTTCAACTGGGCGTGCTCAATCTGCAACTTGCCCTCGCGCGTGCGGGCTCGTTGGCCAAAGATTTCCAGAATGAGCGCGGTGCGGTCCATCACGCGGCAGCCGAAAATATTTTCCAGGTTGCGCGACTGCGCGGGAGAAAGTTCGTCATCAAAAATAATCGTGTCCACCGACTGCTCTTTGCAGAGCGCGGAAAATTCCTCGGCCTTGCCCTTGCCGATGAAGGTGGCGGGTGCGGGCGAATCCAGTTTCTGCACTCCTTCGCCGGTGATTTCCGTGCCGGCGGTGGTGGCGAGCTCGGCGAGCTCGGCGAGCGATTCCCGGATGTCGGCGGCGTTGCGGGATTTGAGTTCGACGCCGATGAGAAAGGCGCGGATGGTGCGGGCGTTGCGATTTTGGACGAGGGCTTTCAAAGGTTCGTGCCGGCAGGATGGCAAAAAATTTATTCCGGCGAAAGCGCGGAGTGCGGCGGGTTCATCATAATTGTTTGCTTAATCCGAACCGCCGGACGCCGAAGAAATATGAAGCTGGTGCGCGGCGGCAAGGCAGCGACCGACAAGGTGCCGGCCCACCTGTCGGCAATTTTTTCCCGCCGACCGGTTAAAAGGCACGGGGGCTGCTTAAATGACCGGGTGAACCAAAAAACTCACATTATTCTGATGTTTTGCGTCCTGACCGCGGCTTTTGCCCCGGCAGCGGAACAAAACATGGCGGAAGAGGTGCGTTTGCTCCGCGAACAGAACGCGCTGTTACAGCAGCAAGTTCAAAAACAAGGCACTGAACTGGACACTCTCTCGAAAAAAGTCCAGCAATTGGAAACTTCCAGCACTGCACATTCCGTCGCGGAAGGTGAAAACCCCGCCCCGGCCAGCGCCGGTTTCAATGTGGGCAGCGTTCATTTCAGCGGCGAGGGCGGCGCGGCGTTTTTCAACACCGGCGGCGACGGCTTCGCGCCGCACTCGGAATTCCGCGTGGACGAGGCGCGGATTTTTGTCGAATCGCCAGTCTGGGAATCGGTTTATTTTTATGGCGACATTGATCTGGCCACACGCGAAAGCACGGGACTGAACACGCAGCTCGGCGAACTGTATCTGGATTTTGAAGATGTGTCACAGCTCTGGGGCAAAAACGGACAGGTGAACCTCCGCATCGGCCGGATCAATTGTCCGTTCGGCGAGGAATACCAGAACCGCTACGCGATGGAAAACCCGCTCATCTCGCATTCGCTTTCCGATTTCTGGGGCATTGATCCGGGCGTGGAACTTTACGGCAAGCTCGGAAAATTTTCCTACGTCGCCGCCGTGCAAAACGGCGGCGGCAACGGCGTGCAAGATTTCAACGGCGACAAATCCGTGATGGGCCGCGTCAGTTTTGATCCGAACGCGCGCTGGCACTTTAGCTTGAGCGGCATGCGCACCGGCAATGTGGACGCCAACAACGATTACATCTCCTCCATCTGGTTCGCCAACGGCTGGTTCCGCTCCATCGGATCTGATTCCACGACGACGTTTCATGCCGACGCCGTGGAGGGCGATATCACCGCGCACTGGAAATCCGGCCGCATCAGCGCTTTCGGCGGCTATGTGCGCTACGGTGATGACGACCCGAAGTCAGACAACCCGCGCGATATTTTCTATTACTCGGCGGAAGTTGAACAAGATTTGCCGCGTAACTTCTACCTCGCCACGCGCTTCAGCCAAATCTTTGCGGCGAACGGTTATCCACTCGTCGGCCACGGTGACTTCAACGAATATTTCAACGGCACGCAAGCCACGAGCCTGTGGCGCCTGAGCTTCGGCGGCGGCTACCGCTTCAGCAACCGGCTCGCGGTGAAGCTGGAATATTCGCTCGAACGCGGCACAGAATTGGATGGCGGCCATCGCAACCACGAGGATTTCTTCGGCACCGAGGCGGTGTTCAAATTTTGAAACGCATGAACGAAAAAATTTCAAGCCCGCCTGCCACCGACCCGGCGCCCGCCGCGCCCGCCGCGCGTCCGGTCGGGTTCCGCGTTTCGCGCTGGCAGCGGCTGGCGGATTTTCGTTCCCCTGCCCCGCAGATTCGCCAGCATCAGCAGAGTGTGCGTATGCGTTATTCGTTGCTGCGCAGTTTGGCCGCCAGCCTGGTGTTCGCCGGTCAATTATTTTTTCAGAATGCCGTCGGCGGCACGATCACTGGCACCGTTCACGCCGAGGGCAAGAACGGTGCGGAAGCGGCGGCGGGCGGAAATTATTCCAGCCACGCCTTGAGCACGGCCGTGCGCGTGGATTACGCGGCGATGCGCGACTTCGTGGTGTTCATTGACAGCACCAATTTCGCGAACACCGCACCAGCCACGAATGTCGTGCAGGTTTCCACGCTCAAGGTGGCGCAGTATCACGCGGATTTTTCGCCCCACGTTTTGCCGGTGCTCGCGGGCACGACGATCCAATGGCCGAACAACGACGACATTTATCACAACGTCTTTTCCGTGTCCGACGCGGCGCAGTTCGACCTCGGACTTTACAAGGATTGTCCGCCGGACAAGCAGGTGAAATTTGACCAGCCGGGCAAGGTGGATGTTTATTGCTCCATTCACGCGAACATGCATTGCATTGTGCTCGTCATGGAAAACCCGTATTTCGCCGCGACCGACCGCAGCGGGCGTTACGCCATCGCCAACGTGCCGGCGGGCAAATATCAATTAAAAGCCTGGCACGAACGGATGCCGGTGGATGTGCAGGAAATCACCGTGCCGGACACGGGCGAAGTCAAAGCCGACTTCACGCTCACCATCAAAAACCTCCCGAAAATCTGAACGATGCAGCCCATCAAAAAATTTCTCGAGGCCAACTTCCGCTTCAAGGTGCTCGTGCCGGTGGTGGCGGTGATGATCGTCATGCTGGCTTTGACCGTGTGGTTCGTGGACTACCGCACCAAAAACCAAATCAACAATGACGCCCGCGACGCGCTGAAAACGTGCAGCGAAGTCTATACCCACCTCGAGACCACGCACCTGAACTATCTCCGCATGCGTTTCCAGTCGCTAGCCAACGTGCCGAAATACAACGCCGTCCTGACGAAGCGCGACAGCAAAAACAAGCCCGACTTCAAAAGCGTGCAGGAGCAGCTGGCGCGGATGCTCAAGGAGGAAAGCCTCGCCAGCCAGAATGTTCGCTTCGTCATGTTCACGCCGGATGACGGGTCCAGCAGCGCCGAACCGATGATCCAGCCGTCGGAAATCACCGCCCCGGTCGTTGCCAAGATTGAACACGCCTTGAACTTCATCCGCAACTCCGACCAGATGAACGCCGTCGTCAAGGCCGACCAGTCGCTCTACAACATCGTCTGCATCCCGGTCTATGACCAGGACCACGACCACGCCCGCAGCGGCATGCTGACGTTCGGCGAGGAGATTGACTGGAAGACCGCGCAGGAATACAGCCAGATCACCAAAAAACAAATCGTCTTCGTTGCCGGCGGACAAGTCGTGGCCTCCACCTTTCCGAATTCTGCCGACAAGGCGCAGTTCGAATCTTTGTTCATGCAACTGGCCACCAGCGGCAGCGCCACCGACGCCACCGCGGAACCACCCAAGGCGACCATCGGCGACGCGCATTACTTTTGTGCCCGCGGCAAATTTTCCGGCGCCAACAAGGATCCGGCCATCGGCCTCCTGCTCTTCAGTTCCTACGATCCGCCGGTGGGCATCCGCCAGACGCAACAACTGCTGCTCGCCGCCATCATCATCGCCATCTTCCTCGGCTCGGCGCTGATTTTGTTCTTCATCAACAAGGCCACTGAACCGCTGCGCGAACTGCACGATGCCGCCGAGGCGGTCGGGCGTGGCGATTTTTCCCGCCGCATCAACATCCGCAGCAAGGACGAATTCGGCGAGCTCGCCCATGCCTTCAACCAGATGACCGAGAACATCGAACTCTCGCAATCCAAATTGAAGCAGACCGTCGAGACGCTTAAGACCACGCAATCGCAGCTCATCCAGAGCGAAAAACTTTCCGCCGTCGGCGAGTTCGTGGCCGGCGTCGCGCATGAGTTGAACAACCCGCTCGCCGCCGTCATGGGCTTTTCCGAAATGCTCAAGAACGCCGACGTGGGCGAAAAACATGCGCGCCATCTCGACCTGATTTTCAAGTCCGCGCAACGCTGCCAGAAGATTGTGCAGTCGCTCTTGAGCTTCGCCCGCCGCGCCGCGCCGGAACGCAAGCCAGTCAGCGTGAACAAACTCATCGAGGACGTCCTCGAAATGATCGCCTACCCGCTCCGCACCAGCAACGTCAAGGTCATCACGCAGTTCGCCACCAAGCAGCCGGTCGTGCTGGCGGACGGACACCAGATCCAGCAAGTCGTGTTGAACCTGATGAACAACGCCCGGCAGGCTATCGAAGCCCACGCGGATTCCGGCCGCATCACCATCACGACCAGCCACGATGTGCGCTTTGTCCGCATCGTCATTCAGGACAACGGCCCGGGCATCGCGCCGGAAAATTTGAAACGCATCTTCGATCCGTTTTTCACCACCAAGGAAGTCGGCAAAGGCACCGGCCTCGGCTTGAGCCTGTGCTACGGCATGATCCGCGAACACGGCGGCAACATCCTCGTCGCCAGCCAACCCGGCGAAGGCGCCACCTTTACCATCGAATTGCCCGTGGCCGATGAATCGGCGTGGTTTGAAACTTCCTTTCATACCAAGACGGCCACCGCCACGAACCAACCCGATGTGCGCGAAGGTGCCGGCAAAAAAATTCTCGTGGTGGACGATGAGGAATCCCTGCTCCACATGATCCGCGAAGAACTTACCCAGCACAGTTACGAAGTCGTGACCGTGCCCAACGGCGAAGCCGCCCTGCGCGAAATCCGTGCGCAAAAATTCGACGCCATCGTGTGCGACCTCAAGATGCCCGGCCTCAACGGCCGGCAGGTCTATGAACGGCTGCGCGAGGAAAATCTTACCGCCTCCCGCCGCATGGTCTTTGTGACCGGCGACATCATCGGCGACCAGTTAAAAAGTTTTCTGGAAACGGAAAAACGCCCGTGCCTGACCAAACCTTTCTCCCTCGGCGACCTGCGGCAGGCCGTGAAGGACACATTGCGCGCCTAACTTCTCATCGGTAGGGCTGCAGCCGGTCAGCCCAATTAAATTGGGCATCGCAGCAGCGCTGCCCTACGAAATGCGCTCCGGCGAATATTCGTTTTAGCATCCATCAGCAGAGAGCATTTCGTGTCATGTAAATTTGTTCTATCGAAACCAAAGACCGTCGCTTAACGTCTTGCCCCGCATGAAAAATCTTTTTGCCACCCTGCTGCTCGCCGTGTCCGCCACGGCCTGGGCTGAAACGCTGCCGGCGATCAAGCTGGAACCGGTCTTTCCCAAAATCCGCGAGATCGCCTCGGTCGTGGACCAACGCCCGGTCTGGATGAGCGAGTGCCCGGATGGTTCGGGCCGGATGTTCATCGTGTATCAGCCGGGCATCATCCTCATCGCCAAAAAAGGTTCGGATGGCGCGGACGCGAAGGAGTTTTTCAACATCGAGGATCGTCGCGTGAACCCGGACAATGAGTGCGGGCTGTTGAGCCTGGCGTTTCATCCGGGCTTCAACACGAACCACCTGTTCTACGTCTATTACAACCTGCGCAATCCGCAGAACGCGAATTCCAAGCCGGAGAATTATCCGCTGCGCAGCGTCATCAGCGAGTTCAAGGTGTCGGATGCGGACGCGGACAAGGCGGATTTGAAGTCCGAGCGGATCGTGCTGGAAGTGCCCCAGCCGTTCGGCAACCACAAGGGCGGGCAGTTGAGCTTCGGGCCGGATGGCTATCTCTACCTCGGCCTCGGCGATGGCGGCAGTGGTGATGATCCGTTCGGACACGGCCAGAGTGTCTCGACGTTGCTGGCAAAAATGCTGCGCATTGATGTGAACGGCCGGATGACCATCGGCCGCAATGAGAACAAGCATGAAGTGGGTTACAGTATCCCGCGCGACAATCCATTCGTGAAGGAGATGGACATGGGTGATCGCGGTTGCCGGAAGGAAATTTTCGCGCTCGGCCTGCGCAACCCATGGCGTTACAGCTTTGATTCCAAAACCGGCGACCTCTGGTGCGGCGACGTGGGGCAAAATCTTTGGGAGGAAGTGGACCTGATCGTGAACGGCGGCAACTTCGGCTGGAGCGTCCGCGAAGGCGCGCATCATTTCAAGCCCGGCCCGCCCGGCGCGCAATATCTGGAGCCGGTCATCGAGTATCCACACCAAAAACGGATGCAGGCCGAGGCGATGTTCCCCGATCACAGCGTAGGCCTGTGCGTCATTGGCGGCTACGTTTATCACGGTAAATCGTCTCCTGCTCTTGAAGGCATTTACATCTACGGCGATTACAATCTCGGCACCATTTGGGGCTTGCGCTACGACCGCGCTGCAAAAAAAGTCACCGCGCACGGCACGCTGCTGCAACAGCCGGATAACATCAACAGCTTCGCCGAGGACAACGACGGTGAAGTTTACACGCTCATGCAGTCGGGGAAAATCCTGAAAATTACCACTGAATAAAGGCGTTTTGCGAACGTTAAAAATAGTTTGAACAAATCCGCACCCGCCCGGTCTATTAATTCGATTGGGTTATGGGTTGGAAAGAGCCTGGCTTTAGGTTTTTAGCCAGGCTCTTTTTTTTCCGAACGATAGCGCCGTCCCTGCCTGACAAATCAGGATGCAACCGTGGCCACGCGCAAGATTTGTCCGAAATCGTTCAATGGATGGTTGGTTTCTTTCCTTGATTTTCCACGCGCGCGGCGGTTTCATTTGTTTTTGATTGAAACATTGAAATAAGGATATGGCTTACACCACTTGCACCGTTCCCGCTGGCGAAAAAATTTCCATCAGCGGCGGCAAACTCAACGTCCCCAACCACCCGATCGTCCCCTTCATCCGTGGTGACGGCACCGGCCCAGACATCTGGGCGGCCAGCGTCCGCGTCATGGATTCCGCCGTGGCCAAGGCTTATGGCGGCCAAAAGAAAATTTCCTGGATGGAAGTCTCCGCCGGTGAAGCCTCCTTCAAGCAATATAATAATTGGTTGCCGGATGACACTGTCGAGGCGTTCAAGGAATTTCTCGTCGGCATCAAAGGCCCACTCACTACGCCCGTTGGCGGCGGCATCCGCTCGCTGAACGTCGCCTTGCGCCAGATGCTCGATCTCTACGTCTGCCTGCGCCCCGTGCAATGGTTCACCGGCGTCCCCTCGCCCGTGAAACATCCCGAAAAAGTGGACATGACGATTTTCCGCGAAAACACCGAGGACATTTACGCGGGCATCGAATACGCCGGCGGTTCACCCGAGGCGCAAAAAGTTTTGGACTTCATCGCGAAGGAATTTCCGAAAGATTTTAAGAAGATCCGCTTCGGAACCAAACCCGCCGCCGAAGATTTTTGGAAAGCGGTCGGCGCAAAAGATTTTCCGACCGACATCAAAGTTGGCGTCGGCATCAAGGCCGTCAGCTACAGCGGCACCGTGCGCTTGATGCACAGCGCGATGGCTTACGCGATCAAGAACAAACGCAAGAGCGTCACGATTGTCCACAAGGGCAACATCATGAAGTTCACCGAAGGCGGCTTCCGCGACTGGGCTTACCAAACGGCGAAGGAATTTTTCGGTGCGGTCGAAATTGACGGCGGCCCGTGGTGCAAGATCCCCGAAGGCAAACCCGGCGCGGGCATCGTCATTAAAGACGCCATCGCCGACATCGCGCTCCAACAAGTGCTCACGCGCCCGACGGATTTCGACGTGATTGCCACGCTGAATTTGAACGGTGATTATTTGAGCGACGCGCTCGCCGCGCAAGTCGGCGGCATCGGCATCGCGCCCGGCGGCAACATTAATTACATCACCGGCCACGCCATCTTCGAGGCCACGCACGGCACCGCGCCAAAGTATGCTGGCAAAGACGTGGTGAATCCGGGCTCCGTTGTCTTGAGCGGCGAAATGATGCTGCGCTACATGGGTTGGACCGAAGCGGCGGATTTGATTCTCAAAGGCCTCAACGGCGCGATCGGCAGCAAGCGCGTCACCTATGATTTCGCGCGGCTCATGGAAGGCGGCACGGAAATCAAGTGCTCCGAGTTCGGCGACAACATCATCGCCCACATGTGATCAATTCTGAAAACACCAACGGCGGCTGTCAGCACGACAGCCGCCGTTTTGATTTTTGATTCTCAAACCCCCACCAGCGCCGCACCAAAAACACCTGCCGAATCGCCGAGCTGATGTTTCACGATGGGCGTCTCCAGCTCATCAGTGAAAACGTATTTCCGCACCGCCGCCACGCCTTCGGAATAAACGGCCTTGAAGTTAGAAACGCCGCCGCCGATGACCACGATGTCCGGGTCAAGAATGTCAATCAGGTTGGCCATCGCGCGACCGAAGCGGTCGAAAAATTCCTGCATGAATTCCACTGCCGACGCTTCGCCCGCGAAATACGCCGCCTCGACTTCCTTCAGCGAGCGCTTCACGCCAAATTTTTCAGCATAACGATTTTCCAAACCGCCGCCGCTGATGAAAGTCTCGATGCAGCCTTTTTTTCCGCAGTAACAAAGCGGCCCGTGCGGATCAATGCTCATGTGCCCCCACTCGCCGGCAATCGCCTGCGCGCCGGTGAACACTTCGCCCTTGTAAACAATGCCGCCGCCACAGCCGGTGCCCATGATGACGCCGAAAACCAGTTTCTTTCCCCTGCCCGCTCCGAGCAACGCCTCAGCCATCGCAAAACAGTTCGCGTCGTTCTGAATTTCGATTTTGCGACCGAGAAGTTTTTCCAAGTCAGCTTTCACCGGCTGACCATTCATGCAAACGGTGTTGGAATTTTTCAAGAGGCCGGTGCGCGGCGAAATCGCGCCCGGCGTGCCGATGCCGAAAGTCGTCGGCTGGTTGGGAACGGCGGCGGCGAGTTCATCGTGAACCGACTTGATGCGATTCAGGATGTGCTGGTAGCCGTGCTCGCGTTCCGTGGCGATGCGTTTGCGGAAAACCTCTTTGCCGTCGGCGTCGAGAACCACGCCCTCGATTTTCGTCCCGCCAAGATCAATGCCTATACGAAACATAGATTCCACCTAAAATATATTTTGCCTCAAAAAAGCGGCAGAGGGCTGCCGCAGTCCAAGACGCTGGCGCGAATTACGCGACCTAAAAACAACGCGAAGCGTCTTGGAGTGCGCCAGTCCTCTGGCGCTTGCGCTTTGCCAACATGACCGCTTACTTCCCGCAGCAATTCTTGTATTTCTTGCCGCTCGCGCAAGGACATGGATCGTTGCGCCCGACTTTCGGGCCGGTGCGGACAGGCTTGGCCTTGGCCTGCGCCTCGGCGGCGTTCGCGGCTTCACTGACGACGTCGCTGGCGCGTTTGCCATCAGCGGATGTCGAACCGGTGCCGAGCGTTTGCGTGGTCTGGTGCAAGGTCTGTTGCGGCGCGTTGCGGAGAAAACTTTCAAACGCCAGCAGGCTCGACGCGCTGCGGAAGACGTTGTGGCAGATTTCCGTTTTCACGTTGACCATGAGTTCGTCAAAAATCTTGAACGCCTCGGCTTTGTATTCCAACAGCGGATCGCGCTGGCCGTGCGCGCGCAGGCCGATGCTCTGGCGCAAGCTGTCCATCTCGTAAAGATGTTCCTGCCACAATTTATCAATCGCGCTCAAGATCGTGTAGCGCTCGACAGCCACGAGTTTGTCCGGCTCATCGAAGCTGATTTTCAACTCGTAAGCTTTGCGAATCGCGTCGCTGATGAAAGTGCAAACGGCGAACTGCGCCTCGCTCAAGCCATCGAACAAGGAACCACTCACGGGTTTTTCCTTGCCGGAATGCGCGGCCTTGATGATTTCGCCTTCGGGCAAGCCAAGCGGGAAATTCAAATTCACCCAGTCGGCGAGCGCACGGAGTTTCCACTCGTTCGCATCGGTGTTCGCAGTTGAAAACTGCTCGACCTTGAGCACCACGACTTCCTCAATGATGTCCATGAGGCGATCGCGCACGTCGTCGCTGTTGATGATTTCGTTGCGGAAGCCGTAGATGACTTCACGCTGCTTGTTCATCACGTCGTCATATTCGAGCGTGCGTTTGCGTTGCTGAAAATTATGTCCCTCGACGCGTTTCTGCGCCTGCTGGATGGAACGGTTGAGCAAACCGTGCTTCAGCTCTTCGCCTTCTTCAAGACCCATGCGCTCCATCAATTTCACAATGCGATCGCTGCCGAACAGGCGCATCAAATCGTCTTCGAGCGAAATGAAAAAGTGCGATGAACCCGGATCGCCCTGACGCGAGCAACGACCGCGCAACTGCCGGTCAATGCGGCGCGACTCGTGACGTTCCGTGCCGAGCACGTGCAAGCCGCCGACGTCCGCGACGCCGGGGCCGAGTTTGATGTCCGTGCCGCGACCCGCCATGTTCGTGGCGATGGTGATGGCGCCGCGTTGGCCGGCGCGGGAAACAATTTCCGCTTCCTGCTGGTGATATTTCGCGTTGAGGACGGAGTGAATCAGGCCTTCCTTCTTCAGCATCCGCGAAAGCATTTCGCTCGTCTCAACGGAAATCGTGCCGACGAGCACCGGACGGCCGAGCGCGTGTAATGCCTTGATTTCATTGACGACGGCGTTGAATTTTTCGCGGCGCGTTTTGTAGACGGAGTCGTCGGAATCTTTGCGGACGTTCGGACGGTTTTGCGGAATCGTCAGCACGCCGAGTTTGTAGATGTCGAAAAATTCTGCCGCCTCGGTTTCCGCCGTGCCGGTCATGCCCGCCAGCTTCGCGTAGAGCCGGAAATAATTTTGAATCGTGATCGTCGCGAGCGTCTGCGTTTCGCGCTCGATGGCCACGCCTTCTTTGGCTTCGACGGCCTGATGCAGACCATCGCTCCAGCGGCGGCCGGACATCAGGCGGCCCGTGTTCTTGTCCACGATGACGACTTTGTTTTCCTGCACGACATATTCCACGTCGAGTTGGTAAAGCGAATACGCTTTCAGCAATTGTGAAATCGCGTGAATCTTTTGCGCCTTCGCCTCGAAGTCCGCCTGCAACTTCGCCTTCGCTTCAAGCCGTTTGCGCGCGTCGGTTTCCGCGCCGGCGTCCACGTCGTGCAACTGCGTGGACAAATCCGGCAGCACAAACGCGTCCGGGTCGGACGGGCTGATGTAGCTGCGGCCCTTTTCCGTCATGTCCGCCTCGTGGCTTTTCTCGTCCATCGCGAACAGCAATTCTTCCTTCTCGCGGTAAAGTTCTTCTTTCTTCTGATCCTTGTGCAGCGAGAGTTCCGCCTGATTCATCAGCGTGGCATTTTCGGGAACCTCCAGAATTTTCATCAACGCTTCCGAACGCGGCTGGCCAGTCTTGACGCGGAACAGCAACAAACCCGCCTGCCGTTCCAATTCCTCGCGGTTGCTGACTTTCGCGCCGTCGGCAGAATTTAATTTCTTGAGCAGTTCCTCCGCCTCTTTCAAAAAGCGGGCGCAAAGCTGATGCTGTGCGCGAACCAGACCTTCCACCGTCGGCTTCCACTGCGCGTATTGTTCGTCAAATGTCCGCACCGCCGGGCCGCTGATGATGAGCGGCGTGCGCGCTTCATCAATGAGAATGGAATCCACCTCGTCCACGATGGCAAAATAATGCCCGCGCTGCACTTGCTCTTCTTTGCGCAACGCCATGCCGTTGTCGCGCAGATAATCGAAACCGAATTCCGCGTTCGTGCCGTAGGTGATGTCGCAGGCATATTGCTCGCGGCGAACAGCCGGCGACTGGTCGTGCAAAATGCAGCCGACCGTGAGGCCGAGAAATTTATAGACGGCGCCCATCCACTCCGAATCGCGCAAGGCGAGATAATCATTCACCGTCACCACATGGACACCGCGACCGGTGAGCGCATTCAGATACACCGGCAACGTGCCGACGAGCGTCTTGCCTTCGCCCGTGGCCATTTCGGAAATGTGCCCCGTGTGCAACGCGTGACCGCCGATCAGCTGCACATCGAAATGCACCATTTCCCAGCGCAAGGGATGTTCGCGCACGATGATGTCCTGCCCGCACAAACGGCGCGCGGCATTTTTGACGACGGCGAACGCCTCCGGCAAAATTTCATTCAGCTTGGCGGCGAGCGCGTCGGCATCCTCAATCAGGGAAAGCTCCGCCTTCCACGCGGCGGTTTTGGCGCGGAGCGCGTCGTCGGACAACGCCTGCAAGCCGGCCTCGATTTCATTGATCCGCGCGACGAGCGGGCGGATCTTTTTGACCTCGCGGTCGTTGCGGGACGGAAAAATGGCTCTTAAAAAATTCACGGCAAACTTTCGCGATAATGGTTAAAAAACGAGCGAACACGCTACGCGACACAGGGGGAATGGTCAAAGCGAAACGCAGGCGGGTTTTAGTTGGTAAAGTTTAAGACGACAACTGACAGAAATGAAACACGTCAAACCAAGTCGGTGTAAGCAACGAACCGACCGACATTAAATTCTGATATGCAAATTATTTAGAAACCAATCCTCAATGTCCGCATACTTTGAGAAGCAATGTCTTGGTAAAAAATGCACGCCACCCTGAAACTGTTTATCAAACCACTTCACCCCCAGTAGCGATGACTGCATAATAGCGCCACTATTTTCGCTGCTTGCCAGTCCACGACATATCCATCTGGTGCCTGACCGAGCGTATGTTGCAACGTGATCTCTGCCCTTTTCTGTCTCCATGTAAATCTGACCGTCCTTGAAAATCCAATTACAATCACAACCCATGTCAGGATCGAAATAAACCCCGTCAATGTGAAAGCGAAAATAGGTTTGTGCTCCAATACCTGCGACTAAAAATCCAAGGAGAACCATCACGGCAAATCGTTTTGGCTTCGTGATTCTAAATGTTCGATGCTCGCCCATAAATAGCTAGCAAACGACAAGCGTTGATCGCTGACGTAGCTTTCAAAGCTTCGTCCGCACACCGCAAGCCCGCGCCAGACACCAGCCGCGCAGCGCTTCGTAAATGGCAAACAGCCCGGCCACCACAAAAATCAATCCCAGCCACAACACAAAATCCACCAGCACGATGCCCGCGATGAGACAAATGGTTCCCACCACGCCGCGCGCGATGCGACCTTGCTTGCCGATGTTGGGGCGGAAGAAATTGCTCACGCGAAAAATCTAGCACAGCCTTTTTGCATGGCAAGCAGCACGCGACTGCGCCACACTGCCGGTGATGGACACCAACCTGATCGAGCCCGCGTTGAACACCGGCATGTTGCACCTGGATTCCAGCGCGCTCTGGGCCGGGTTGTTCTGGAGCGGCGTCGGCGGCGGCTACATGGTTTATGGTTGGAAACAAAAAGCCGGCATCCCGCTGGCTGGCGGCGTGGCAATGACGCTGGCGTGTTTTTTTTCCGTGCTGCCGATGACGCTCATCTCCATCGCGTCCATGGTGGGCGTCTATTGGCTGATGAAACGCGCGGATTGAATGGCCAGGCGGCGCAGCAGCACTGCCCTACCAATTTAACAGGAAACTATCGCCCCACGTGAGCAGTTGAACTTGCAACCTTCAACCTGTAACTTGCAACTTCCAAATGGCCGTGAAATACAAAGACTATTACGAATCGCTCGGCATCCCGCGCACCGCGAACGAAGCTGACATCAAGAAATCGTTCCGCAAGCTCGCCCGTGAATTTCATCCCGACGTGGCGAAGGACAAAAAAAGAGCCGAGGAAAAATTCAAGGAGATCAACGAGGCCTACGAAGTGCTCTCCGACAAGGACAAGCGCCGCCAATACGACGAACTGGGCGCGAACTGGAAATCCGGCGCGGAGTTCCGGCCCCCGCCCGGCCAGGGCGGCTTCGGTGGCGGACAAACTTTTCGCGGCGGCCGCCCGGCGGGCAACGGCACGCAGTCATTTGAATTTGATGGCACGGGCTTCAGCAGTTTTTTCGACCAGCTTTTCGGCGGGATGCGCGGCGGCGGCCCGCGCGGAAATATGGGCGCGCAAGAACCGGTGAGCCGCGATGTCGAAGGCGATATTTTAGTGACGCTCGAAGAAGCGCGGCGCGGTTCCATCCGCACCGTCACCGTGCGGCACGAAGGCGGCGCGGATTCGCACCAGGTGAAAATTCCCGCCGGCATCACCGCCGGCCAGAAGCTGCGCATCGCCGGGCGCGGCGAGAACGGCGGCGATCTTTACCTCCGCGTGCGGCTCGCGAAACATCCCGACTTCGAGGTGGACAGCCACAACTTGATTCACGAGCTGGAACTCGCGCCGTGGGAAGCCGCGCTCGGCGCGGAGATTTCCGTGCCCACGCTCGACGGCCGGGTGAGCATCAAGATTCCCGCCGGCACGGCCAGTGGCCAGAAACTTCGCGTGCGCGGGCGCGGGCTGGGTAAAGAGGGCGATCTGTTCGTCGTCACCAAAATCGTCGTGCCGGAAAAAATTTCCGACGCGCATAAAAAATTGTGGGAGCAACTTGCCAAGGAATCGCACTTCAACCCACGCGATTAAATTCCGGAAAGGATGGCGTGTCGCCGTCCCAAACTAAAAAAATTCGCCGCCTGAATTTTCAGGCGGCGGTGATGCGGACGGCAATTTTTAAGAGCCTTTTTCCATCTTCGCCAGGAACTCGTCGTTGGTCTTGAATTTCTTCAAGGCCGCCGTGAGGGTTTCCATCGCTTCGATGGGATTCAAGTCCACCATCGTGCGGCGGAGTTTGCGGATGGCTTCGAGATTTTTCGCCGGGAAAAGTTTTTCTTCCTTGCGCGTGCCGGACTTCGGAATGTCAATCGCGGGATATAAACGGCGGTCGGAAAGCTTGCGATCCAAGATCAACTCCATGTTGCCGGTGCCTTTGAACTCCTGGAAAATCAATTCATCCATGCGCGAACCCGTGTCCACGAGCGCCGTCGCGATAATCGTGAGCGAACCGCCGTTCTCAATCTTACGCGCAGAGGCGAACATCTTGCGCGGAATCTCCAGCGCGCGGGCGTCCACACCGCCGGACATCGTGCGACCGGAACCGCCGTGAACGGAGTTGTAGGCGCGGGCAATGCGCGTGAGCGAATCCATCAGCACGAAAACGTCCTTACCCGATTCCACGATGCGGCGGCAGCGCTCGATCATGAAACGCGATAGGCGAACGTGCGTGTCGATTTCCATGTCGTTCGAGGACGCAACAACTTCGGCTTTCACCGAGCGTTGAAAATCGGTGACTTCCTCGGGACGTTCGTCAATCAGCAGCACCATGCAATGCACTTCGGGATGGTTCGTGGTGATGGCGTTGCAAATCTGTTTCAGGATGGTGGTCTTGCCCGTGCGCGGCGGCGCGACGATGATGCCGCGCGTTCCCTTGCCGATGGGCGTGACGAGATCAATCACCCGCGTCTCCATCGCATCCGGCGTGGTCTCCAGCTTGAATTTTTCGATCGGGTCAATCGAAGTCAGGTTCTCAAAGCGCACAGCCTTGGTGTAATCCTGAAACGCCATGTCATTGACCTTGTCCACGGTCTTAAGCTGCGGGCTCGTGCCGCGATGCGGCGGCTGCGTGGCACCCTCGACATAGCTGCCTTCGCGCAAAAAACTGCGGCGGATGGTGTCGGGCGTGACAAAAATGTCGGTGGGCTTGGGATGGAAATGGTTTTGCGCCGTGCGCAGAAAACCAAAGCCTTTCTCGGAAATTTCGAGAAAGCCTGAACCGTAGTTGGGATTGACGGCTTTTTCGCCGTTCGCTTGCGTATCGCTCATAAAAATGTTGTAACCGAAGGCTGAAACCCTTCCGAAAATGTGCTGGAAAGTGAACTTTTGGAAAATGTCCCCGGCCAGAAGCCGCAGACTAAAACCTTCGACGGACGTTTAATTACGGGGAAACGCGGCGAAAGGCAATGCTTATTTTCAGGCGGTTAAAATAAAAACGCGCAAATCCAAGATGAATTTGCGCGTTTTGAGTTTTTAAATACAAGATCAGCCGCCGACTTCCGCGCGAGCTTCCGCCGCGAGTGCGGTGCTCAAATAACGTTCACCCGTCGAGCAGGCGATGGTCACGATAAGCTTGCCTTTGTTTTCCGGGCGCTTGGCCACTTCAATCGCGGCGCAGACATTCGCGCCGGTGGAAATGCCGACGAGCAAACCTTCTTCTTTCGCGAGGCGACGCGCCATCGCGAAGGCGTCGTCGTTGGAAACTTGCACGCACTCGACGATCTGCGCATTGCCCGCGCTGTCTTTGAGATGCAAATTTTTCGGGACGAAGCCGGCGCCCGTGCCTTGAATTTTATGCGGGCCGGGTTTCACCGGCTGACCGGCGAGCGTTTGCGAAATGACCGGTGAATCTTTCGGCTCGACCGCGATGGCCTGAAACGAAGCTTTCTTTGGCTTGATGGCTTCCACACAGCCAGTGATGGTTCCACCCGTGCCAACGGCGGCGACGAGAATATCAATCTTGCCATCCGTGTCTTCCCACAGTTCCACCGCCGTGGTTTTGGAATGGATAGCCGGGTTGGCCGCGTTTTCAAATTGTTGCGGAATCCACGAGTTGGGCGTTTCCTTCGCGAGCGCCTCGGCGCGAGCGATCGCACCCTTCATGCCTTCCGCGCCGGGAGTCAAAACCAGTTTTGCGCCGAGCATTGCCAGCAACGTGCGGCGTTCAAGCGACATCGTTTCGGGCATCGTCAAAATAATTTTATAGCCTTTCGCCGCCGCGACGAACGCCAGCGCGATGCCGGTATTGCCGCTGGTCGGCTCGATGATGACGGTGTCTTTCTTCAACACGCCGCGCGCTTCCGCGTCCGCAATCATCGCCGCGCCGATACGATCTTTCACGCTGCCCAGCGGATTAAAAAATTCGCACTTGAGCGCGATGGTTGCGTCCACGCCGGCAGTGACTTTGTTGAGTTTGACGAGCGGCGTGCGACCGATGGTTTCGACGATGTTATTGTAGATGTGTCCCATATTTTTGTGATGGTTAAAATGAATTGTTCTGCCAATCTTGGCGAAATCCAATTCACGGGCAAGCCTTAATTGTCCAAGCCTGCGCGTGATTTATTGAAACCGGTCGGCGACGCGCAGCGTCCGGTTGTCCACACAAAAAAACAGAGCCGCGCGGTGATAAAAATAAATACATAATGCCAAAATGAAATCTTCAAACCAAAAAATCTATTCCCGCCGCAATTTCTTGAAGGCCGCGGGCGCCGCCGTGGTTTTGCCGGCCATTCTGCCGGGCTGCGCCTTGGGGCGTGACGGCAAAAAAATCAGCGCGAACGACAAGATTAATATCGGTGTCGTCGGCTGGGGCATGCAGGGACCGAGCAATACAAAGTCGTTCATGTTTGAAAAAGATTGCCGCGTCGTTGCCGCGTGCGACCTCGACAAAAATGCGCTGCAAGCCGCCGTGGACACCGTCAACGACAATTACGAAAACAAGGACTGCGCCGCCTATCACGATTACCGTGAGATGTTCGCGCGGCCCGACCTCGATGCGGTGATGCTCGCCGTGCCGGATCACTGGCATGCCATCGTCGCCACCGCCGCAGCGAAACGCGGCATGCATATCTACGGTGAAAAGCCGCTGGCAAAAACCATCGCCGAGCAGCAAGCCATCGTTCACGCGGTCGAAAAAAATAAAATCATCTGGCAGACCGGCTCGTGGCAGCGTTCGCAGTCGCCGTTCCACAAAGCGGCGGAGATTGTCCGCAACGGTTTGATCGGCGAAGTGACGCACGTCGAAGTGGGTCTGCCGAGTGGCCACACGGATTTCAAACGCACCAAGCCGGAACTCGTGGAAAAACTTTCCGCGCTCAACATCACCGACCTTTCCAAAATCCGCCCCGGCTCAGACGCATGGAAAATCGCCGTCACCGAACCGCCCGCCGAACTCGATTACGAAACGTGGATCGGGCCGTCCAAGATGGAGGAATACATCAAGCAGCGCGTCCACATGAACTGGCGCTGGAATTACAACACCGGCGGCGGGCAGTTGCTCGACTGGGTCGGGCATCATGTGGACATCGCGCACTGGGGCTTGGGCTTTGACCACGACGGGCCGTCGGAAATCGAAGGCCACGGGGAATTTCCCGAACGTGACGCGTTGTGGAATACCTGCACGAAGTATCGCATCGAGTTGAAATATCCGCGCAACATCACTATGACCATCGCCGGCGGCCACGGCGACATCAAAAGCGGCACGAAATGGATCGGCACTGAAGGCTGGGTCTGGGTGGATCGCGGTGGCTTCGATGCCTCCAATCCCGAATGGAAAAAAGGCAAATCACTGCCCGAGGAACTTCGCAAAGTGAAACTCATCCAGTCGCCCGGCCACTGGCGGAATCACCTCGACTCCATCCGCAGCGGCGAACCGACGATTGCGCCGGCGCAAACCGCGCATCACTCGGCGACGCCCGGCCACCTTGGTTTGATTTCCATGCTCACCGGCCGGAAAATTCATTGGGACGTGAAGCACGAAAAAATTATCGGCGATGCCGAGGCGAGCAAATTGTTGAGCCATGAATACCGCGCGCCGTATAAACTGGCGTAAGTTTTTCAAAATCAAAAAAGCCGTTGCTGAATTCCAGCAACGGCTTTTTTGTTTTCAAGCTTCAGGCCTCTAAAAACAAAACAATAAGTCCCGGTTCAACCTTGCGGTCAAACCGGGACAAATGGGGGATGGGAGTTCGCCACACTCTCTTTCCCGTCCCAGCATTTGGCGCGCTCCTCACGGAGGCTGCTGGATTCCCGACGCCATTCTCCACGGCAAGCGGAGTTCTCGGCCTCGTAGCAGGGCCGTCCGTGGTCTTGCGACCATCGGATTTTGAGTGAGGCTTTTCAGCTCGCTTCGGCTGGTGGTTGCGCCACCGGCCTGCGAACCAGGTCAAGACACGCCTGTAATTTTTCGTTCGCGTCTTGACCACTGGCTCCGGGTCAGCCACCGATTTTGTCGGTGCGTTCGCCCGAGGCCACGGGTCTCGCCTCTTCACTCTCAAGCTGCTTTTTATTCACAGTCCAGCGGTGTCGTTTTTAACATCGCCGGCGCTTGGAAGTTTTTCACGCGGCTTGCCTGGCCTTCGTGTTCTTCCCGATGCGCACGCTCTTTTTGTCCACCTTTCGGCGTTTTTCTTTTGGCGGCCCCGACTTTTTATTTTCAGACCCGCCAGAGTCATTCGCACCGTGCTGATACGCAGTAGCAACTGTTCACCCTCTGGGTGACTGCGATTCATTCAGGCTCGAAACCTGCCTGAACTACTTGATTCAACTCGCAACGGTTTCTCATCGCTGCTTGCTGCCGGATTCCTCATTCGCATTTGACAGTGCGCGAACACCGCCAGAGAAACCGGTGAATTCTGCCTCGCCGAACTTGCGCTCGGTTCAGAGGAACCAGGACAACCAGCCTGTCCCGATTTTTCCCCGGTCACCCGGGATTATCAGTGGAACGCGCGATTTCAATGTTACTCTCGACCGCCGCCCCGTTCGTTCAATGAACTGACTACATCCTAGCAGAAATTTTGCATCTGCCCATGATTTGATATGCACAGGTTATGCACCGTAAAATGACGGTGAAGAAACGGTGAATAAGTGAGAATCACACCGTCTGCCAATGCGTTTTCTATTTCACCTCCAATAATTATTCACCGTTTTTTCGGCCGGAAAAAATCGCAGTGAACAAGTCGTCGCTAAAACTTTTTGAAAAAACAGCTGCACAAAACCGTTTTGCATCCCCGCCGCAAAAAGTTATCTTCCCGCCATCAGATTATTTTCGAAACAGTCCGGCTCGGGTATGGCGAAAGTCGCGCGACTGGCCATTGCGTTGCTGGCGTTCGCCTTCGCCGCCTCGGCACGCACCGTGCCTGACCCGGCGGATGCCACGGGGTTCTTCACCACCGTCGCGGATAAATTACTGCGCAGCACCTTCAGTTTCGGCATCACCAACATTCCCGTGCAGACGAACGGCGTCTTCACCCACACGCCCGCCATGCAACGCCTGCTGCAAGTCGCGGCGAACGTGCGCGACGCGGCGACGACGAATTTTTTTCCAACCGTATTTCGCCCGATATTTTTCAACGACGGTCAGGGAAATATTTTCATCACCGGCTACCAGCAAGTCGCGAGTGTGAACGGCATCAGCGATCCGCAATTGGCCGCGCCGTCGGACATCACAGCCTTGCCCGTCGGAGCCAGCACGAACAATATTTACGGTGTGCCGTGGATTATCGGCGCGAAAAAATTCCTGCCGAGTTTTAATGAATTTTATTCGTTCAACACAATGCAGGTTACGCGGAAATTACAATTCAGCCGTCAAACCGCACCCTTGTCTTGGTCTGGAGCTTCCAAAAACCTTTACATCACAAACCAAATGCTCGTGATGAGCATCACCAACCACCTTGGATTTTCCTTTTGGAATTCTTACGCGACGAATTATCCCGGCGGTGCGCTGACGATTTATGCAAACGATTATATCCGCATGCGGCTGTCTTATGGCGGATACAGTTACGCATACACGAACGACTATGTTTATTTTAACCAATTAAATTCATGGCCCGGCGCAAGTTTGGATAAAAACCTGCCGCCAGCACAACGGCAGGCAAATCCAAGCTCATTCATCGCCGGTAATTTTGATTTTCCGTTCGTCCACGAAGCCGCAATTAACCTCGACAATACCGGCAACGTGGCCGGCTTCACCATCGAAACTTTCAATACCAACGTCACCTCACTGCCGCCGTTTCCAAATTTTGAATTAGACATCACCAACCGGTTTCAAGCCTTCATCCTCGACGGCAGCAACGTCGTGGACTACGTCCAGTTTTATGGACCGCAGCAGGTGCGAAATCTGGGCGATGATTTGAAAGACCCAGACTACGTTGCCGGCAATATAAATTCACTGATGTGGAGCACAAACTTGAATGGCTTAAATCAGAACGGTGTGAACTGGGGCGTGCAAAATCAAATTACCGTCTCGCAAATAGATCGGAATGTTCCACCCGGCGGGCGCTGGACTGTGCCACCCAACTTTCCTGCTGGAGTGCCGCAAACAACACTTGCAATAGCTACAATGTTCGGCGGATTTTTTAATTCCGTCTGGTTTTTTGGTGGCAGGACCTACACCAACACCAACCTCGTCCAGCAAGCGCCATTCACCCCGACTCGCACCGTCGTATCACCGACGCTTTGGGTGGTGAATGATCCATTGGTGCATTATTTGACGAGCGATTTGCTCCAGCCAATGGCTGAAACGTATGGCGTCATAAACGGCGTCGCCCGCAGCGACGATTTTTCAATTCCACCCATCGTCACTCCCAATCTCGCCTCGCTGCCAGACCGCTTCCAACCGTGGGGACGAAATGCCTTTATGGAAAATCTCGCCGGCGTGCTGCACGACTCGCCCGACAACGCGAGCTACAACCTTGCCTATCGCGACCCGCTCATGTGGACGCCGGACGACTGGAATTTCCCCGCGACCAACGCGCTGCCGCTCACCACGCTCGGCCGCGTGCATCGCGGCACGCCGTGGCAGACGATTTTTTTGAAGGCCACCAACATTTTGAATTACACCGATGTTGCCCAAGCCAATCCCGCCGTCGGCCTCACCACTTGGGAAAATTGGACTGGTGATTTCGATGCCGCCGATGCCGCGCTGCTGTCGCCGACCAGCGACTGGCGGCTCGCAGCATTACTCGCAGAAATGTTCAATCCCGGCGACAGCACGCAACTTGGATCCGTCAACACCACCAACTGGCCCGCGTTGCTCGACAGCCTGGCCACGCTCACGAATTCGACGGCAGTGCCATATTATGATTTCCCGCCGGAATTGGATGCGTTCGTAATGACCAGCAATTCGCCGCAATCCACCTTCGTCGCCGCTGCGCTGATACAAGTTCGCGCCAACCAGCCGGGGCAAAAATATTTTTCCGCCGGCGATATTTTAAGCACGCCGGAAATTTCCGAACAGTCGCCTTGGCTGAACCGCAGTGACGCAAATTTTCCCAACGACCAGATTGATTTTGGAATTTCCGACGACGCTTACGAAATGATTCCCGCGCAACTGCTGCCACGTCTGCGACCGGATTCCAGCGGCGCGCTGGTTTTCAGCAACGGCGGCTGGCGCGCGCAGTTCAGCGGCAGCGACGCGTTCGACTACACCTTGCAAACCTCCACCAATCTGGTGAACTGGGAAATCGTGAGCACCAACCAGCCCACGCAGGGCAATTTTTCCGCGCCCATCGCGCCGCTGCCCGGCGGGCAAAATCAATTTTTCCGTTCGGTGCTGTTGCCATGAAAATTTTTACACCAATCGCCCGCAACGGTTTCACGCTCGTAGAAATCATGATTGTCGTCGCCATCATCGGCCTGCTGGCGGCGATTGCGGTTCCAAATTTCGTCAAGGCCCGCGCCACCTCGCAGGCCAACGCCTGCATCAACAACCTCCGCCAAATTCAATCCGCCGTGGATCAGATGGCCGTGGAGCGCGGCCTGCACACCGGCTCGACATTTAATTTCCCCGCCGACATCACGCCCTATCTCAAACTGACTGCGTCCGGCGCGCTGCCCGCGTGCCCCGCCGGCGGCACTTACGGCGAGGGCGCCATCGGCACGACTTCCGCGACCTGCTCGCTCGGTTCCACGGTGACGCCGGCGCACGCCCTGCCGTGAAACACCCGCGCGTGTCGCGTTTTTTCGGGACGCAAAAAAAACTTTCGGCATTTGAAAAAAATAGCCAAGATGTTTGAAACCATTGCACCGCGGGTGGCGTCCGTTTCCGTGCCGCCGCAGAAAAATGTTTTGGGGCAGAAAAAATTTTCCGTTCGCCGCTGATATGATTGTCGTATTGTCCGCGCACGGAATCCTGACAGAATATTGTGAACATGAATGACGCGACTGATAAAACCAAGGACACTTGCGAAAGCAAAGGTTGCAACTGTGATTACTCGATGGCTTTCCTGCTGCTGCGCGGCTGGCTCGGCCTGCGCGCGTTGCTCGCCGGCGTAGAAAAATACGGCGCTTACAAATCCGTGCAGATTCCCGTGCTGGATGACAAAGGCCAACCGGACCCCGGCGGCGCGGTGCTGGACATGAAGGTGAAATTTTATGCCCTCGCCAATTACCATGGCGTCCCGACCGCGCTGAAAACCAAATTTGAAAACGAGGCGTTGCTCCCCGGCTTTGCGCTGAACCTGTTCGACAAATGCCTTGGTCCCGTGCTCATCGCGGTGGGCGTGATGTTGCTCATTGGCCTCGGCACGCGTGCGTCGCTGGTGTTGCAGGGCTTGATTTATATTTCGCTATCGGTCGGCTTGATTTTAATCAACCAGCCCGATGGCATTGCGTGGCTGGGCATTCACGTTGCGCTGGTCGCGTTCGCGCTGGTGCTCGCCAAACACAACAAGCTCGCGCTTCTAAAAAAATGGTAACCCCCAACCACAGCAGCGAATCGGCGGGGCGCGAACTTTCGCGCCGCGAATTTCTCGGCACCACCGCGGTCGCTGGCGCAGGCCTTTTGCTCACGTCGTGCAGCCCAGATTCCGGCAAGCCCGTGGCCACCGCGGCGGAAGCTGCCGGCAAAAAACTGAACGTCGCGCTCATCGGCTGCGGCGCGCAGGGCCAGGTGTTGCTCGAATCGTTGCAGGTCATCAGCAGCATCAACCTCGTCGCCTGCGCAGACATCTGGGATTACAACCGCAAGATTGTCATGGGCCGCATGAAAGACATCGGTCAGCCGGTGAAGGGCTATCACGATTTTGAGGAACTGCTCGCGGGCGAAAAAAATCTCGATGCGGTCGTCGTTGCCACGCCGGATTTCTGGCACGCGCCGGTCACGAACGCCTGCTTGAAAGCCGGCTTGCACGTCTATTGCGAGAAGATGATGAGCAACACCATCGAAGGCGCGCGCTCCATGGTGAAGACGATGCGGGAAACGGGAAAACTGTTGCAGATCGGCCATCAGCGCCGGAGCAATCCGCGCTATCTTTTCGCACTGAACAAACTCGTCCGCGAGGCGCAGATTTGCGGTCGCCTCACCGCCGCACACGCGCAATGGAACCGCACGGTGACGAACGATCTTGGCTTTCCGAAGAAAACGGAAATCGCGCCGGAAACATTGGCGAAATACGGTTTCAAAGACATGCACCAGTTCCGCAATTGGCGCTGGTTCAAAGGCCTCGGCAAAGGTCCGCTCTCCGATCTCGGCGCGCATCAGATTGACATTTTCAACTGGTATTTTGGCGGGATGCCGCGCTCGGTGATGGCCAGCGGCGGCACGGATTATTACAAGACGCATGAGTGGTTCGATAACGCGATGGTGATCTACGAATTCATCCAACCGGATGGCGGCGTGGCCCGCGCGTTCTACCAAGTGCAGACCACGACGAGCGCGGGCGGCGGCTATTTTGAAATGTTCATGGGCGACGAAGGCACGATCAAGATGTCCGAGAATCCAAATACCTGTGGCCTTTGGCGCGAGGATCGCTCGACAAAATCGTGGGACGAACTAGCCGGAAAAAATTTTCTCCGCACCTCACCCACGCCGCAGCTGGCCGAAGCCGATAAGGTGGACGTGCGCGAAACCGCACCGCTCATCAAGTATGATATCCCGGTTTCCTTCGCGAAAAAAATTCACCAGCCGCATCTGGAGAATTTTTTCAACGCCATCAACGGCAAGGCGAAGTTGAACTGCTCCGGCGAAGAAGCGTTCGCCAGCGAATACGTCATCCACAAAGCCGTTGAGGCCGTGGAGACCGGGCAGAAAATCAACATCACCAAAGAAGAGACCGAGGCGTGATTTTGCGCTTCAATATTGAACAACATCCACTTTTATCAGTCTGAATTTAAAATGAAAAACCTCATCCTGCTCGCCGCCACTTTGCTCACTGCCACCGCGTTCGCCGAAGACATGATCCCGCTCAAGACCGATTTGCCCAACCCGCTCATGGTCGGCACGCCCGTGCCCATCAGCATCCCCAAGCTCGAAGCGAAGATCAAAAAATTTCCCGACTTCCAGGTTCCTGCTGGCACGGTGAACCTCGCCAAGGGCAAGAAAGTTTCCAGCAGCGACAACGATCCGGTTATTGGCTCGCTCGATCTCATCACCGATGGCGACAAGGAAGGCGATGAAGGCTCGTGGGTCGAACTTGGCTCAGGCAAGCAATGGGTGCAGATTGATTTGGCAAACGCCGCGACGATCTCGGCGATCGTCGTCTGGCATTACCATTCGCAGGAACGCGTCTATCGCGATGTCGTCGTGCAAATCTCCGACGACCCAAAGTTTGAGAAAGACGTAACGACAATCTACGACAATTCATCCGCCGGCAAAGATTTGCCCTACATTGAAAGCTACCTCGGCAAATTGATTGATGCCAAAGGCGCGAAAGGTCGTTACGTCCGTCTCTCCAGCGCAGGCAACACGACCAACAAGCTGAACCACTACATCGAAGTCGAAGTGTTCGGCAAACCGGCTGCTTGAAATCCTAATCTTAATCGTCATCTTATCTCAATCCGTTTCCGCGACGGTTGGGATTTAGCGAAAGATTACGATTACGATTACGAACCCAAAAATCCGCTGGGCAATTTTAATTGCCATCGCGTTGTTTGCGTTTGCCATCCGCCTGCCGCAGCTTGGCGAACGGCCGATGCACACAGATGAATCCGTAAACGCCTATCTCACCGGCAACCTGCTCGCCGGCGAAACCTACAAATACGATCCGCAAGACAAGCACGGCCCCGTCCTATTTCTCCTGGCGAAGCCCATCGCGCAACTCGGCGGCGCGAAAAATTTTTCCGACCTGACGGAAACGCAGCTTCGCCTCACGCCCGTGCTCGTCGGTAGCGCGATGATTTTGCTATTTGGCTGCGCTGTGGAAATATTCGGCTTCATCGCGTGCCTCACCGCCGCGCTGCTGTTCGCCATCGCTCCCCTGCCCGTTTATTACAGCCGGTATTTTATCCACGAAACCCTGTTCGTCGCCGCGACGTTTGGATTAATTCTCTCCGGCTGGCAGACGCTGAAAAATAATTCGCTCTGGTTCGCCGCACTCACCGGACTCTGCGCCGCGCTGCTGCTCGCGTGCAAAGAGACGGCGGCCATCCATTTCTTCGCGCTCGCTTGCGGAGCCTTCGCAGCCTGGTTCACAACCGCACGAAAATATTTTCCCGCGCCAAAAATTATTGCGACCAGCTTGATGGTCTTCATCGCGACCACAATTTTGCTTTTCACTTGGTTCGGCCAAAATTTTGGCGCGCTCGCAGATTTGTTTCACGCCATCCCGCGCGTCGTCGCACGGGCGGGCGGCGAGGGCCATGCCAAGCCGTTCTTTTATTATTTTGAACTGCTCGACCCGTTGTTCATTTTATCATTTCTCGCCGCCGCCGGAATTTACACAGCGATTTGCGACACCGTCAGCGGCGCACGCAAAGCCGCGCTGCCATTGATGATTTACGCGGTTGCCGTCGCCCTGATTTATTCCGCCATCCCTTACAAAACACCGTGGCTTACGCTAAATTTATGGCTGCCGTTCACGCTGCTCTGCGGCCTCGGCGTGTCGGCCATTGTCAGCGCGTTCAACAACAAGGCCGGACGCTGGGGCGCGGGCATCGTGGGGATTTTTCTGCTGGCCACCCTCGGCGCGCAGACGCAGGAACTCGTCTTTCAAAAACCGGCGGATGAAAAAAATCTGCTCGCTTACGCACACACCACACCAGACATCCTCAACTTGCCCGCGAAGCTGGAAGAAATTTGCCGCGCGCGAAAAATCGTTCAGCCCCGCATCGCCGTCGTGATGAAGGACGCGTGGCCATTGCCGTGGTATCTGCGGAAATTTTCCCGCGTCGGTTTCTGGCCGCCGGGACTGGAAACCGGCGACGCTGATTTTTTCATCACCACCACCGACGCACCCACGAACCTAACGGCGCGACTGGAAAATTTCCGCCCGGAATTTTTCGGCGTGCGGCCGAACGTGCTTTTGATTTTATGGACGCCCAGACCGGCAGACAAATTGCCATGAGCGCCATCCACGTCTTCAAACATCACGCGATGGCGACGCATTGGGAAATCCGCATCGCCGACGAGGAACAAACTTACGCGGCACAGGCGGCGCAGGCGGCGTTCGCGCTGACGGACGATTTGGAATCCAAGTTGAGCCGCTTTCAGGCGAACAGCGAGATTTCGCACATCGCGCAGCTTGCGCCGGGTGAAACGTTGCAACTCACCGCGCCGGTGCTGGCGTGCCTTCAGTTCGCGGAAAAAATGGAGGCCGCGACGAACGGTGCGTTTTCCATCACGGCGGCGGCGTTGCAAACGCAGCCGGAAAAACCGCGCTGGTCGCTGGAACAATTTTCCATCCGCTGCGATGCCGGAAAACTGGAATTTGATCTGGGCGCGATTGGCAAAGGTTTTGCCCTCGACCGCATGGCGGAACGGTTGCGCGAATGGAGCGTGGAAAAATTTCTGCTCATCGCCGGCGGCAGCAGCATTTTGGCGGGCGCGGCCCCGGCGGAAACACCCGGCTGGTCGTGCGGCCTTGGCGATGATCATTCGCCGCAAAGATTTTTTTTATCGAACTGTTCGTTGAGCGGCTCCGGCCTCGTGGTGAAGGGAAAACATATTTTCGACCCGCGCACCGGCCAGTCGGCGCAGCGACAAAACCGCGCGTGGGCATTGGCGGAAACCGCCGCCGAGTCGGACGCGCTCTCGACGGCCTGCATGGTTTTGGCGGACGCGGAAATTTCAAAAATCGTGGCGTCGGAAAAATCGTGGTTGGTGTTTCTGGAAGCGGACGGGGCGGAAATTTGTTTTGGCGGACGCCCACTACCGCCGCGCGCTTGAGCAGGGATTAATGAATTTTTGGATGATGGATAAATGGTGAAGGCGCTGGTGTTCCGCCCCCCAATTAATCTTTTAGAAATCTGTTCCAACTTACCGTGTCACTCAAATGTATGACAAGAATTCTCGAGATTTTTGTTTCACCGGTTCGTTCACCTGCTTAAAATTTTGCGCATGAAATCCCAACGCAAGCCTGCACCCGGCGCTTTGTCCCGCCGCCATTTCATCCAATCCACCGCGCTCGCCGCCACCGCCGTCACCTTCGGCGTGCCGGCGCTGCTGCGCGGCGCAAACCTTAACAGCAAACTGAACATCGCGTGCATCGGTGCGATGGGCAAAGGCCAGAGCGACACGGATGATTGCGCCAGCGAAAACATCGCGGCGTTGTGCGACGTGGACGCGGAACGCTGCGCCAAGCAGCGCGAAAAATATCCAAACGCGAAATTTTTCCAGGACTATCGCCAGTTGTTCGCCGAGATGGGCGACGGTTTTGACGCGGTAACGGTTTCCACGCCGGATCACATGCACGCGATCATTGCGACGCTCGCGATGCGCCACGGAAAACACGTATATTGCCAGAAGCCGCTGGTGCAGACGATTTACGAGGCGCGCTACATCCGGCAGCTCGCGCACGACAAAGGCGTGGTAACGCAGATGGGTAATCAGGGCAGCGCGGCGGACGGCTTGCGGCGCGCGGTGGAATGCATTCAGGGCGGCATCATCGGTCAGGTGCGCGCAGTGCACATCTGGACGAATCGCCCGATCTGGCCGCAGGGCATCAGCCGGCCGGAAGGCGCGGATGAAATTCCCGCCGGCCTCAACTGGGACATCTGGCTCGGTTGCGCGCAATCACGGCCCTACAAAAAAGGTGTCTATGCGCCGTTCAACTGGCGCGGCTGGCTGGACTTCGGCACCGGCGCGCTCGGCGACATGGCGTGCCACACAGTCAACATGCCGTTCCGCGCGCTGAACCTCGGTTACCCGACGGAGATTGAGGCAACGACGGATTTGATGCCGGCGGAAACGTATCCGTTGCAGTCGAAAATCCGCTTTGAATTTCCCGCGCGCAAAACCCAGATCGCGGCGGCGAACCAAAGTTTTTTCCACCGGCATGACATGCTGGAGCAGTCGCCCGTCACACTCACCTGGTATGACGGCGGCAAGCCGAGTGAAACCGGACGCGGCGGCCACGACAACACCAACAAGCCGCCGCACGAATTGCTCACGGATATCGAGGCGTTGCAGGGCGAAGTGCCGAACAGTGCGTGCCTCATCATCGGCGAACACGGAACGATTTTTTCACCGGACGACTACGGTGAACAGTTTTTCATCAAGCAGACGGACGACAAAAAATTCGTCCACTACAAGAAACATCCGGCAGTGGAGAAAATTCCGCAGTCAATTGCGCGCAATGAATTCAAGGGCGACACCGATTTGCGACACCATCTCGAATGGCTCAACGCCATCAAGCAGGGCAAGCCGGAGCTGTGCTACTCGCGCTTCGACATCACCGCCAAGCTCACGGAAATCATGCTGCTCGGCTGTGTCTCGCTGCGCACCGGCAAAAAACTCGAATGGGACGGCCCGAACATGGTGGCGACCAACTGCCCCGAGGCCGCGCCGTTCATCAAGCGCGCGAATCGCGACGGTTGGATGCTCTCGTAAGGAAGGGCATTGAGCGTGCTCTGGCGGTTATTCAAAAAAATTCTCAAGGCGGCAATCGTCTTCACCTTGCTGGTGACGGCGGTTGCCGTTTTCGCTTGGTGTTATCCGGAAAAATTTCTTTGCGTAGACAGCGGGAAAAATGTTTCCGCCGATGTCATCATCGTGCTCGGCGGCGGCGCTCGGGAACAACGAGCCGAGCGCGCAGCGGAATTATTTCAGGCGCACGCCGCGCCGCGCATCCTGATTACCGGCGCGGGCGACGACGAGATCAACCGCCAGATTCTACTCAATCACGGGGTGCCGTTCTCGGCGATTGAAGTTGAAGACAAGTCCACCAGCACACACGAGAACGCAGAGTTCAGCCTGAATTTTTTGCGCGCGGAAAAAGTTCACAGCGCGATTCTCGTCACCTCGTGGTATCACTCGCGCCGGTCGCTCAAGACCTTTGAGCATTCTGAGCCCGCGCTGATTTTTTATTCGCGACCGGCGTATGTTGGTTTTGCCCGCGAGGATTGGAAACATACCGGCGTGGGCAAACGAATGTGGTTGGAATTTTTGAAGCTGCCAGCCTACTGGATTCGTTACGGCGTAAATCCTTTTTGATTTAACTTGCCCTGCGAACCAGTGGGGTGCATATTTCGAATCCTTGATCGCGGGGTGGAGCAGCCCGGTAGCTCGTCAGGCTCATAACCTGAAGGTCGTTGGTTCAAATCCAGCCCCCGCAACCA
>CAIKKJ010000153.1 GCA_903827955.1 uncultured Verrucomicrobia subdivision 3 bacterium
GAAGGTTCAAGTCCTTTCGTGCGCACCAATTTTCAGCTCACTCCGCAGCCGCTTCCTTAGCGGAAATGATTCTGACCGGGCCGAGCAAACCGGATTCCAATAACGCGTCGCTCTTCGTCCAGTGATGCCAAGTCGTAAATGTGAAACGGCCCGTTGGACTCGGCTTGCCGTCGAGCACCCACTGCGGCCAGGCTTTCAATCGTTTTCCGTCCCACGCGCGGTCGTCCGCCAGTTGCTCGTCGCCAATGAGCCGGTTCGGCCAGAGATTCGTGACTTTGATTTCTAATTTATTTTTGCCTGGCTGCGCCGCACCAGTGATGTCGGCGCGGAACGGCGGCTTCCACAAAATGCCGAGCGGTTTTCCGTTTAATGAAACCTCCGCGAGATTTTTTACGCGGCCCAAATCGAGTGCAAGTGATTTGCCGGAGCCGAAATCTTCGGCGGAAATTTCAATTTCCTTGGTGTAAGTCGCCGTGCCGGAAAAATATTTCACGCCGCTGTCGGCAGAATCCGTCCACGACATCAATTTGTCGAAGGCTACCTTCTCCGGTGCGCCCCAGTTTGGGGGAAAGCTCAAGTCCCACGCGCCGGAAATTTCGCGTGCCGGTGGCACGTCGCGGATTTCTGCGCGCAGTTTTTTTCCTGACGCTGTGGTGAGCATCACCGCGCCCGCCTGCGAGGCGGACACCAGCAATTTTCCATCCGTCGCCGCGCGCAGTTGGAACGCGGCCGGCGTGCCCGCCGTCTGCGGCTGGCCGAGGTTCAGCGTTTCGTTTTCCGCGACCATCGCGGACTTCCGCACACCGCCGAGGGAATACTCCACACGCAGCCGCTTGACGTGTTCGTAGGCCGGGTCGCCGCCCAACGTGTCGTTGTTCGCGACGAGACTCAACGAGCCGCCGTCCACGAGCGCCGCGACTTTGGCGGTCACATTCGTGCCGCCCTTGCCGTCAGCCGCTTCGTAATGCGCGCTGATGATCTCCAGCTTCGCAGCGGACGGAACAGCGGATGCATCCGCAAACGAATCTTTTCCGACGGCGACGATGTGATCCGCCTTACCCGCCGGATTGCGGAACACCACGAACACCGAGCCGGACGGCTCGAAGGCAAGCGGCACGATGGTGCGTCCCTTTTCCTCACGCCAAATCGGCGCGGGCTCCATCACGCCCGTGTCCGCGTGCCACAGCTCGGGGATTTTTCCCGTCACGCGGAACGTGCCGTCCACCGTCTCAAAGCGGTCGCGCTGGTTGGAGACGAAATAGATTTCCGCGTCGCCATCCGTGCGGTGGATGAACGACAGCTTCGCTTTGTTCGACGAATCAAATTCAAAATCTGGTTTTGCGGCCAGTGCGGCAAAAACTTTTTCCAGCGGTTCGCCCCAATAAACACAGCCTTGGCCGAGCGTGTGTTCCGTAATTTTTTGGCCATCGCATTTACCCCACAGTTCGGCGGCAAGCGATTTCACCTCGGCGTCGCACTGCGGATAATTTTCCAGACCAGGTGCATTCAGCGGCGGCGGCCCGACGAGCGCCAGTCCGTCAGCGACGAACGTGCGGAATTTTTTCAGCAGCGCGGGCGAAATGTTCCGGTCGCTCGGCGGCAACACCAGCAAGCGATATTTCATCCCGCTTTTCAAAACGAGCTGATGATTTTCCACCGTCGCACCTTTGAGCGCGTCCGCGCCGAGCGAATCAAAATCGTAGCCCGGCGGCAGTGCGGGATCGCCGACGCGCATTTCGGCGGGAGAATTTTCGCCGCAGAAATACGCGACGTCCGCCACGAAGCGGCCTTGCTGCAACATGAATTGTGAGCGCGCCACATATTTCAACCACGCGCGGCCCTGTTCCCACCAAGTGCTCGTGCGGTCGAAGTGCGTGCCCCACTGCCCCATCGTCATACCCGGCCAGCGGTTCGTCCACGGCTGCATCGCGTAGCGGTGAAAAATATAGCGGTTGATGCCGAGGCAAAACACCTGATCGCCGAGCGCTTTGATTGCGTAAGGATCGTCGAGCCAGCGGCCATGCGCGCCGGGCGACGCCGTGAATGATTCCGCGCCGATGACGTTACGCCCGTAGATGTGGCCGACCGATGACGCGAGTTTCACGGACGAATTGATGTTGTTGCCACCGACCCAAAATTCGCCCATCGGTATTTCCGCCGCCGCGCCCTGCTGCATGGATTCGTAAGGCCCTGTGTAAGGCTCGATGGATGCGGTCATGTTGTACGCGTCGCAGAGTTCCTTGAAATGTCCGTAATAATTTTCCGCGAACAGATCGGAAATCGTCCGGCGTACGTCGAACAAAAAGCGTTCGGAAATTTCCGGGCTGTCCACCACGCGGCCCGTGAACGCGGGTAAAAATTTCAGCGGATCGTAGCCGCGCCGCTTCTGAAATTCCGCGCGGAAATTTTCCGACCAGTTCTGCCCGCCGACCTCGTAGCTGTCAATCAGCACGTTGTTAAAGGCTTTGCCGATTCCCGCGAGCGGCCCCGCATCCTCGATACACTTCTGCACGAAACCAGCCCAGTGCAAATCCAGCGCAGCGGCGCTGAACTTGTCGCACTCCGGCCCGGTGCCTTCGTCGGGCGCAGGATGATTGTTGCGGCCCGTCGGCGTGCGGCCGATGCGCAGCACCGTCCAATCGCCTGTCGGTGCGTCCCAATCGAGATGACCGCTCGCATCCATCTGGGTCGTGAGGTCAAGCACGCTGTCACGCTTGACGAGCAAATTTTCCGGAGCGGATTTTTCAGCGGAGGCGGAGGAAACAAATCCGCCGTTGTCGCCGTCCTTCGCGTCCACGTTTTCGATGCACAAACGCGGGCTGAAATCAATGTCCGCGATGTTCAGGTTTTTTGTGCGGTTGCCGAGCTTGGTGAATTTGATGCGGTAAAACTTGGCGGAAACCGCCTCACTGCCCAACGTAAACGTCAGCGGATGCGTCGGTCGACCAGGGGTCGTAAAATCTCGCACATCGCGAAAAATCTTCCCGTCGTCCGAAACCTGGATTACGCCCTTCACTTCGCCCGCACCCTGACCAAACGTGATGGTGGCGTGCCGCGATGCGAACGGCTGCGGGAATTCCAACTGCACATGCTGCGGCAGATGATTCGTTGGCAGCGCGACAAACGTGGAGCTGTTTCCATCCAGCAGTGCGCCGCCGTCAACTGTGGCAATGCTCGCGGAAATTTTCGGTGCGGCAGATTTCATGGCCACGCCCTCGCCGTCTGGCGTGCGGAACGCCAGCACCGCGACGTCGTGATACACGTTCCATTCCATGCGCGGCGGCGGCAGCGTGCCGGAAAATTTTTGCCCGCCAGAAATTTTTGTCTCACTGATAACGACGTGCTGCATGGACTGTTCTTTCGAGTTCCACGGCCCGCCGCTGCTCGACCAACCCGCGCAGTTGTGCAGGCAAAGTTCAATGCCCAAACGGTCAGCCTCCTTCACCGCAAACGAAAACATTTCATGCCACTCCGGCGAATTGAATTTTACCGGCCCGGCGGGAATCCCCTCGCCGGCATTGAAGATTTGTGCACCGCCGATGCCCACGCGCGACATCGCTTCGAGGTCGGCGGTGATGCCTTCCTTCGTCACATTGCCGTTCATCCAATGCCACCAAGTATGCGGCCGTGCCGACGCGGGCGGCGTGGCAAAGCCAGTGGCGAGCGCGTCGGTGGAATTTTGCGCGCCGGCAAAAAATGGCGCGAGGCCAAGGGCGAGGAACAACGTGGATTTTTTCATGGGATTACCCGACAGAGTGGATGACCCCGCGAAAGGTTTCAACCAATACCGCGTTCCGCATTGAAAAAATCCGGCGGTGTCATTTGCCCTGACGGACGCGATCTTTTTTCTCCTCCAGCTCCGCCTGAAGTTTTTTCCGCTCGGTCGCCAGTTGTTCGCGCAACGCATCTGCTTTTTCAAATTCACCGGCCACTTGTGCCAGCTCGTTTTTCAAAGTAATTTCGCGCCCGGCAATCTTTGCGGCATAAACCGAGTCCAACTCAGCCAGTGCTTTTTTCTGCGCGGCAGTCAATTTGGTTGTCGGCGCGTTTTTATTCAAACGCTCCATTGCAAGTTCGTAGGCGGATTTCATTAGGTATTAGTATCAACCGGCAATTTTTTCTTCCATGGCTGTTCGGGAAATTTCGCGGGCAACTTGACGGTTTTAGGTTTTGCGCCGGCCATCTGCAACTCTGGTTCCGGCGAGTTTTTTTCCGCCGGATTTTTTTGCGCGTCCTCGCGCCAACCAGCGATGCGCGCCTGGAGGCCGTGCTTTTCCGCCGTCACCTTGTCGCCAGATTTCATGTAGAAGAGCGAGAGGTTTGTGTGAACAAGCTGCTCCTTCGGCCGCAACGCCTCAGCCTTGTGACCTTCAGTGATGGCAGACTTGAAATCTTCTTTTCGGTAATACGCCATGCCCAGCGCGAGCTGCGCTTCGAAGTTCGCCGCGTCCTGGATCAGCACAGATTTTAATTTGATGATGGCCGAATCAAAGTTGCCCCGGCTGAAATCAAACATCGCGTCGTCGTATTGTTCCTGCAAGGTCATGTGCCGGTAACGCTAACCAACAGCCGACGGCACGGCAAGCGGCGCGCGCTAGCTGATGCAGCTAGACTTGTAAAAAAGATAAACTAATCGCATTTTTTTCAAACCGAAGTTTGATTTCTGTGTTTTCATAACACACTGAAAATCAACCTGATATTGGTTGGATTAGAAATTGACACATCCACTACTGATGCCCTAGTGTAATAGAGCAATGGTGTCGCGCTGAAATGTCTTCAGTCGTCAATTCCCTTGCCAAAGCAATTCTTTAGTTCTGAGGTTTTTTTATGAGTAATGCAACAGCAGGAGTGCCGTCGTCATCCGGTGGCGCGCAGAAAATTTCATCCATCAACGAAGTCGTAATTCGTATTGCGGGCAATTCGCAGGACGGCATTCAGGCCATCGGCGGTTTTCTCGCGCGGCTTGCCGGTCGCAGCGAACAGGAAGTCATGACGTTTATGACGATTCCCGCCACGATCTCCGGCGGCGCGTCCATCTTCCAAGTCCGCATGGGCAGCGGCGAAGTTCTCAGTTCCGGCGACGAAGCCGATGTGTTGCTCGCGTTTTATCAGCACAGTTATGAAGGCCATCTCAGCTCGCTGAAAAAAGGCGGCATCGTGCTTTACGATTCCGACCATGTGCAGCCGAAGCCGGAATTGCAGGGCGATTATCACCACGTCGGCGTGCCGATTTCCGGCCTGACGGTCGAAGCCATCGGCGGCACGGCCAAGGACAAAGGTAAAAATATTTACGCCCTTGGCCTCATCGCCAAGATGTTTGACCTGAACATTCCGAAATTGGAAAAACTTCTCGGCGAACGTTTCACCGGCAAGGATCCGAGCATCTTGAACAACGCACTTGCCGCATTCCATGCTGGCTACTCGCATTCGCTCGGCAACATCCTCGAAACTTTCAAATTCGTTGACGCGCAGAAAAAGGACGGCCATCAGGTCGTAATGAACGGCAACGAAGCTATCGGCTACGGCCTCATTGCTGCCGGCGTGCGTTTCGGTGCGGGTTATCCGATCACGCCGTGGTCCGACATCATGGAATTGCTCCGTCGTGAATTGCCGAAATACGGCGGCACGTTCATCCAGACTGAGGACGAAATCGCCGCGATCTCCATGGCGATCGGTGGCAGTTACGCTGGCCGCGTCGCGGTGACCGGTTCCAGCGGTCCGGGAATTTCACTGAAGACGGAAGCACTTGGCTGGGCGGTCATGGCGGAAATGCCGCTCGTCATCATTGACGTGCAGCGCGGCGGTCCTTCGACGGGCATGCCGACGAACATCGAGCAGTCCGACTTAAACATCGCCATCAACGGCGGCCACGGCGATTCACCTCGCGTCGTTATCGCGCCGGCGAATGTCGAAGATTGTTTTTACATGTCCATTGAAGCCGTCAACATCGCACGCAAATATAGCGTGCCGGTGATTTTGCTGACGGATCAAGGCATCGCCACCCGCATCGAGGCATTCGTGGAACCGAACTTGGAAAAAGTTTGCCAAGACATCTCGCCGGACTTCACGCCGGTGGCTGACCACAAGCCTTACGATTTGTCCAAGCCCGACGGCATCACCACGCATCTCGCACCGGGAACAAAGATTAACAGCGGCAAATATCCAATCGTCACCGGCCTCGAACACGACGAACTCGGCCATCCGACTGGCTCGCCGAAATTGCACATGCAGATGACCGCGAAACGCCGCAAAAAATTGCAGGCACTTGCCGCCACGCTGCCGCTGCCGAAAGTTTACGGCCCGCCGGAAGGCAATGTCCTGCTCGTCGGTTGGGGTTCCACCGAAGGTCCGATCAAGGAAGCCGTGGATCGCGCCCGCGCCGCTGGCGACAGCGTTTCCTCACTACACCTCCGCCACATCAATCCGCTGCCGAACGGCCTTGAAAACATTTTTGCCGGCTTCAACCACGTCCTCGTCGTCGAGATGAATGACGAAGGCCTCTACGGCTTCGGCCAGCTTGGCCAGGTGCTCCGCGCTCGCTACTGCGATCCGAAGATTCAGGGCATCAACAAGACCGACGGCCTCACCTGGAAGGTGAAGGAAATTCTCGAACGCGCCAAGACCAACGTCGCGGCCGGCCTCCGTAAAATGTAATTCCACTTTTAACGCCAATAAAATTATGAGCGAAACTTTGATCAACAAACCTGCCGTCAGCACCACCACGCCGCCCGTCGAGGAACGCAAGGGGCTGACCAAAAAAGAAATCGCCGCCGACCATCCGACGTGGTGTCCCGGCTGCGGCGACTTTTCCGTGCTCGCGCTTTATTTCAA
>CAIKKJ010000154.1 GCA_903827955.1 uncultured Verrucomicrobia subdivision 3 bacterium
GAATGGTGGTAGGTAATGGATTCGAACCATTGAAGGCGTTAGCCGACAGATTTACAGTCTGCACCCTTTAGCCACTTGGATAACCTACCACAAAACGGAGGCAGATTAAGCCATGCCGTTTCCGGTTTGTCAATTCACGGTTAAGTAAAAATCGGTATGTCACACGAGCGCGGCGATTTCCGCCTGCGCTTTTTCAATCTCGTCGTTTAATTCCAAATCCAAGCCGCGGCAGTTGAAGAATTGCGTGAGGTATTGCCACTCGGGCTGTTCGTCCAGCGACTTCGCAATCTTGACGTGCCCGCCGATATTCACGTCGCCGAGATTTGCCAGCGTGTCCGCCACGCTCACGCAGCAGGCGAGGAAACCGGTATCGCCCGTCGGATCGCAAGTGTGCGCGGGGTGAACAGCGTGATGGTGAAAGCGCACGGCATGGATGATTTGCTGGTTCAGATTCAGGCATTGGCAAAGCGCCGCGCCGATGCAAGTGTGGTCGAGGCCGAGCAAATCAAATTCCGCCTGCGCGTGGCCGCAGCCGCGTTCCATCGCGCGCAGCAGGATGGACTCAAACTCGCGCGGGAAATAATGCTGCAAAATTAATTTGCCGATGTCGTGCAGCAGGCCGGTGAGATATTCCATGCCGGTCACGTCGCGGAAGGCACCCGCGAGTCGTTCGGTCAACCGCGCCACGAGCACGCTGTGCAACCAGAACTGCTGCCAGTTCACTTTGACGCGGAGATGATTGAAGTTATCCATCACGCCCACAGTGAAGGCGATGCGCCGCATTTCTTCCACGCCAATGAGAAACAGCGCCTCCTGGATATTTGAAAGGTTGCGTCCACCATGCGCCGCCGTGGCCGCGACGCGCAGGCAGCGCGCGGAAATACCCGGATCTAACTCCACCACCGCCGCCATTTCATCAAGGCCCACGGTCTCGCTCTTGGCCATCGCTGTAAGTTTCATTGCCGCAGTGGAAAACGATGGCACGGTGGCTTCCGAGGAAAGCAATTCCACCACGCGGTCATGCACCCAGCGTTTGGCCGGATGTGTGGCGAGGAAAGATTCATCAACTAATCGTCTTTTTTCCATGCACGGGAAGCTGCAGGCAGACGCAACCCCGTCACCCCATCGGCACACCGCGAAGGTGACTGAAGAAGCAATCCGGGGAAAAACGAAAATTGTGCGCGCCACTTAAATAATTTAAGCTGCCCAGATGTTTGATTCGTTAAGCAGCAAGCTCCAGAATGCCTTCCGCAATTTGCGCGGCCTCGGAAAAATTTCCGAGGACAACATTGGCGAGGCGCTCCGCGAAGTCCGCATGGCGCTCCTCGAGGCTGACGTGAATTTCAAAGTCGCCCGCGATTTCATTGAGCGCGTCAAAGTAAAGTCGCTCGGCGTGGAAGTCGTGGCCGGCGTCCAGCCCGGGCAGCAAATCATAAAGATTGTTTCGGACGAACTCACCGATTTGCTCGGCTCGCAAAATGCCGCGCTCAAACTCGACGGCAATCCCACCTGCCTGATGCTGGTCGGCCTTCACGGCGCGGGCAAAACCACTTCGGCTGGCAAGCTCGCGAAGCTGCTCAAGAAACAGGGGCGCTCGCCATTGCTCGTCGCGGCGGATGTGTATCGTCCGGCGGCGATGGATCAACTCGAAACGCTCGGCAAGCAAGTCGAGGTTCCCGTCTTTATTAAACGCGGCGAGACGGATGTTTTGAAAATTGCGCGCGAGGCGCTGGCCTTCGCGAATTTGAACGGCCGTAACGTCATCATCTTCGACACCGCCGGGCGCTTGCAGATTGATGAACCACTCGTGCAGGAACTCGTCCGCCTGCGCGACCTCGTGCAGCCGCAGGAAATTCTCCTAGTGCTCGATGCCGCGACCGGCCAGGAAGCCGTCAACGTTGCCACGCATTTCGACGCCGCGCTGAACATCACCGGCTCCATTTTGACAAAGCTCGACGGCGATGCGCGCGGCGGAGCGGCGTTGAGCCTGAAGTCCGTCACCGGCAAGCCAATCAAGTTTGCGGGCGTCGGCGAAAAGCTGGACGAGTTCGAACCGTTTCATCCCGAGCGCATGGCGTCGCGGATTCTTGGCATGGGCGACGTCGTCAGCCTCGTTGAAAAAGCGGCGGAGGCCGTGAGCGAAGACGACGCCAAGCGCATGGAAGAAAAAATGCGCAAAGGCGAATTCACGCTCGACGATTTTCTCGAACAGTTGCGCGCGATGAAAAAACTCGGCTCGCTCGAAAGCATTGTGAAGATGCTGCCCGGCGGCGGCGAGGCACTGAAGCAGATGGACATCGGCAAGCAGGAAAAAGAATTCAAGCGCATGGAAGGCATGGTCTGCGCCATGACGCCGAAGGAACGATTGAACCCGGTGATTCTTAACGCCAGCCGCCGTCGTCGCATCGCCGCCGGCAGCGGTGTCACGGTGACGGAGTTAAACACCATGCTCAATAAATTTTTCCAGATGCAGACGATGATGAAAAAAATGGGCAAGATGCAAAAGATGATGGGCAAGATGGGCGGCGCGATGCCGGGAATGTTCCGACGCTAATTTTTCAGGCCGGCGCTTCCGGCGTGTTCCAGTTGACAAAAATTTTCGCGTCAAATTCGGCACGCGTCAGCACGCGCAAATAATTTTTTGCGACCAGAATTTCCACCAACGGCTGCAGCGCGTGATTTCCCGAGCTGGCGTATCCAGAAACGAGTGCCAGCACTTCCGCGTTCGTTGGATACACCGCGCAGAGCGGCTCGTAAAAATCCCCTTTAACCACCGCGCCAAAATCATCACCGGCGGCGGCGACAATTTTCCGCAGGCAGTCCGCGTTCATCTGGGGCAAGTCCACGGCGAGCGCGAGCAGATGCGTGGTGCGGCATTTTTTTAAGGCGGCAGCCAGCCCGCCCAGCGGCCCGCAGGCAGGCGGCTCATCCAGAACTATTTCAATTTCTGGCGGACACCACGCGGGTTTTGTGCGCGCGGAAATGAAAATTTTTTCCGGCGATAAATTCTTCAGCGTCGCCAACTGCCGTGCCCACAGCGGTCCGCCCTCGTAAATCAACGTCGCCTTGTCCGCGCCCATGCGCCGGGATTCGCCGCCGGCGAGCAAAACGGCTGTGAGCGTCTTCATTTTTCCACGCGCAGTTTGCCGTCGCTCAAGATTTGGGCGCGCAGTCCGCCGCGCCGTTGCAGAAAATGTTCCGCACCCGGCGCGAAGGCCGCGTCCATCCAATGACACGGCGAACATTCCGCTGTGCCGCGAAATTTTATGCCCTGGATTTCAAACTCCTGGCCGACGAGCGCATTCAAATCCGCGCCTTCGATCACGATGTTGCGCCGCGAGTCGCCGGGCGACTTGCCGGAAATTTTCAGCTCCGCGCACAAGGCTTCAAAAACTTCCTGGGAAAAAAATGTCGCCTGTCCCTTGTAGTTTTCCTTGAAGTCAAAAAAGCGGTCGCCTTTGATGCCGCGCCCGGCCACGCACTCGATTTCCGCCGCCTCAATCGTAGGATGGTTTCCCGCCGGCTGGTCGTGATGGCCAAAAAAATTATGGCCAGGCGAGATGAACAGGCGGCGGACTTTCACAGGCACGCCTCCAACAATAATTTGCCGCCGGCAAAAATTAACACCGCTGCCAGCACGCGGCTGAAGGTCACGCTGCTCCAGCGGCGCGCGCCCAGGCTGGTGCCAAGCAACGCGCCCACGACGGCCGGCACCGTGAGCCAGAGCAGCGTTCCGGCGTGGGAGATTTTTTCCCAGCCCGCGCCGATGAGTCCACTGATGGAATTCACGATGATGAAGCCTGCCGCGATGCCGCCGGTGGTTTTTGGTTTCGCCCAGCGAAACAAATACAGCAGCGGACTTAAAAAAACGCCGCCGCCAATGCCGGTCAATCCGGCCAAAAATCCCAACCCCGCGCCGATGACCAACGCCAGCGGCCAGAAAAAATTTCGCACCGGCAAGTCATCGGTTTGCCAGCGCGAACGGAACATCAGCACCAGTCCCGCCACGGTGAGCACGCTGCCGAGCACCAGCTTATAGGTGTGCGGGCTGATCTTGATTTTGCTGCCCCAGATGGCGCACGGCACCGAGGCGAGGGCAAACCACAGCAGAATTTTCCAGTCAATATGCCCGGCTTTCCAAAATCTCCATAACGCGACGCTGGCAACCAGAACATTGGTAACAAGCACGGCCACTTTCGCGGAGGCGGGCGCGATACCAAGCACGGCGAGCGCGGCGAGGTAACCGGTCGCGCCGCCGTGGCCGACGCTGGAATAAAAAAATGCGACGGCGAAAACAGCGGCGAACAGCAGCGCCCAATTTAGTGAAGTAAGCTCGATGGACATTGTTTTTTCTGACCCAACCAGCCGATGCTGGCCAGCATGGCAGGTAGCTATGAGTCTTGCAACGCTTGCCGCAAAAACTCGCGCTGCGCCAGCGTGAACGGCGCGGTCTCCGGCACGACCTGGCCGCGTGGCGACACCTGCGCCAGATACCGCAGCAGATAATTTTTCTGCTCGGCGGAAAAATTTTCCAGCAGCCCCGGTGCGACTTTCGTCAACGCCACGGCGGAGAATTTAAACTCCGGTTGCAAGGAGATTTCGTCCACCGCCTCGGAAGTGGTGGCGTTCACGGCCAGGTTTTCTCCGAACAATTCGTTCCAGTGGATCGGCGCAAAACATTCGCCGGGGCGCACGCGCGGCGTGACCTGCGCCGGATACACCGCGAAGCCGCGCCGCGAAGCCACGCGCACGAGGCCGCCTTGATGCACGCCCAACTGCTCCGCATCGGCAGGATGGATTTGCAGAAACGCACCGGGATTCAGTTTGTTTAGCGAGGCAACCTTCCCGGTCTTGGTGAGCGTGTGCCACTGATGTTCCAGGCGGCCATTCGTCAGGACAAATGGGAATTCCGCATCTGGCTGCTCGGCGGGTGGGAGAAACGGACGGGTAAAAAAATTCGCGCGGCCGGATTTGGTCGGGAAGCGGAGCGCGGATGGCTCGTCCGCGTGTTCTCCCAACAACGTCGTAACTTGCGGACGGGCCGTCCGCGCTCCAGGCAAATAACGAATCGCCTCACCTCGTTCCGCGCCCGGCGTGAATGGCCACTGGCGCGGTTGCTCGCGTAATTTTTCAAAATCCATCCCCCGCAGATCGTAGCCCGATTTTGGATTCCACGTTTGACGGATTTCATCAAACACCTCACTGGCGCTGGCGTAATTGAAATTTTCCGCGAAGCCCATGCGTTGTGCGACGAGCGAAATAATTCTCCAATCCGCCATCGCTTCGCCCGGCGGCGCAATGGCGCGGGGCATCAGCGTGACATTGCGTTCGGAATTCACCATCGTGCCCTCGGCCTCGGCCCACAGTGCGCCGGGCAATAAGATGTCAGCATACTTCGTCGTTTCAGTCGGATGAAACGCATCCTGCACGATGACAAGTTCGGCGCGTTGCAACGCCGCGATGACGCGCGCCCGGTTCGGCATCGAAGCGATAGGATTTGTGCCGATGATCCAAACGGCTTTCACTTCACCGGTTTCAATTTTCTGAAACATTTCCACGGCGGCGAGACCCGGCTTCGATTGAATTGTTCCGGGCGCCAAGCCCCAAATTTTTTCCACGGCGGCGCGGTCATCCGCATCGGCAATCGCGCGCTGACCGGGCAACGTGTGGCTCAAGTAACCGACCTCGCGTCCGCCCATCGCGTTCGGTTGGCCGGTGAGCGAGAACGGGCCGCTGCCGGGGCGACAAATTTTTCCCGTCGCGAGATGCAGGTTGCAGATCGCATTCGACTGCCACGTCCCGTGCGTGCTCTGGTTCAATCCCATCGTCCAGAACGTCGTGAATTCCGGCGAATCGCCAATCCATTGCGCTGCAAGGCGAATGTCTTCCTCGCGCAAACCGGTCAGATGCGCGACGCGCTCCGGCGAATATTCCGGCAAAAGCGCCTGCAAGGCCTCCCACCCTTCGGTGTGGGTAGAAATAAATTTTTCATCCATGCGTCCATTTTTTTCGAGCAGATGCAAAATTCCGTTCAGCAACGCCAAGTCCGTTCCCGGTTTGACCTGTAAAAACAAATCCGCCTTGTCCCCCGTCGGCGTGCGGCGCGGGTCAACCACGATTATTTTTGCGCCAGATTTTTTCTTCCGGTCAAGCAGGCGCAAAAATAAAATTGGATGACACTCGGCCATGTTGGAGCCGATGACCAGCGCGCAGTCCAGATGGTCAATGTCCTGATACGAACCGGGCGGACCGTCCGCGCCGAGCGAAAGTTTGTAGCCGCTCGCCGCGCTTGCCATGCAGAGGCGCGAGTTGGAATCAATGTTGTTCGTGCCAATAAAACCTTTGGCCAGCTTGCCGGCCAGATACTGTGACTCCATGGAAAGTTGCCCGGAAACATAGAGAGCTACGGCGTCCGGTCCGTGCTCAGCAATAATTTTTTTCAGACGCACGGCGGTTTGGTTGATTGCGTCAACAAGTGGAAGCTGCTGGATTTTTTCCGCACGGGAATTTCTGGCAAAGGCGGATGCGAGACGATCCGGCGCGGACAGCGGTTCGGCGCAAGTAAATCCTTTGCTGCACAAGCGTCCGAAATTTGCCGGATGATTTTTATCGCCGGTTACTTTAGTCACGCGCCCCTGCTCCACCTTCATCACGATGCCACATCCTACACCGCAGTATGGGCAGACGGACCGGATATTTTGCGCAGCCGGATCAGACATCGGGTTCGTTGGAGAAAAACGTTTGGAGCGCGTTGAGATCGTGGCGCGTGGAAAATTGCAGAAACGATTCCTTGCCCGTGCGTTGGCGGAGATACATGCGCAGCATTTTCTCAATGGTCCGCGACAGCTCTTCCGCACGAACCCCGGCCAACAATTGCCGGCCGATGGCCTGGTGCTTGCCAAAACCGCCACCGATGAAAACGTGGTAGCCTTCTTCGCCCTGCACTTTCGTGCCCAGCAATCCGATGTCGCCCATATAATGTTGCGCGCAAGAATTCGGACAGCCGGTCACGTGGATGTTCACAGGCTGATCCAGCTCGAGTTTTTTCTCAAGATGTTTGATGAGTGCGAGCGCGCTGGCTTTGGTGTTCGCTTGCGCGTATTTGCAATAGGCATTGCCAGTGCAAGCAATAATGCCGCTCGCGACGTTCGATTGCTTCACCGGCAGACCGGTTTTTTCTAGCGCACGTTTCAGCGTCGGCACAAACGCATCGGGCACGTTCGGAATGATGAAATTTTCCCACACGGTCAGCCGCACTTCTCCACTGCCATAGAGTTCGGCCAATTCAGCGATTCGCATCATCTGCTTCGGCGTGAGATGCCCGACGTGACAAGCCGCGCCGACGTAATTCAGACCTTTTTGTTTTTGCGGGAAATCGCCGACGTGCGAGTGTGCCAATTCCTGCGAAGCCCAGCGCATCTGCGCCAGATCATACGGCGCACGGCGCAGCGTGGTGCCGAGCTTTTTCTCGACAAGCTTGAGGTAATCGTCGAGCGACATCGTTTCGAGCAGATGCTTGAGCCGCGCTTTTTTGCGGTTCGTGCGGCAACCTTTTTCGATGAACACGCGGACGATGACAGCGACGACTTTGTTGATCTCCGCCGGCGGCACGATGACGCCGAGATCATTCGCAAACGCCTTGTGGCCCGTCGCGCCACCGAGCGCGATGCGGAAGAAAATTTCCTCGCCGACCTTCACGGCTTTCACGCCGATGTCATTCGTGTCTTCGACAGAACCGATCAAGCCGCCGCCGTCGAAGGCGATGTTGAACTTGCGCGGCAGATCGTAAAACGCGCGGTCGTTGATGATGATCTGCGCGAGGTCGTGAACGAACGGCTGCGTGTCAATCAGCTCGACGGGGTCAATGCCCGCCGTGGGATTCATCGTGAGATTGCGGATGTTGTCGCCGCCCGTGCCGCGCGTGTGCAGGCCGATGGCTTGGATGCGCCGTAAAAATTCCGGGCAATCCTTCGGCTGGATGAGCCGCATTTGGAGATTGGCGCGCGTGGTGATTTGGACGTAACCGCTCGTGAGTTCCGACGCGATGCGTGACAGTTCACGCAGTTGATACGAACGCAAAATGCCGCCAGGAATCCGTAGCCGCGACATGAACGCATCCTTCACTGGCGTGAGAAAAAACAGCCCATGCCATTTGAAGCGGAACAAATCTTCCTTGTCCGGAGCCTTGTTGTTGATGGCGTTTTCGACCAGTTGCCCGTAAGCATCGAGCGGATGCAGCTCGCGCTTGATGCGTTCCTCGGCGATCAAATCTTCGCGCTCGGTCGGCGATGGCTCGACATCCGCGAATGACTTACCTCGCGCCGCCGCACCAGCGAACACGCCGGACAAATATTCCTTTTGCTCCGCTGTAAACGGAGCGGTCGCGAGCGGTCCTGGCAAAGCGGAATTCATTCAATAAACATCGCGTTGATAGCGTTTGTCGGATTTCAACTTGGCAACGTAAGCCTTCGCCTCGTCCGCGCTTTTGCCACCAACTTTTTCGACGACCGTGTGCAAAGCGGCGTCCACATCTTTCGCCATCCGACTCGCATCGCCGCAGACGTAGAAATGCGCGCCGGCTTCGAGCCACGACCACAGCTCGGCGGCGTTTTCGAGCATCCGCGTTTGGACGTAAATTTTTTCCACCTGATCGCGGGAGAACGCCAAGTCGAGCCGCGTGAGAAAACCGGTCTTCTGCCACGCAGTCAGTTGTTCTTCGTAAAGAAAATCTGCGGAACGTTTTTGGTCGCCAAAGAACAGCCAGTTTTTCCCTTTTGCACCAACGGCGGCGCGTTCTTCCAAAAACGCGCGGAACGGTGCGATGCCCGTGCCCGGGCCGACCATGATCATCGGCGTGTCGCCATTCGTCGGCGGGCGGAAACCATGCGAGGTCTGCACGAACACTTTCACGCTGCCGGATTTTTCCGCGCGGTCAGCGAGAAATGTCGAGGCCACGCCTCCGCGTTTGCGTCCGTGCGCTTCGTAACGCACCGCGCCGACGGTCAGATGCACTTCGCCGGGATGCGCCTTGGGCGAGGACGAAATGGAATACAGGCGCGGCGCGAGTTTGCGCAACAGGGGCAGCAGCTCGGTGAAGGGAATTTTTCCCGGCGCAAGTTGCAGCATGTCCAGCAAATCGCGACCGTAAAGCCATTTTTTCAGGTCATCCGCTTTGTCCACAACCAACAGGGCAGCAAGATCGGGAGCGTGTTTGGCGACGGCAGCAATTAATTCCTGCGGCGGCTTGGCGATGTCAAAATGCTGCTCGAGCGCAAGTCGTAACGACGTGACAGAATGCTCCAGCGCAACCGGCTCATCACCCGTCGCACCGATGACGCTAATAATTTTGGCGGCGAGGTCGGGGCAGTTTTCCGGGATGACGCCAAGCGCGTCGCCCACTTCGTAACTCAGCCGGCTGTTGCCGAGAAGGATTTCAAAATGCCGCACTTCCTTGCCGGAGCCAGCGCGGTTAAGCGGCAGATTGGTGAGCAGCTTCGCCGGGAACGGATGATTTTTACTGAAAGCAAGCGCCAGCTTGGTCGCGCCATTCGTGTTCTCAATCGGCGCAGCCGCGAGAGTTGGCGTGCCAGCGGCGGCGCTGCCGTTGCCGAGTTTGGCCCACAAACTTTCCGTCCACGCTTTCGCGGTGGCTTCGTAATCCACATCACATTCGCCACGTGGCACAAGGCGTTTGGCGCCGAGCGCTTCGAGGCGCGCGTCCATTTTCTTGGAGGCACCGCAAAAGTCGGAATAGTTTTTGTCACCGAGGCCGAGCACTGCGTAGTTCAGATTTTCCAGACGCGGCGCGGAATCCGCCTTGAGCCAGTTCCAGAAATTTATCGCGTTGTCCGGCGCGTCGCCATCGCCCCAGGTGCTGGAGATGATGACGGCCTTGCTGGCAACAGTAAGGCTCGCCTGCTCGTAGTCATTTAGCGCCAGAATTTTTGGCGCATAGCCGCGAGCGGAAGATTCCTTCGCGAGTTTTTTGGCGAGACCTTCCGCACTGCCGGTCTGCGAGCCGAAGAGGATGAGCAGCGGCTCGGCGTTCATCACCGGGGTGGACGCGCCGGCGGGCTGGGCAGCTGCGGAAAACATGCCGGCGAGGAAGCCGTTGAGCCACGCGCGCTGTTCGAGCGAGAACGGCGCGCTTTCAGGGATGTGCGGAACTGGATTCATCGGACAAATTCAGATGTGTGATGCTGGATGTGTGCCAGCGTCCGGCGGGACAAGTAAATATTTTGCTCATGGTTTTCATGCGACAAATGAGCCTGGTTCATGGGCGGTTTTGGTTGTGCCATGCCAATGCTTTCGCGGTAGCGGACGTTCCGCCAGCCAGTGCCGCTGGCAGACATGGCGGCCGGTTTCGATTGCCGGCGGCTGGCGCATTTTTTTCACCCTGCATTTTTTGCGGCATAAAAACGCCCCGCCTTTCGGCGGGGCGCGTGACGGAGGAACACGTCAGCTTTAAAACTTGATGGTGGTTTGGACATAAACCCAGTCGGCATCGGTGCTGCCGCCGGTGACGGATTTGTCAATGTATTCGCCGGTGTAGAAGTGACCGTAGCCGGCCTCAAGCACGGAGTTGCGGGTGAGCGCATAGCCGCCGATAAGGTCGATTTCCGTGCCGAGGAAATTTCCCCGCGTGGAGTTGACCGCGTAGCCACCGGTGGCGCGAGCGCCGCCGCCGACGTTGTAGAAACTGTCGTTTTTGTTCGCGAGCCAGAAGCCGTGGCCTTCGAGCGACACGCTGGAGCGCGTGGTGGGTTTCAACTGGAAGATGGCGCGCACGTCCTGAAGATTTTGCAGCGAGGCAAAATCCATGTAGCCGTAAAACTTGTGGTTCGTGGGAAACAGATTGTCGAATGTGCCGTGAACGCCGTCGCCCTTGCCGTTGTAGTCGTCACCGGAACCGTAGGCATATTCAAGGCCGAGGCGCGGCGTGGCCCATAAATCCGCAAACGTATAGCCGCCGGACAGGACGAACATGAACGCGTCCTGCCGCAGACGCGCACCGGTGGCGGTGCTGGCGAAATCGCCAAACTGATAGGCACCTTCGATGGTGTAGTCAAAGTTGCCGATTTCGTTCAGCTTGTTTTTCAAGCGGCCGCCGACGGTATAGATGTCGCGGGCAGTCGGTTGGGGAAACTGCGGACTGGGTTCGTTGTTGATGGCGCCACGCCCGGCGTTGCGGGCGAAAAAATAGCCTTCTAGAATCGTCTTGGGAATTTTTAGGCTGGTAACGTAGATGCCGGAAAGGGAATCACGCGTGTTGCTGTTGTCAAATTTCTGGTCTTCAGGAACCACGGTCAGGCTGCTGAAAAAATCCGCCGCGAACCATTCATTCTGCCAGCGTAACTTCACAGCATCAAACTCGCGGCCGATGTTGTTCCACGCCACTGCGCCGACGAGGCGTTCGTCGCCGTAGCTCAATTCCTGCCGGCCGACTTTGAGCGAGAGCGGAAATTCTTTGTGATTACCGAGCGTGAAATAGGCCTGATGCAGATCAAGAGTGTCCGATTCCGGGCCGTCGCCGACATATTTTGTTGTGCCCGGAATTGCCGGGACATTCGCGTAGGCAGCACGCAGGTCGCTCTTCGCGATGCTGCTGCGCGGCTCGACATAAACGCTCCACCATTTGTCCGTGTAGCCGACGTGGAAGGTGGTGCGCAACAAATAATATTCGTTATTCACCCGCGCGCCGGTCTGGCGAAAATCCACCGAGTTGGCCGTGCCGGCGATGCCGTAGCTTTCATTCGCCTGATAGCGCAGGCGCAGATCACCGCCAAAATCCCACATGTTTGCGTAGGGATCCTTGGCGCGCAGGGCTTCGTTGACAAATCCCTGAAACGGCAGCGGTGGTGGTGGCGGGGTGTATTGCGCGTGAACCTGGTTGAGTGCGGCGAGCACCAGCGCGCCGGCGGAAAGATGCTTGAGGGAGGATTTCATATTTTGAATCTGGGTTGGTGGTTGGTTTTCAGACTTGGTTCAACAGGGCCTTGCGAAATTTTTCCGCCTCGTCTGGCGGGGAAATTTTTTTGACGGGCGGTTCGACGGTTGGTTTTACCGGCGGCTGATCTTCAATTTTCGGCACGCCGGTTTTCCGGTGCGCGCGGACTTCGAGAAATTCAATCAACTGCTCGCGCAGCTTGTAATAATCGGGGTGCTCCATCACGGCCTTGCGCTCGCGCGGGCGCGGGAAATTCACCTCCATGATCTCGCCGACCTCCGCCGCCGGGCCGTCGGTCATGCACACGATGCGGTCGCTCAAAAACAACGCCTCATCCACGTCGTGCGTGACCATCAGCGCGGTGATTTTATTCTTGCGCCAGAGTTCGATCAGCACTTGCTGGAGTTCGTAGCGCGTGAGCGAATCCAACATCCCGAACGGCTCGTCGAGCAGCAGCATCTTCGGCTTGAGCGCAAACGCCCGCGCGATGCCGACGCGCTGTCTCATGCCCTGCGACAGTTCGGCGGGCTTCTTGTGCATCGAATCGCCGAGGCCAACCACGGTGAGATAATATTCCACAATCTCGTGGCGCTCCTGTTTGCTCGCAGTGAAAAAAACCTGTTCGACGCCGAGCATCACGTTCTCGTAGGCCGTCATCCACGGCAGCAGCGACGGCGATTGGAAAACCACGCCGCGATCCGGCCCCGCCCCGGAAAGTTCCTTGCCTGCCAAAATAATTCCGCCGTCCGAAATATCATTCAGCCCGGCGAGCATCGAAAGCACCGTGGACTTGCCGCAACCGCTGTGGCCGATGAGCGTGATGAATTCGCCCTTTTGGATTTTCAGATTAAAATCCTTAACGATCACCGCGTCGCCTTTCGGCGTCGGATAAACCTTCGACAGGTTTGAAAGCTCGACGTAGTTGCTCATGACTTCACCTCCACGGATTCTTCCTGCTGCTCACGTTTGCGGATCGGCGTCTTGCGCCAGGCCGTCATCGTGCGCGGAATGTTCAAATCCTCCGGCTCGATGTCCGGCAAAATCAATTTCTTGGTGATGGCCGTGCGGCGTTCGGTTTTGGAGTTCAACATGAATTCAACCACCTCGCGGCGAAGCTGCTTGAAATGCGGATCGTGGTTGATGGACTTGCGGTCACGCGGACGCGGAATCGCCACCGTGAAACTCGGCCCCAGCGTCGCACCCGGCCCAGCGGTCAGCGGAATGATGCGGTCGGCGAGATAAATGCCTTCGTCAGGGTCATTCGTGATGAGCAACACGGTCTTGTTCGTCTCGGAGCGGATGCGGGAAATTTCGTCCTGCAACGTCGCGCGCGTCAGTGCGTCCAGCGCGGAGAGCGGCTCGTCCAGCAGCAGGATTTGCGGATCCATTGCCAGCGCGCGGGCGACGCTCACGCGCTGACGCATGCCGCCGGAAAGTTCGCCGGGCTTTTTGGCACGGGCAGGCGTGAGGTTAACCATCGCGATGTATTTTTCAACATGCGCTTGCCGCTGATCCGCGGTCCAGGCGGGATTCACGGCTTCGACGGCGAGCAAAATGTTTTCAAACACCGAAAGCCACGGCAGCAGTGAATAGTTTTGAAACACAATCCCGCGATCCGGCCCGGGGCCGGTGATTTCCCGGCCGTTCAACTTCGTCGTGCCCGTGTCCGGTTTTAGTAAGCCGGCAATAAGGGAGATGAGCGTCGTTTTGCCCGCGCCGGAAAAACCGACAATGGCCACGAACTCGCCCTGCTCAAGCGAGAGGTTCACGTTCTTCAGCACTGGCACGCCGCCGAAGCTTTTCGAGACGTTTTGTAATTCGAGGTATGGCACAAGTCAGGCAGCTTTGAATTTCTTTTCCACCACGCTCATCAAACGGTCGAGGATGAAGCCCACGACGCCAATCGTGACGATGCAGAGGATAATGTGTTCGTAAATCAGCGCGTTGTATTCCTGCCACAAGAATCCGCCGACGCCGGGGCGTCCGGTCAACATTTCGGCGGCGACAATCACCAGCCACGCGATGCCCAAGCTCAAACGAAAACCTGTGAACATATAAGGCAGCGACGCGGGAATCAGGACTTTGAACAACGTTTTGCTGCGCGAGAGTTTCAAAACTTTTGCGACGTTTAAATAATCCTGCGGAATTGCCCGCACGCCCACCGCCGTGTTCAAAACTGTCGGCCACATTGAGCAGACGGCGATGGTGAAGAGCGCGCCCAACTCGCTTGCATTTTTCCCCGCGCCCATGAACAGCACGAGGCCGAGCGGCAGCCACGCCAGCGGCGAGACCGGGCGCAGCACCTGGATGATCGGGTCAAACGCCTTGGTAAAAGTTTTCGAGAGGCCGAGAAAAAATCCAATCGGCGTGCCGATGATGAGCGCGAGAAAATATCCCTTCGCCACTAGGATGAGTGAATACCAGGTGAAGCGCAGGATGCCCTGATCCATTTCGCCCCGCTTGGCGAACGGCTCCATGATGTAGGGCTTGCTCGTCTCCCAAGTCTTCGCCGGTGTCGGCAAATCCTTCGCCCACGTCGCGCAGGAGATTTGCCACAGGATTAAAACGGCCACCACGCCGAGGAACGGCAGCACGAGCCAGTCGAGTTTGAATGATTTCATTTTGATGGTTGTTCTAAAGTTTTTTGCACCCAGGTCTCCGCCGCCGCGAGCAGGACGATAGCAACGCCGATGAATGGCGAAGCGATGGTTTTCGCGACGGTCTCGGCGGTCTGCGCATGGTGCAGCCAGACGTCACCCTGGTTCACCGCCGCCTGCAACAAGCCGGTCGTCAGCCCGAACTTTAACGCGCGCCGCCAGACGGAGGATTGGCGGAGCGCGAGCAGCCAGAGTTCACGACGGCTTGTTGCGGTGGCAGTCATAAATCAACCCTTCACGGAGTTCACCGCGAAACTTTTTGCATACGCCTCAAGATCGCCGGTCGGATCGAACGTCACGCCGTCGAACAAAGTTTCTTTGTCATTGTTCAAGCCACCGTGCGCGTAACCGATTTCTTTCATCGCGTCTTCGTAAATATCCGTGCGCATGACTTGCTTCGCGATGCCTTCGTAATCCGGCGCGCTCTTGACCAGTCCCCAGCGGCGGTATTGCGAGAGAAACCACTTGGCGTATTTCGGCTGCGGATAATTGCAGTTGCGCTGGCTGAAGATCATGTAGCTATCGTCTTCCTTCGTGCGGCCATCACCGTAATCGTAGTGACCTTGCAAGCGACCGAGAATCGTCTTCGGATCACAATTGATGTAAGTCGGCTTGCTGACGATGTCCGCCTGTTCAGGACGGTTGCTCATGTCATCAAGCCAGACGCTCGCTTCGTGGAGCGCCTTCAAAACTGCTTTCACCGTCTTCGGATTCTTGTCCGCAAATTCCGCGAGGAACGCGCAAACTTTTTCCGGATGATCTTTCCAGATGTCCTGCGTGCTGACGCTCGTGTAACCGATTTTGTCCGCAATGGCGCGGGCGTTCCACGGTTCACCGACGCAGAAGCCGTCCATCTTGCCGATCTTCATGTTCGC
>CAIKKJ010000155.1 GCA_903827955.1 uncultured Verrucomicrobia subdivision 3 bacterium
CTTGCGAGCCGCATAGCGGACCATGGCCCGGAGATCGCGGTGGACCAACGGTTCGCCACCCACAAACAGCAAGTAGCCGATGTGGTTGCGGACGGCGATGTCGATGACGTCCTTGGCCTCCTTCAGCGTCACCGAGCGGCGCTTCTTCGGGTCGAACTGGCTGCGCGCAAAGCCGCAGAAACCGCAGTCGGCATTGCAAATATTCGTGATGGCGAATTGCAGATAGCCCGGCCCGCCATGGCGCAGGACTTCCTTGAAAAGATTCAGCGCCCCCTTTTTCGGGCGAACGACGGGCTTAGAAAAATCCACTTGAGCCGGAGCGGTAGTTTCCGTTGGGGCGGACGGGTCGGCGTTGATGATATTGCTCATTATCAGGGATAATTTTGTCATCAAGCCAAGCGGCGGGCAACTTTCTTTCGCCAAGTGAACCGGATGGCATTGTATTTTCGCTTTGCTTGGTGGCCGCGAAAAGTTTAGTTTCAGCCTGCTTGTCCGATGGTGTAATGGTAGCACAGAGCTCTTTGGAGGCTTTAGTCATGGTTCGAATCCATGTCGGACAACCAAAGTTCACTTTATTCGGGCTGCCCATCATCGTCGCAACCGCCAGGCTTCTGAAGTAATTGATCTTGAGATTGCCCCCAGCGCTTCAAACTGACTAAAATGACGCTGATGTCTGCTGGCGAAACACCAGAAATTCGAGCCGCTTGGCCTATGGTAGATGGACGAATTTGAGAAAGTTTTTGCTGAGCCTCCAAGCGCAAGCTGGGCACAACTTGAAAATTAAAAGTTGCCGGGATAAGCTTGTTTTCCAAGTTTTTATTCTTTTCGACTTCAATTTCCTGCCGACTAATATAACCAGCGTATTTGATTGCGATTTGGACTTGCTGAATGACATCTTCCGAAAGGTCAGAATTGGAATGAGGCAAATTATTGTAAACCGCCTCCGGCCTAGAAAGAATTTTTGCCAGAGTATTACCGTTGTAATAAATTGTGTTTAAACGCTTTATTTCATTATTTATTGTTTTTTCTTTTTCGATAAAATGTTGATAATTATGATTTGAAAGTAGACCAATTTTGTGTCCAATCTCGGATAGGCGGAGGTCGGCATTATCTTGCCGCAGCAACAATCTATGCTCGGCTCGAGATGTAAACATTCTATAAGGCTCGGAAGTTCCCTTTGTAACCAGATCGTCAATCAAAACCCCGATGTAGGCCTGGTTTCGGTTTAAAACAATTGGCTCTCGGCTTTGAACCACCATGGCTGCATTTATGCCTGCCATTAATCCTTGGGCTGCGGCTTCTTCATATCCAGAGGTCCCGTTGATTTGTCCAGCTAAGAATAGGTTTTTGCAAGTTTTGGTTTCCAGTGATAGGTTCAACTGTGTTGGAAAGGCAAAATCATACTCTACTGCATAAGCGGGGCGCATAATTTCAGCATGCTCGCAGCCAATAATTGAACGCACCAAATCAACCTGAACATCAAATGGGAGACACGTTGAAAACCCGTTGATATAAAATTCATCCGTTTCAAAACCTTCTGGTTCGAGAAATATTTGGTGTCGTTCTTTTTCTGAAAACCTTACTATTTTATCCTCAATTGATGGGCAATAACGAGGACCAATTCCCTCAATTACACCAGAATACATAGGTGATTTATGAAGATTTTTTTTAATTATTTCGGCTGTGTGGAGCGTTGTAAAGGTTATGAAACAATTAAGTTGACCACCCATGCGATTGAGCATTGACCCAATTGGGTATTTCGACTCGGTGTTTTTAGATGTAAATTCAGGTGTTTTGTATTGTTCCATGTGGAACAAATCATGTTTCCAAAACGAAAAATACGGGACGGGATTTTCACCCGGTTGTGGTTCGGTTTTTGAAAAATCGATTGATTTTTTAAGAACTCTTGGTGGTGTTCCGGTTTTAAGTCTTCCTAATTTTATTCCAATTTCTTTTAGCGAGCCTGACAGATCGGTAGCCGCTGCATCTCCTGATCTACCTCCTGACTGTCGATTTTGGCCAATATGCATCAACCCCATCAAAAATGTTCCCGTCGTTATAATTACTGTCTTCCCCAAATATTGGACCTGTAAAGTCGTTTCAATACCAATCGCAACGCCGTTTTTTGTCAATATTTTAGATGTCTGACCTTGTTTGATATCTAAATTGGATTGAGATTCACAAACCCATTTCAGTCTTTGTTGGTAATGTTTTTTGTCACATTGGGCTCGGGGTGCCCAAACTGATGGCCCTCTTGTTCTATTCAACATTCGAAATTGGATACCTGACATATCCGCTGCTTTCCCCATTTCCCCACCTATAGCATCAATTTCCCGAGCGAGATGACCTTTTGCAAGCCCTCCAATTGCCGGATTACAAGACATTTGTCCAATTGAATCTGCATTGGTCGTCACTAGTAATGTCTGGCATCCAATACGTGCGGCAGCAAGTGCAGCCTCTACACCAGCGTGTCCTGCACCTACGACTATGACATCATACTGCCTCGGATATACAAACATGAATCAATTGATGTAAAAAGAAGTGGCTGCTGGTGTAGGGCCCGAATTAATTAAAACTTTGTGATCTGGATTTGCCGATAAATGAAGACAAATTTTAAATATTAATTCGATTTCATCGCTAGTAATTTTTGAGGCAATTTCTAGTGCGTTAAATGATTTGCCTTGATTTTTTTGGAGCTGATTCAAAATCATTTGCTGGAGCTGGATTACATGGCCGGCCGCTTTTTTACCAGCTTCAACGCCAGGTTGATGGTAGGCATTTATGTTAACAAGGCTTGCATACAAACCAACGCTTCTCTCAAGCAGGGCGATCAAGGTTCCAACTGTAAATGCAGAAACTTCATTTATGGTAATTGTTATTGATTCCCTTTGGCTTTCCGACAATGCCTGACGCGTTCCAAGATAAAAGCCATGTAAAAAATCCCCAGTAGTCACTTTTGGTTCAACCATTAGAGCAGTTTCCTGCTGATCTTTAAGAACTTCGATAAAGGTCGCAAAAAAATCATTTTTCCCATCTCGAAGCTGCTGTATGTATGAGTGCTGGTCGGTTGCCCCTTTATTTCCAAGCACTGTAATTCCCTGACTCACAATTATATTGTCTAAATCAAGTTTTTTACCAAGAGATTCCATGACGAGTTGTTGCAGGTATTTTGAAAATAATTCAATTCGGTCTTTATATGGTAAAACGACCATATTCTTGGTTCCTTTACCGTTACCCGACACAAACCAGGCAAGCGATAGCAAGGCCGATGGGTTATTTGTTGTCGTGTTATTTCGTGTTATGTCGTCACAGGCGCAAGCCCCTTTTAAAATTTCATCAATATTGAAACCCTGAAGTGCTGCTGGCAACAAACCGACCGCCGATAGTTCGCTTGTGCGTCCCCCTACCCAATCCCACATAGGAAATCTGCAAACCCACTGCTTTTCAGATGCAATCTTATCAAGTTCGCTGCCGCCCATGGTTACTGCAATCGTATGTTTTCCGAAATTTAGGCCGCATTTTTCGTAGGCAGTTTGGGCAACTAGCATGCCATTACGAGTTTCCTTGGTTCCACCTGATTTAGAGATCACAATGCAAACTGTTTGGTTCAACTCATCGCCAATTGTGGCCAGAACCCGATCCATCCCATCAGGGTCAGTGTTGTCAAAGAAAAATGGCTTCATCTTGTCGGAACGTGGGTCGCCCAAGGCGTTGGCAACAAATTGTGGGCCTAGCGCTGAACCGCCAATGCCAATGAGTAAATAATTTTTGAATTTGCCGCCCGCCCCCTGAATTTCGCCGTTGTGAATTTTAGCTGCAAATTGCTTGATGCCAGCCACAGTATCCTCGATTTCTTTTCGGATTTCTGGTGTTGGCGCCAGCGAAGGATTGCGCAGCCAGTAATGACCAACCATCCGGTTTTCATCAGGATTGGCAATGGCACCTTTTTCTAGGGCGGCCATGTTGGCAAAGGCCTTCTGCATTTTCGGCTCCATGGAAGCGAAAAATGCATCATCCACATTCATGCGGCTCAAATCCACGGCCAGCTCAATCGAAGGAAACTCGGTGTAGTATTTTTGAAAGCGTTCCCACTCCTGTAATTTTGTATTATTCATAAAATCGTCCGAGGGCGATTGAATGATTTTGACGCTGGCACGGCAAGCAAAATTCCGTCCGGTTGGCCGTTGCCGGCGGGTGGAAAAATTATTTCTCTGCGAGGGTGATCTGCAAAGTCGTGCCGCGGCCAAGACGTGATTGAATCTGGATTTGTCCGCGATGCGTCTCGATGATGCGGCCGACGATTGCCAGCCCTAGTCCCGTTCCTTTGGCTTTGGTGGTTGCCAAGATGGTTTTAAAGGCGCGGTCGCGCTGTTCCTTGCTCATCCCGCCGCCGGTGTCCTTGAAGGTGATGCTTACTTGTCCCGGTGTCGTGGAAAAAGTTTTGATGCTGAGCGTCCCGCCGTCAGGCATCGCCTCCGCAGCATTCAAAATCAAATTCAAAAATGCCTGTTCCAACTGCGGCGCATCGCCGGACACCAGCGGCAAGTCCGGTTGCAAATCCCGCATCAACTTGATGCCCTGATTGGCGAGCTTGTGGCGCACCAGCAACCCCAGTTCATCCACCAGGTCATTCAGATTCACCGGCGCAAACTGCGGCTCTGTCGTCCGTGCGAAGTCCAGAACCTGCTCCACAATTTTGTTTAAGTGCTCAATTTTAGATTCAATCACCCGCGCGTCCTTGTGGCGCGGATCCTTGGCATCAAATTTTAAATTCAGCGAATGATATAGCAGCTTCATCACCGTGAGCGGATTGCGGATCTCGTGCGCCACCTCAGCGGCGAGAAGGCCGAGCGCGGAAAGTTTTTCGTTCTGGCGCAACTGTTCTTCCACGTCGACCACGCGTTCGTAAAGCCGCGCCTTCTCAATCGCGATGGCGGACAGTTCCGCCAGCGCCGACAAAATTTTTATTTCCTCGTTGGAAAAACTGTAGGGCCGCGCGGTGTAGACATTCAGCGAGCCGATGGCCTGGCCGGAAAAAATCAGCGGCACGCTCAACAGTGAGACCAGCTGTTCGCGGCGCGCCAGCTCCACGTTTTGATAACGCGAGTCCGCCTGCACGTTGGCGACCTGCTGCGGTTTTTTGCGGCGGACCACCACGCCCAGCAAACTTTCTTCCACGCTCAAGCGCGGTTTTTTGATGTAGGCGTCACCCGCGCCGAAGCTCGCGCGCAAGTCCAGCCATTCGCCTGATTCATCCAGCAGCATCAGCGAACACATCCGCGCCCGCATCAGTTCGCACGCTTCTTTCGTGATGGCGCGCAACGCCTCGTCCAAATTCAAGGTAGAATTGATGGTGCGACTCACGCTGGCGAGCGACTCGAACAACATCACTTTCAAACGCAATTGTTCGTAGAGCCAGGTGTTGTGAATCACCTTGGCCGCCTGCGTGGCCAGCTCTTGCAGCAACTCCTGATCCTCTTCTGAAAACGCATCGGCGCGTTCCGAGTCCACGTTGATGACGCCGCGCACCTCGCCCTGGACCTCCAGCGGCACGGCAAGTTCCGACCGCACCTCGCGCCGCACGCTGACGTAACGCGGATCCTGGGCCACGTCGCCGAGCCGCACGGGTTTGCCGTGTCGTGCCACCCAGCCAGTGATGCCCTCGCCGACGCGCAATTTCAATTTTCGAGCGGCGGAAGAAAGATTCTGCGCCGCGTGGATTTCAAGAAAGTGCGTGGTCGGATTTGTCAGCGCCAGCGAACCGGACGACGCGCGCATCACGCGCACCGCCTCGCTTACGATGAGCTGTAGCGCCTCCTGCGAGTCGAGCGTGGAATGGATGACGTTGCTGACCTGATACAACAGGCTCAACCGCTCCGGGGTCAGTTTTGATTTGTAGATTTCCTCGCTCACGGAATCAGTTTTTAAAATTTATTGGCGGCGGCAAAGGTTCGCGGTGAAAATAAAACTTACCGCACCCGCAGCGTCAGAATAATTCCGACGACGGCAAAAATAAAATTCGGCAGCCACGCCGCGATCCAGCCCGGCACCCGTCCGCTCATGCCGAACGCGAGGCTCACCTGCTGCAAAATAAAATAGCCGAAGCAGATGAAAATGCTGCCCGCCACCCCAAAAAATAAATTCCGGCGCCCCGACTGCGCGCCGAACGGAATCGCCATCAGCACCACAATCAAACACGTCCACGGCGCGGCCAGTCGCGCATGAAATTTCGTCAGCAAACGAGCGGCATCCTTGCCCGTCAAATCAGGGTTTTGTCGGAGATAGGGCCACAAGTCTGATAGCGGCACATCCGCGCTGCGCGAGGCGAGCAGACCGTTGGCCTCGCTGAATTTTGCCTCCAGCTTGACCTGTTTGGGCGTTTCCTGGAACTGGGGCATCGCCAGCAGATTCGTCATGGGCAACTGCACCAGCCGCGTGCCGGTTTGCGCGAACTGTTGCACGTTGGTGAAAATCCAGACTTGGTTGATGCACACCGCGCGCTCGGCCACGAGTTGTCGCTGCGTGCCGTCCGGCAAAATCCAACGCACATCTGGGCTGGTCATCGTGGCGGTTTCGGCGTTGTATTCGCCCATATACCAGGTGCGCTTCGTGAGGGCATTGTGGAATCCAACTTTCGTGAAAAGCGTTTTAACTTTCGGGTCTTTGCTGGTGTGGACGTGCCGCGTCAAAATTTCCGCCGACCAGCGCTGGCCGCCGGGAACGGCGATTTCGTTCAGCGCAAAATAAAATCCTGTCGCCAAAAGTCCCACGGTGAAATAGGGCGCGCACAGCCGCCACAGTCCGATGCCGGCGGCGCGGAGCGCGGTGATTTCGTTGTGGCGCGCGTGGTGGGTTAGCGCATAAAGCAGCGCGAGCAGGAGCAGCACTGGCAACACTAGGATGAAAAATTCCGGCAGGCTGGCCGCGCAAAATTCGATGGCGTCGCCGGTGTTTAGTTTGGCGTTGCGGATGTCTTCCAGCCGGGTGAAGAAAAAAAATGAGACCCAAAAAACCAGAAACCCGCCGAGGCAGCCAGCCAACGGCGTGAGCAATTCACGGAAAAGATATCGGTCGTGCAACCGCATGACGCAGGGTAGTCGGCGCGGGACGGGCGGAGCAAGTTTTGTCGGGAATTTGGTTTGGAAGCAGTCAACCAGCCCCAGTCGGCTGGCTGAGCCGCAATGGACTGCGGCGTTTGTTGCCCACCGCCGTGCGTCCGGCGCACTGAAAGCAAAAGCTGGTGGGTTGGGAGAGACTCGAACTCTCGACCAATGCCTTAAAAGGGCACTGCTCTACCGACTGAGCTACCAACCCAACAGGGCGGAGGAAATTAGATTAAAGTCGCCCGAAAGCAAGGTTTTTCCCCGCGTCTTCTTGCCCCGTAATTTTTCAATTTCATTTTTCCACCGACCTGCGGTAAAGTCTTTCCATCAAAACCTCGACGAGCATCAAGTTTTGGGGCGTCCGCGGCTCGATTCCCACACCGGGACGCCGCACCGTGCGCTATGGCGGCAATACTTCCTGCGTGGAAATCCGTTCCGGCGCCGACATCATCATCCTCGACGCCGGCACCGGCCTCCGCAAACTCGGCATTGCGCTGCTCGAAGAATTCAAGACCAAGCCGCTCAATCTCACCCTGCTGATTTCGCACACGCACTGGGATCACATCCAAGGCCTGCCGTTCTTTGCGCCGATTTACGAATCCCGCTGCCGGCTGCGCATCCTTGGCAGCGAAGGCGCGCGCAAAGGTCTGGAATCCGCGCTCACCGGCCAGATGGAGAGCACTTATTTTCCTGTGCCGTTCTCGAAATTGCCAAGCAACATCGAAATTGAAGAACTGCGCGATTTTAATTTTGCCATCGGCTCCACGCTCGTCAGCGCACATCGCGCGAACCATCCTGGCTTCACCGTCGGCTACCGGCTTTCTTCGCCTGATGGCGTCATCTGTTTTTTTCCGGACACCGAGCCGCGGCAGGGCGGCGATGACCGCGACATGATTGATTTCATCCGCGATGCCGATGTGCTGATTCTCGATTCGCAATACGACCGTGCCGAATACCAGACGCACACCGGCTGGGGTCACGGCTGCGTGGATGATTCCGTGGCGCTCGCGCTCAAGGCCGGCGTGAAGAAACTCGTGCTTTTCCATCACGACCCCGACCACGACGACAAAAAGCTGGATGCGTTTGTGGGCTACGCGCGCAAGCTGGTGAGCAAAGCCAAAGGAAAATTAAAAGTGGAAGCCGCGCGCGAAGGCATGGTCATTCAGCTGGGTGGCGGAAAAGCGAAATAAAATTTGTGAAAAAATGCTTTTTCGGTGTCTGATTGTTTATGAAGCAGAAACCATCTCCAATTTCCCTGGCGCTTTTGGTCGTGGCGTTGGTGATTTGTTTCATCAGTTTCGCACCGCCCATTCCACGCGCCAAAAAACATGCTCAACGCATCCAATGTGTCAATAATGCGTGCATTTTTCCTGCGCCACAGGATATTACCCCGCCTTTTCCCCGTAGTTAATCGCCATCGCGCCGCCGAGCAGGTTGATGACGCGGACGTTTTTCAGGTTCAACGCGCGCATCTTGTCCGCCACCGCCAGTTGCGCGGGATAATGCTTGAGCGATTCCAAAATGTAAGCGTAAGCCTGCGCGTTGCCGCAGAACAGCAGCCCGATGAGCGGCACGGAGAGCCGCAGGTGCGTGAAATAAATCGCGCGCCACAGCGCGTTCGGCGGTTTGCCAAAATCCAGCACGATGAGCCGCGCACCGGGCTTCGCCACGCGGAACATCTCGTCCACGCCGCGTTCCCAGCTCGTCAAATTCCGCAGCCCGTAGCCGACGGTGACGATGTCGAAGGAATTTTCCGCGAAGGGAAGATTTTGCGCGTCGCCCTGCAGAAATTTTAAATGTTTGGTTTTAAGGTTGTCGTGGCGTTGTGCCGCCACTTCCAACATCTGCGCGCTGAAATCTAGGCCGGTGGTTTCCGCGCCGCGTTGCGCGAGGGCGAAGGAAATGTCGCCGGTGCCGCAGCAGAGATCGAGGGCGCGGTCGCCGGTTTTGATTTGCGCGAGCTGCACCACGCGGCGTTTCCAGGAGCGGTGGAGGCCGAAGCTCTGGAGGTCGTTCAAAAAATCGTAGCGGCGGGCGATGCGGGCGAAGAGGTCGTTGACCTTCGCGGCGCGCTGATCGCCGGGGGCGTAAAATTCATTACTCACGCGGCGGAGTTTAGCCGCAGAGGCGGGGTGATGGAGAGAAATTTCTTTGCGCGGCGGGATGGCTTTGTTAGTGTCCGCCAGCAAGGTTCACGTTTTAACAAATAAATTCAGGAATTATGAGCGCCGCGCCGGCCAAGACTATTTTGGTGGTGGATGACAACGAGATTGTCATCAAGACGATTTCCTTAAAGCTGCAAGGCGCGGGTTATCGCGTAGTCACGGCGATGGATGGTTCGGAGGCGGTCGCGGCCGCGCGCAAGGAAAACCCGGATTTGATTCTGCTGGATATCAGTTTTCCGCCGGATGTCGGTGGCGTGCCGTGGGACGGTTTTCGCATCATGGACTGGTTTCACCGGCTGGAAACGGCTAAAAAAATCCCCATCATCATCATCACGGGCAGCGAGGATCCCAAGTCCAAGGAACGCGCGACGCAATCCGGCGCGGTGGCATTTTTTCAAAAGCCGATTGAGCATGATTATTTGTTGAAAGTCATCCGGGCGACGTTGGGTGAGGCGGCGGCTTGAAATTGGGGCTTGCCTGTTGGCGTGGCTACACTACAATCTCAAAACTTTCGGACGCGAGCGTAGCTCAGTTGGTAGAGCATCACCTTGCCAAGGTGAACGTCGAGGGTTCAAATCCCTTCGCTCGCTCCATTTTTTCTAAACGCAAAATCATCGGCCGCAAATGAACGGGAGCGCGAGAACCTTGTCGGATTTCAACTGATTATGAATGCACGATTTTCCTTTTTGAACCTAGTTTTGACGGGCTTGGCGGCCGCCACGGTTGGTGCGGCATCTGACCAGCCCACGAATGGCGCGGCGGAAATCGCTTTCGCCACGCCGCTTTATGATTTCGGCACGGTCAACATCGGCACCATGGTGAAGCACGATTACGTTTTCACCAACACCGGCAATGCCACGCTGGTCTTGACCGATGTCCATCCGTATTGCGGTTGCACCGTGGCCGGCAATTGGACAAAGGAAGTTGCGCCCGGGCAGACGGGCGTCATTCCCATCCAATTCGACACCACTGGGCGGGCGGGGACGATTGATAAAATGGTCAAGGTGACTTCCAATTCCAAGACGCAGCCGTCTTTGGATCTTAAATTGCACGGCCAAATCTGGCGCCCGATTGATATCAATCCGCAGTATGCCGTCTTTAATCTGTCATCCGATGTGACGACGAATGCGACGATGACGGTGGACGTGACCAACAACACCGATGTGCCCGTGACGATTGCGCCGCCGGAGGTGAACATCACGAACTTTACCGCCGAAATTCAAACCAACATACCCGGTAAGGATTACAAGCTCATCGTTCACGTCTCGCCGCCCTATAATTATCCGCGCTTGCAGGGCCAGATTACGCTGCGCACCTCCAACACCAACATGCCGGCCATTCCCGTGGTTGCGATGGCGATCATTCAGCAGGCAGTGACCGTTTCCCCTCCGCAAATCATGATTCCGGCCAATGCGGCGAATAATTTTTATGTCACCACCATTTCCATCATGCAGAACAGCGGCGCCAACCCGCTGGTGCTGCTGGAACCGTCCATCAACGACACCAATGTTCAGGTCAAACTGACCGAACCGCAGCCCGGCAAACAGTTCACGGCGGAACTGTTGTTTCCGAAAGGCTTTGTCGCCGCTCCCGATTTGCAGTTCACCGTCAAAACGTCGCATCCGCAGTTTCCGGTCATTACAGTGCCGGTCAAGGCGCTTAAATAACCCGGCCATCAGAAAAACCGCGTGAACACAGGTGATTTGCCAGCCCGGACGAGTCGCTGGCGCGGCACGCGGCAGGTGGTCGGTGAAGCGTTGCTGGTGTTGCTGGCCGGCAGTGCGCTGGGCTTTCTGGCAAATTGCCTTTCCCCGCGCGGACTTGGCTTAGCGCATGATTTTTTTCCAAACGAACCCAAATTGCCGGTTGTGGCAATCACCAACGCGGCTTCCGAACCCCCTGTGATTGCTGGCTTAAAACAAAACGGCTTGCAATGGGTGGACGCCGCGCAGGCCCGCCAGCTTTTTAACGAACCCAAATATCTCCAGCAACAGTTCATTTTCCTTGATGCCCGTGATGATTCGCATTATCAGGCGGGCCACATTCCGGGGGCATTCCAATTTGATCATTATCATCCGGAAATATATCTGGCCGGCGTTTTGTCGGTTTGCCAAAACGCGGAAAAAATTGTGGTTTATTGCACCGGTGGCGAATGTGAAGACAGCCAGTTTGCCGCTGTGGCTTTGCGGGATGCGGGCGTGCCGAATCAAAAGTTATTTGTTTTCACGGGTGGCATCACAGAATGGAATAGCCGGCATTTTCCGGTTGAAACCGGAGCGCAAAATAGCGGCCAACTGCAAACCCAACCATGAACGCCCCCAAAACATCCACGGCCAGCGCCGCGGAGTGGTTCAGTGTGCTGGCTCGCTGGCTATTGGGTGGCACCTTTCTTTATTTAGGCGCGCACAAAGCGTTGCATCCGGTGGATTTTCTAAAATTGCTCCGGGAATATGATCTGGTTCATCATTATTGGTATTTGAACGCCATCGCCGCCGCCCTGCCCTGGTTGGAAATCTTCTGCGGCCTGTTGTTATTGGCTGGAATCGCCGTTCGCGGCACGGCTTTGGTTGCTTTTGGGCTGCTGACGACCTTCACTGCGGCGATTTTTCATCGCGCCTTGAGCCTGGCTGCGCTGAAATCCATTGCGTTTTGCGCGGTAAAATTCGACTGCGGCTGCGGCAACGGCGAAGTGTTCGCCTGCCACAAACTCACCGAGAACAGTTGCCTCCTCCTGCTCGCCGTCTGGCTGGTGCTGTCCCAAAGCCACAAACTTTGCCTGCGACCACAGCTTTAGTCCTACTCCGCCCGCATTGCCAGGCTTTGAGTTGTTTCTTCGGCTGCTTTTCTGCCATGAAATCGTAACCAAATATAATATGGACAAAGCATTGGACTTTTGTTAGCTTTGACCAGTAAATCAGAAAAAAGCCAGTGTGTCAGGGCATAAAAATAGTTGGAAATATGAATCACAATTCAACCAAGTTTTTTCGGGAAAACACATTTTCGGTTAAAGGAATTTTTATTCAGGCCGATTCCATACTTGCCCAATAGACTTAATTCAAAATAGCGCGCCACCATCGGGATTTACCAACAAAAAAATTTTCCAAACGAAGCCATGAAAAACCAGAACGATTTACGCGCGGAGACTGCAGCAGCAACGACCAGTGAAAGGACGATCAATATGCATTCGACAAATATGAATCACCACCATTCAAAAAAGGTTGCCACCTTTTTCGGCCGATTGGCCGAAGCTGCCGGAATGTCGCGCTGGCTCGGAGCCATGGTTGTGGCCACACTTGCCTTCATGGCACCAACGACCAGCCGCGCCGCCCACGTGGGCACCGTGACGGTCGGTGCGCCAACCGGTAACCCGGTTGACGTCGGCGGTAGTGCCACCTATGTCGTCACCATTGTTCGCGGAACCGGTGGCGGCTCTAGCGGCCCCTTTATTGTCGCCATGAGCTTAACCACCAGTTTGCCCACCGGTGCCTCGTTCAGTTTTTCTCCCTCGACCGTTTCATTTAGTTCCGCCGACACTTCAAAGACCACCACCTTGACCATTTCCACCACGTGTTCGACGCCTACCGCAAATAATGCGTCCTTTACGGTGAAGGGTTTGGATGCGTTACAATCCTCATACGCTACCAACAACGGCACGATTACAATTAATGCTGATACGACGCTGCCTAATTTCGTCGGCTTTCCGGCTAATATTGGGCCGGTCAACATGGATTTCAATGCTTGCGGCGCAACCATCTCATGGACGGCACCAACGGCGACTGATAATTGCGGAACTCCCACTTTGGTGCAGACGGCGGGTTTGACCAGCGGCAATTTATTTCCGGCCGGAACGACCACGATAACCTATCAAGCCACTGATACTGCCGGCAATGTGACCAACAAATCCTTCACCGTGACGGTCAATGCCGATAAGCAGAACCCGACGGTGACGGCGACGACGGCGATCACAGCGAACACGGACGCGGGCCATTGCTACGCGTCGGTGGCGGTGACGAACGCGGCCTTTGGCGACAACTGCGCGGGCTCGAGCTTGGCTTATGTTTTGACGGGTGCGACGACGGGCAGCGGCAGCGGTCAAGTTGGGACGGCGACGTTTAACAAGGGTGTGACCA
>CAIKKJ010000156.1 GCA_903827955.1 uncultured Verrucomicrobia subdivision 3 bacterium
GGCCAATAACCGACGGGATTGAGGTTCGTCACCGCCTGAAAATAAGTGGAAGTTTGCGCTTTGCTGTTTAAAATACCGAGCAAAGCCATGGCCAAAACTACAATTTTTTTCATAAGTTTAGATTGCGTATGCATGCGCTGATTGAATTCAGCTTTATTTCTAAAACGAAATTTAAAAAAAGTCAACTTTTTTGCAAAATCACTTAGAATTTATTAGCCTCAAAACATGCAGAAATGTAATTTAAATTGTTTTTTAACAAATGTGATCCTCCTGTTAAACCTGGCACACAAAGGAAAATGCTTTTTAACATTGATTTCGAGATCGCAGCAATTTATTTCTAATTAGCATTAATTCAAATAAATATGAGAACTGATCAAATGAATAGCAATACGTTGCATCTCATTCTGTTAAAGTCCGATTTCTGACAACATGGCCAAACATGCCGCCATCGCCATAGGGCTCATCATTTATTTAGTCCTGACGACTATCGTTTCATTCTTTTGGATGAGGCGAACGAAAAAGGCTGCCGATTACCTTGTGGCAGGACGCGGCCTTCCCTATTGGGCGCTGACCGGCACCATTGTCGGCACTTGCATTGGCACCGGAGTGATCATCGGTGGTTCCGGTCTGGCTTATAAACACGGCTGGGCAGGATGCGCCTATCCGATTGGGCTGGGTTTGGGCACGCTTCTAACCGGATTTTTCTTCGCTAAAATGCGGCGTTATAATTTCATGACTCTCAGTGAAGAAATTGCCTGCTACTACGAGGCAAACCCGACCATTGTTGGCTTTTCAAACATCGCGGTGTTTTTTTCTCAATTGTGCTGGCTGACTGTTCAAATTTTAGGTGGGGCTGCCGTGGTTGGGGCTGTCACCGGATTGCCCCATGGAGTTTGCATCGTCCTGGCGGGGTTTGCAAAAGCTCTCATTTCAATTCCCGGCGGATTGAAAGCGGTTGTTTATACGGATGTGATCCAGACACTGATATTGTTCGGTGGTTTTGGCTGCCTGATTCACTCCGTGTTGCACACCGCCGGCGGGTTGGAAGGATTACGACACGCCGTTCCTCCCGAATACTTTTCCTTCCTAGGCGTTGACTCTTTTGGCGGATGGAAAGTGTTCAACCTGATCTTCGTGTTGGTGGTCAGCGTTGTGGCTGATCCCGGACGCCGACTGACCATGTATTGCGCCCATACTGAAGCCGGCGCTAAATGGAGCATGATAACTTCCGGGGTGGTTGTGGTTATTTTTTCGGCAGCAATCGGGATAGCGGGCATTTACACATTTCGACTGAACCCAGATCTAACCGTCACGGATGAGGCGCTGCCATGGTTGGCCATGAATGTCCTGCCAACTTGGCTGGCGGCTTTTATCGTGGTTGCGATTGTGTCAGGCATGTCCTCCGCCGCCAATGGCACTGCCGCAGCTGCCGGCACGTTTTTTGTGCGACATATTTTTCACATGGTAACCGGCCGTCATCCAAAGCAACCATTGGTCGTAGTGCGGCGCGCGCTAGCGTGTGTGTTTATCGTCTCCACGACTATGGCTCTCTTTACCGGCAGCATCGTTGGATTCGTCGTCAAGTTTTTACCCGTCACCATGAGCGGATTGGCGGTCATCATCGTACTTGGACGATTCTGGCAACGTGCGAACTGGCGTGGTGCGCTAGCCGCTCTCGTGGTAACGCCTGCGGTGTCTTTGGCAGCCATGCCCTTCATCAACAACCCCATCTTACCCGCCACAATAATGGGAGCGATCGCCTTGATGGTGGTAAGTTTGCTTACGGCCGCACCGACCCAAACCTTCGACCAAGTGGCCGAAGCCTTGATTTTTGAACGCGAGTCCATCGAAGGTAAATCTTTGGATAAAATTTCCGCAAACTAGAAACAGACACACCCAAGAATACCGCCATAATATGAAAACTCATCCCGAGCTGAGATTTATTATTGCTATTTTCTCTGCATCAAATTTGGTTTGGCATTTGCAATCAGCGGAACTTGCCGCCACCAATGCCAACATGAATGTCGCTGCGGCAATCGTGCCGGTCATTGACGGTCCAGAAATCTGGAAAGATTTTTCACAGCCGACCGACCTGCGGGTAAAAGACCTGGTGCGCCGGTTGTCGCTCGCTGAAAAAGTTTCACAATTGAACTGTGACGCATGCGCCATTCCCCGGCTCAATATTCCCGCCTACAGCTACCGGAACGAATGTCTCCACGGCGTGGCTGCCCGCGAAGGCTTTACAACGGTGTTCCCGCAGGCAATTGGTATGGCCGCCACTTGGGACCCGCCATTAATCCAAAAGGAGGCGGACACAATCGCCACCGAAGCCAGGGCCATCCATAATGATTACAGCGCCAAACACCATGGTGATAGCGCGGTGCATATGGGCCTTAATTTTTACACGCCCAACATCAACATTTTCCGTGACCCACGCTGGGGACGTGGACAGGAAACCTACGGAGAAGATCCTTTTCTGACCGCGCAAACGGCCGTCGCCTTTATCCAGGGATTGCAAGGCAATGATTCCAACTACTTCAAGACCATCGCCGGCGCCAAACATTTTGCCGTGCATAGCGGCCCGGAGCCAGAGCGTCACCACTTCAATACGATGCCCAGCGAACGAGATTTGTATGAAACTTACTTGCCGGCCTTTGAAGCGACCGTGCGCGAAGGTCATGTGGATTGCGTGATGGGAGCCTACAGCGCTCTGAACGGTGTGCCGGATTGCGCAAACCCTTTCCTATTGACCGACCTGCTTAGAAAGCAATGGGGGTTCAACGGCTTTGTAGTTTCCGATGGCGGGGCAATACGAGACATAAACAAACATCATAAATACGTCCCAACAGCAGCAGCGGCGGCCGCAGTGGCCGTTAAGGCTGGTTGCGATATGTGCAGCGGCGGCGGCCCGGAATATGATTCCCTGATTCCAGCCGTGCAGGCAGGGTTGATTTCTGAATGTGAAATAAATACCGCCTTAAGCCATTCGCTTGAGGCCCGCTTTCGGCTGGGCATGTTCGACCCGCCGTCGCTGGTGCCTTGGTCAAAAATCGGTATGGATCAAAACAACACTCTCGAACATGAGGCACTCGCACTTAAGGTTGCCGAGGAATCCATTGTGTTATTGAAAAACAACGGTGTACTGCCCTTGGATCGAACCAAACTCAAACGAATCGCCGTCATCGGAACCAATGCAAATTCCGTCCCACTGTTGCTGGGCAACTACCACGGAAAACCTTCCCGGACAACTGCGATTCTTGATGGGATTAAGGCACTCGCAGGCAACAATATTCAAGTGGACTATGAACCAGGTTGTCCGTTGGTCCTGCCGGAGAAGGGAAAACCACTGGATTCTAGTAATTGGGAAAAGTCTATCGCCGCCGCCACTGCCGCTGACGTTGTTATTTATGTCGGAGGTATTAGTTCCCAGCTTGAAGGTGAGGAATTAACGAAAATTCATTTTGATGGCTTCAACGGCGGCGACCGCACAAAGATTGAATTGCCCGAAGGCCAGACCAGATTTCTCAAAGCATTACAAGCTACCGGCAAACTTGTCATATTTGTAAATTGCAGCGGCAGCGCAATGGCAATGCCGTGGGCGGTAAAACATCTTCCGGCCATTGTGCAGGCGTGGTATCCCGGCGAACAAGGCGGTCGCGCCGTCGCCGAGATTTTGTTTGGTGACGTTAGTCCCGCCGGGCGATTGCCCGTCACTTTTTACGGTTCAACCGATGACCTGCCCGCGTTCGAGAATTATTCCATGAGTAACCGCACTTATCGTTACTTCAACGGGAAGCCAGAATTCGCTTTCGGACATGGCTTAAGTTACACGAAATTTGATTACATTGGCGTGACATTAACCGGGAAAACAATCACGCCGGACGATACGCTGAAACTTTCATTTACGGTGAAAAATTCCGGCACGCGCGACGGTGATGAAGTGGCGCAGGTCTATTTTCGACACGTTCATTCGGCGGTGCCACAGCCAAAGCTCGCGCTCTGCGGTTTCACTCGTCTGCACTTATCCCGAGGACAATCAACGCAGACTTCGATTTATATTCCGGCGAAATATCTAAGCTGCTGGGATACCAGTAAAAAAAAATATATTGTTGAGCCTGGCGAATACCAACTGCTTATTGGCGCCGCGTCGGATGATATACGCCTGAAAATGCAATTCAATGTTACGGCGGCACGATAACCACGGCAATGCCGTGCCTGCCCTGCTTCGAAAACAACCGTTATGAACCGCAGTTTATGAATGGCTTCACGGCTGATTTTTGCGCCATGTTCATTAAGCGAAGTGCCAACAACATTACTGCCACGAGCAACACCTCCCATAAGCAGGCCCATGGACTGTGACGGTTGTTGGGCAACCGGTCCAATAAGGCGGTCAGCCATGAAAAGGGCGGGATATGGTGGTAAATCAAATGGAGCAGGTCATGCAAATGCGGGTGCTGGTAGAAAGGAACCTTGATGTCAAATATTTCCTGCCCATGGATGAAAATCCAATCCACATCCGGCAACGCGGCAAAAAAAATTCCCCACTTGCATTGTTTCCACAACCAAAAAATAAAAATGATCGAAGTCACCGCCACCGCGAAATGATAACGTATCCAAAAAGGACTGTGAAAATCGGGATCCGCCGGGTGGTAGGTGGTTCTTGCCAGTTCGTCGAGAAAACCATGGGACAAAAAAGCCACTACAGCCGTCAGGCCGAGACCAATCCCGCGGGATTTGATTCCGCCAAAAGCTTTTTGAATGATGGCCCCGGTCAGGATATGCGTTGGCTCTTGCATGAAATTTGTGGCAGACAGCTTACAACCGTGAACAAAATACGACAAAACAAAATTCAAACCGGCAATATGCATAACGGCGACATGGTGCGTATCAGCCTATACCGGGCGGCGCAATTCTTTTGTCTGTAAATTTGACGAGTTCAAACTGAGGGTGGGTTTTTGTTTTCCATGCTGAGGTAGATTTTTCCGGTTTCCCAATCGTCGCTGGTTTCGCATAAAAGCGCGGAGATCAGCCAGAGGAGGGATTTTTCATTTGGGAAAACGCGGGCGACATGGGTAGGATCTTTCGGTTTGAAGGGTTCATAAGTTGAGCATCGAAGGCGGCCGCTTCGGCAGGTGTGGCGACGCGCACCGTGAGCCCGGCTGGGGGAAAATCTTTCACCCCAAACTACAGAGCCAGAAAAGCCGTCAGGCGTCTAGTAAAAACTTTTCGCGCTCAGCCGCAACCACTTCAACCGCCAAACGGCAAGACCCTGGTTCTATCCCATGCAACTGTTGAACAAATCCATTGACTTTTTTTGAAAGAAAATAGTATTGTGGGAAAGAATAAATTCTATGGTTCTATCTTTGGTCAAGTCAAACGGAAAGCGCAAGCCAGTTCGTCGGTTGACACGATACAAACACCTGACCGTATCAAATCTGGAGGCGGAATTGTTGCTGCGAGTGCGGGCGAGGCAGGATTTGTCCCGCGTGGAACTGGCTAGCCAGCTCAAGCTCGCGCCTTCGACTGTTGGTGCTTATGTTGACCGTTTGATCTCCGAGGGCTTCTTGGTGGAATGGCAAAAAACAGAACGTGATTACGGTCGTCCGCCGACATTGCTGGCGTTGAATCCCGGTGGCGGTTCGTTCATCGGAGTTGATTTCGATGCACAAAAACTGCTTGGCACCATTGTGGATTTTTCTCAGAAGCCAATCCGCCAGATTCAAAAAAACATTCTGCCCACCGATTCGGCGGACGAAATTATTTCTAAAATTGTTGGGGTCATTGAGGAACTCGCCGAGGGAAAAACGAAAAACTTGCTTGGTATCGGTATCGGGGTGCCGGGGTTGGTTGACCCGGAAGGTCAAACAGCAGTGCGTTACGCGCATATTCTTGGATGGGAAAACATTCCGCTCGCCAGACAGATTAACAATCGTTTCAAAGTAGATGTTTTTATGGAAAACAACATCCGCTCGATGGCGCTGGCAGAGCTGTGGTTTGGCCAGGGGCGCAGGCTGGAAAATTTTGTTTGCTTGGGCATCCGCACGGGCATTGCCGCCGGCATCATCGTACGCGGCGAACTGTTACATGGCGAAAAAAACCTGGCAGGCGAAATCCGCGGATGGCTCTGTCCATTCGGCCCGTTTGCGCGCCGCAGCGGAACCAGCAAAAAGAATTCCACGATTTGGGGGTGTGGCGGCTTACAGGCGTTGGAGCAAACCGCTTCCATTCCAGCAATTTTGAATGTGGTTCGCGAGGGCATCAAACAGGGCGAGAGCACCATTCTCACCGCACTGGGAACTGAACTGACTTTCGACGACATCGTTTATGCGTCAACCAAGGGGGACGAATTTGTAAACCGCGTGCTCGCGGATGTGGCGCAAACTTTGGGCTGGGCTTGCTGCCAGTTGAATGCGCTATTTAATCCGCCAAAAATTATTCTCGCTGGACCGCTGGTTAACTTGGGCGCTTCATTCTTGAACCCGTTGCAAAAAGCGGTGGATGAATTTTGTGCCGAATCCAGCCAGCCCGCGCCGGTGGTGGTGGATTCTGAACTAGGAAGTTTCAACGGAGCGCTTGGCGCGGCCGCTTTGGCGCTACACAAGTGGAAACCCACGCGCTGACCTCGGGAGCAGCAATCAACTTGCATGAACAATTTTTTTTGAATACATATTCCAAATAAAAAATAATTTCCAATCCTTCCGTAATCCCTCAATTTAATCCTATGAAGAAAATTCCCATCGCTCCGTCGCCACATACGTCCGCAAAATCAAATCACCGCCGCGACGGAATGAGCCGACGAAGTTTCATCGCCAAGACAGGCGCAGCGCTGGTGTTGCCCACGTTCATTCCGGGTCATGCGCTGGGACTAGACGGGGCGGTGGCACCATCGAAGCGGATTACGCTCGGCATCATCGGCTGCGGCAACATGGGCATGGGCAATACAAAATCGTTTCTGAATGAAAGCGATTGCCAGGTAGTCGCCGCGTGTGACGTGGACAAGATCCGTCTCAACAATCTGGTAAAGGTCGTGAACGAACAATACGACAACCAGGATTGCAAAGCCTATCACGATTTCCGCGAACTACTCGCGCGAAAGGATATTGATGCAGTTATGATTGCCCTGCCGGATCACTGGCACGCGATGGCATCGGTGGAAGCAGCTCGTCAAAAAAAAGACATCTATGGTGAAAAGCCACTTGCCCACACCATCGGCGAACAACAGGCGATTGTTCGTGCCGTTCATGATAACGACCGCATCTGGCAGACGGGTTCCTGGCAGCGCTCGGTCAGAAATTTTCACAAGGCCGCCGAAATCGTCCGTAACGGACTCATCGGCACCATCAAACGCGTGGAGGTCGGCCTGCCCAAAGATTACAACGGCGCGGAAACCAGCGAGAAGAATCGGATGCTGCCGGTGCCGCCGCCGCCGGAATTGGATTACGATTTATGGGTGGGGCCGGCGAAGATGATTCCTTACATCCCCGGACGATTGCACCGTCACTGGCGCTGGAACTATAACTTTGGCGGCGGGCAATTAATGGATTGGGGCGGTCATCACGTGGACATAGCCCACTGGGGTTGCGACTTTGATAACTCGGGACCTTCTGAAATTGAAGCGCACGGTGAATTCCCGCCGCCGGGTGGCGTGTGGGATGCCGCGAAAGTGTATCGGATTGAATTGAAATATCCTCGTGGCATAGAAATGACCATTGCGGGCGGTTATCCGGACATCGCCGGCGGGACCAAATGGATCGGCACGGACGGCTGGGTGCATGTGGACCGGGAAAAATTCGACGCCTCGAATCCCGAATGGAAAAGGTGGAAACAAATGCCCGACGAATTACGCAAAATCAAACTTTACCAATCCACCGATCATCACGGAAACTTTCTCGCCAGCATCAAATCGCGAAAACCTACCATTACGCCGGCGGAAACAGCGCATCATTCCACCATTCCAGGTCATCTTGGGCTTATCTCCATGTTGGTCGGGCGCAAACTAATTTGGGACGCGAAGTCCGAAACCATTCTCAACGATCCGGAAGCTTCTAAACTGCTCACCCGGGATTACCGCCAGCCTTGGAAACTTTCCTAACCTAAGTTATCAATGAACAAAGTTCGTTTTGGACTGATTGGATTCGGAGCGTGGGGGCGACATCATGCCCGCGCCATCACCGAATGTGCGGAATCCGAACTGGTTTGCATTGCTGCGCGCTCGCCGGCCACCCAAGCCGAAGCGCGAACACATCATCCGTCGGCGCAAATTGTCAGCGACTATCGCGCACTACTCACCCGCCCAGATATTGATGTGGTGGACGTGGTTTTGCCCACAGATTTGCACCACGAAGTTGGTTCCGCTGTTTTGCGCGCTAACAAACATCTACTGCTGGAAAAACCAATGTCAGCAAATCTATCTCACTGTGATGATCTTATTAGACTAGCGCAACAACAGCAAAAGCTCCTCGCCATCGGCCATGAATTCCGGCTGTCTTCGTTATGGGGCAAGGTTAAGGAAATGATTGATGCCGGCGCGATTGGCGAACCGCAATATGCATTGATTGAGTTATGGCGCAATCCTTATCGTCAGGGTGCCGGCGGCTGGCGCTACGACATCAACCGCGTGGGTAATTGGATACTGGAAGAACCAATACATTTTTTCGATCTGGCCCGCTGGTATTTCTCAAAATTAGGAAATCCGCAAAGCGTTTATGCCCGCGCCAACGCGCGTCGTTTGGAACATCCTGAATTACAGGATAACTTCAGCGCCATTGTAAACTTTCCGCGCGGAGCTTATGCGGTGATTTCGCAAACCTTGAGTGCGTTTGAACATCATCAGGTCGTAAAAATCACGGGCACCAAAGGCGCATTGTGGGCCAGTTGGAGCGGTGCGTTTGACCGCACGTTTCACCCAACTTTTTCACTCAAGCATCTTGAAGGTGATACATTGAGGGAAGTTCCCATAACCAAGTTGACCGGCGAAGTTTATGAACTAGTGGATCAAATCCAGATGGTTTCACGGGCCGTCAGCCAAGGAACAGCTCTGTCTGCAACGGGCGAAGACGGCAAATGGTCGGTGCATATGTGCCTCAAGGCGCAGGAATCTGTGGATCGCAGATGCTTAGTCAATTTTTGAAAGCATACACTCGCTCAGGTTGTAACGACCTAAACCCCTGGCCGCTTCTAGAACCGTCAATCCGTATCGGATTGACGGTTGTCTTGTCAGTTACGGCGAACTAATGATGTAGAATTGTTGCGGAATACTGCCGCCAGCCGAGTCAATATAGTTATCAATTCCGCCGTTTACATCGGGTTTAACTCCGGACTGTAGGCCGGCAGGGTGATAATGCGCACGTGGTCTGGCAGGTGGGCATCGCCATCCCGCAGATGAAAGCCCGCGCCATCCTGAATGACCACATGAACGGCCGCGGGATCGCTGTGTCCGATTTGCCGGTAGAACTGCTGGCTATGGGGTTGATCCATGGTTTCGGTGAGCAGGAACTCCGCGCGGCTCAAGCCCACTCCCACCGCGCCATAGACAAAGCCCCACTGATATTTTTGCTGGGTGGGCACGACCGGACGGAAGTTCGGCAGGCCCCAGACTCGGCGGGTGAAGCCATGGAGCCCGTAGCGCATTTCATCCAGCACCCACAGGCGCACTGGTCGGCTCGCTGGCAAAGCCAAGGCCGTGAGCTTGGACGCCAGTTCCGTGCGAAACTCAACGCTGGCGGCGGGGTCTTTTTTGCAATGGCTTTTGCGCGGGACCCGCAACCGCGCGCCGACTTTTCCCAGGCGGTCATACAGACTGCTCAACGCCAGCTGGATCCCATGCGTCTGGGCCAGCCAGCGTTGCACTTGCGGCACACTCCGCCAGCGTCCGTTTTCCAAATCTTTCTGTAGCTCGACCAGTGCCAGACCGGAAAGCTCACTGGGGCGGCCGGGGTTGTCATTGCGCGCATCGTAAAGCAGCGCATCGACGCCGCCCTGCCGGTAGGTGTTAAACCAAGTCTGGATGGTGGCCCGGGAGCGGCCCACCGCGTTAGCGATCTGAGCCAGTCCCAGCTCGCCCGCCAAACCAAGGCGGACGGCTAGCAGTCGCTCGCGCCGGCCACCAGCAGGTTCCGTTTCAAGGCGGCGGATGACCAAATCAGCCTCGCCGCTACAATCTAGTTTTGCTCGGGGTCTTGCCATCCCACAACGCTAACCTCATTCCATCAGATATACCAGCATATTTACGTATTTAGTATATTTTATTCGTTAATATCCCTTTAAACCAAAATCAAAAAAAAGAGTCCACGCCGGTCGTGGACAAGAAACCAAATGGGAAATCCCAGTTTATTTTTTTATGCTGGCATATTTTCTTTTCACTTGGATGGCTACTTATGACATCCACTGGCAAGACTTTTTACGCGGCAACCCAGTGACACCCTTTCAACCTGGATCAGCCGGAGGAACCGGTGACTAAATCATTGACGCCGGTTTGCCGGCAGCGGGAAATAGCCGACATCCTTGACGGTTTTCTGGCCGTCATCGCTGCGGATCCATTTCAAATAGGCGCCGATCTCGCCCTTGTCCAAAGCCGGGTTCACATACACGTACAGGTAGCGCCAGATCGGGTAGGTGCCGTTGACGATGTTCTCCTCCGTGGGCTCAATGGCCGGGGAGGACTCATTTTTTTTGATGGCAAGATGTTTGGCGCCCGCCCCGTAGGCGCCGCCGCCGTAGCCGATGCCGTTTTTGTCCTTGCTGACGGCCTGCAAAATGGCCGCCGTGCCGGGCATGGTCTGGGCGCTGGCGGCAAAGTCCGATCCCTTGAGGACGTGTTCCTTGTAAAACTCATACGTGCCGGAGCTGTTTTCGCGGCTGTAAACGGTGATGGGGGCGTCGGGTCCGCCGAAGGCCTTCCAGTTCTTCACTTTGCCGGTGAAGATGTCCTTGAGTTGGTCGAGCGTGAGCTCCTTGATGGGATTCTGACCGTTCACATACACCGAGAGGCCATCCAGAGCGACCTTGTATTCGACCGGGCGTTTGCCGCCAAAAGTCTTCATGCAGTTGGCGATTTCGGAGGCCTTGGCCTTGCGAGAGGCGTCGCACAGGTCGGTGGTCTGGTTCTGGAGGGCGGCGAAGCCGATGCCGGAGCCGCCGCCGCTGACCTGGATTTTCACATCCGGATGGCTCGCCATGTAGGTCTCGGCCCATTTCTGGGCGAGGATGACCAGGGTGTCCGAGCCCTTGACGGTGATGTTGCCGGCCTGGGCGCCGGCGCTGGTGACGGCCGCGAGGGCGCCAAGCAGGAGGAGGTTTTTTAACAGTTTCATAGGGATAGAATAGTGGGGGATTTCTTTTTTGGTAAGTGACATTTCGGTGACACGTTCAGAATTTCCACGTCATGTCCGCCTGGACGTGCATGGCTTTATTGTTCGGCTCGCTGATGCCGCCAGGGTTTGAACTGATCAGCTGATTGAGAAAGCAGCTGAAGGTGAGCGTGAGTGAATCGGTGAACGAGTAGTTGGCCTTGAAGAGGTGGCCTTTGACGTTCGTGCCGCTGTAATAGCCGACTTTGCCGCCGACCGGCGCGTTTTGGTAGTAGGCGCCGTTGTCGTCATCCACCAGTTGGTCATAGGTCGCATCCGCCTCGAGATACTCGTAGCGATAGGTAATATCCCAAGTGCCCTTGGTGCCGGATTTGCCGAAGGTAATTCCCGCCCAATAGCCCTGGTTGTTATCATTGTTTTGAACGGTGCCCACGTTGTTGATGAATTCACCCTGCAGCTTGATGGGGAAGGCGCCGGGGTAGAGTGGGAACGAGTCCAGTTTGTAGGTCGCGCTGGCATCCGCGATGATGGGGGCGTAGTTATTGACCAGAACCCCATTTCCGTCGCGCGTGTTGCCCTGGTTGATGTACGGCACATTGGCGGTTGTGAGGTTTTCCGGGTTGACGATGGTGTAACCGCCCAGACCCAGCGAGGTCCCCAGTTTCGGGGTCCAGTTCGCATTCCAAGCCGCCTGGCCGCCAAAGAGGCCTGGGGCGGGAACCGATCCAGTGTTCGAGCCGCTGACTTCCTGGTCTTCCACAAACGCGCCAGTATTGAGGACGATGGCGTGTTGGTCATTGAACGTGTAGCCGGCTTGCAGTGCCACGCCTTCCGGTGTCCAATCATTATCGAACACCATGGGCGTGAACTGGAGCGGGTTAATCATTTTGCCGATGGTGGTGGAAAGGAACCAGCCGTCACTGTTCAGGGGCGTCCACTTGCCATAGGCGGTGTCGATGTAGACATTCTTCTTCGAGCCGTTGTCCTGCTCAGTGCTGTTACCCGAGTTGGGGTTGCCGCCGTTGTTGTAGCCGCCGCTGCTCGAGGCCGGATCGTCGGAGGTCAGGCTGAAACCCGTCTCCACGCTGTCCAGCATGGAAACCACCACGCCTGCCCGGATCCGGTAGCGAAAACGGTTGCGGTCCGTGAAATATTGGTTGCCGTCGGTGCTGGCCACCTGGTCGTACCGCCCGCGGAAATCGCCGCTGAACTTATACCCCGTCACCCAGTCCGGCATCCCGGTCTTGGCCTGGAACGCCGTGGTGAATCCCTTATCGGATTCGTCGCGCAGGTCCTGCGCCTCCTGCGTGGTCAGGATGCCCTTGTCCACGAGCTTGTCGAGCAGCGCGTCCGAGGACTGCGCGTGGGTCTGGTTGCTGAGAGTCATCAACGCCGTGGCGCCGGCGCACAAGGCCATGGTGGTCGAATTGTGGGATGTCTTGATTGGTTTCATGTGATTGTTATTCAATTGCGCTGACAGTTTGAACTGGGATTTCTCATTTGGTTTCTTGTCCACGACCAGCGTGGACTCTTTCTTTTGATTTTGGTCATTTTCGTCCTGCTTCATAGTTTTACCCCATATTTCCCAAATAAACTTCACAAGCAGGAGTTAGTGGCATACAATAAAGCCGCATAAACAAAGGCTTTCATCTATGTCCAACCAACGAAAAACCGAGAATCCAACGGGTGCAGGCATAAAACCGGGTCTGCGGATGGCTTTTGATAGTCGGTTGAAGCTGGAGTTTCACGGTTCCAAGATCACGTCGGATGCCGGGTTGCTGGCCTATCGGGAACTGGATGCGGCACTGGGTCTAACCGATCTGGGTGAAAATCTGTTGAGTGATGGTCGGACGGGTAAGAACACGCAACACTCGATGGTAGCGCAGATGCGGCAGTCCATCTTCAGCCGGTTGGCAGGTTACGAAGACACCAATGATGCCGAACGGCTCTCCGTTGATCCTACCATGCGGCAGATTGTTGGTGGGCGAGCCACGGAACACACAGCAGCGTCCACCAGCCAGATGGGACGGTTCGAGACCGAGGTATTGACCCAACCGGGCAACTTGAAGGCGTTGACGAAGCTATCAGGAAAATGGATTGACCGGCTACGGGAACGCCAGCCGATGCGGGAACTCATTTTGGACATGGATAGTTCCGTGAGCGAGACCTATGGCGAGCAGGAAGGAACCGCGTTCAACGGCCATTTCGGCTGCACCTGCTACCATCCGCTGTTTTGCTTCAATCAGTTTGGCGATGTGGAGCAGTCCCTGCTGCGAGATGGCAACGTGCATAGCGCCAAGGATTGGCGGGCGGTGCTGGAACCGGTGGTGGCGCGGTATCAGGGTAAAAATATTCCACGCAAATTTCGGGCGGATGCCGCCTTTGCCAACCCGGAGCTCTATGAATATTTGGAAGCCGAGGGATTCGAGTATGCCATCCGTCTGCCGGCCAATGATGCGTTGCAGCGGGACATCGAACCACTGCTGATCCGACCGGTGGGGCGTCCCTCGAACGCGCCGGTGGTCTGGTATGCCGGTTTTTTGTATCAGGCCAAGAGTTGGAATCAGGCCCGGCGCGTGGTGGCAAAGGTGGAGTGGCACAATGGCGAACTTTTTCCTCGGGTCGGATTTATCGTGACCAATCTAACCCGACCAGCCAAACGGGTGGTGCGGTTCTATAATCAACGGGGCACGGCGGAGCAGTGGATCAAGGAAGGCAAGAACGCCGTCAAATGGACGAGGCTATCTTGTCACGACTTTGTGGACAATCAGGTGCGGCTGCACCTGTTCGTGCTGGCCTACAATTTGGGCAACTTCCTGCGTCAGGCGGTGCTGCCCCAAGCGGTGCGTCACTGGACGTTGACGACGTTGCGGGAGAAACTGATCAAGATCGGGGCGAAGGTGGTTCGCCATTCCCGGAAGATCATCTTCCAGATGGCGGAAGTGGCGGTGCCGAGAGAGTTGTTCCAGACCATTTTGGAACGGATTGGACGGCTGAGATCACCAGCAGCAGCAACTGGATGAAGGAAAGTGAAATGAATCACATGAAAACCACGGCAACTACGGAGGTGGTGTCTTCACCTCCAGAAGAAAAATGGCATCGGAACACAAAATGGCGTCGAAACACCTTCCGCGCCGGACAAAAACTGAAAGCGGACTGGAAAAAAGACTTGCATAATCTGGGAGCAGGCAGAAAATCGCGAAAACCACCCACGCCGTTCGTGGGCATGAAACCATATGGGAAATCCCAGTTTAGAATATTCTTTAAAATGAAAACGTTATTTCTAGGTTTAATGGCATTAATTTGTCAGCTTAATTGTGTTGCAATGGGAGACACCTTGCCAACAAACGCAACGTTTTTTGAAGGTAAAGAGTATCCCACTGGCAACATGGCGACTAATCTAACATCTTATTTTCGCGATGTTCAACTTGTGAATATAGATCAAATGCTTAAAACAAATGGTTTAAAGTGTTTAGTGGAAATCTCAAGTCGCGTTCCCATGCGAGGTGGGGAAGCTCTGGCAAAGCCTCCAGTCTGTTGGGTTTCACTCATTAACCAGAGCACTGATTTCATAGGGTGTTTGAATATGCCGGTAAAAAATCTGTGTCGGGTAGCTTTGTTGGACAATCGAGGGGGTGAAATCCAAAAAACAAAATTGGGCGAAATTTATGGCAAGCCTTTGACCCAGCATGAAATTGAAGTTTGGCGGAACCATTGGACTAATGCACACCAGACAATTTATACTCGCTTGACAGCAAATGGGATTAAAAAATATGCCGATGAACCCAGTGAAATCTGCTCTTTTAGCATTAAAGACTTATTTATAATAGAAACCCCCGGTGAGTATGAGCTTCATTTGCAACTGCGGCTGATTCAAGTTGGCGCAGATAGTTCCGGTAAACTCTGTTATCCAATTTCATGGCTGCCGGAAGTCGTCGCCAAAGTTCAAATTCGCCAGGAAGATGTTCCTCATAAAAATGTGTTGGCAAACGCTCAAACAAATTCTCCAGCCAAGTAACTGCGGACGGGGGGGCAAACAAATTCCGGGCCAGCAAAGCCTGTGGGAGTTTGGCGGGTCGGCGGTGAAGATTCTGGACAAGACGGTGTTAACGCCGACGTATATCCAATCAAGCCAAGCAACTTAACCACCCATAAGAAAACCGGGGCGAATCACGATTCCCATTTCAACGGAAACGGACACTCGCCCAAGCCCGACAAACGTAAAAGCGAAATCCCGCTAGAGGCAGCATTTTGAAGACTGCGGA
>CAIKKJ010000157.1 GCA_903827955.1 uncultured Verrucomicrobia subdivision 3 bacterium
GCGGACGTAGCCGGCGGCGAATTCGGTTTCCTTGGCCAGCTTCTCCAGTTCCTCGACGAGCACCGTGCCCTTGGGCAGCCACAGCGGCATGCCCGGCCCGACAAATTCCGTGTCAATCGCGAACAGCCCCATCTCCGCGCCAATTTTGCGATGGTCGCGGCGCTTGGCCTCCTCGATCATCTTGAAATACTCGTCCATCGCGGTCTTGTTCTTGAACGCCGTGCCGTAGATGCGCTGAAGCTGCGGGCCTTTCTCGTCACCCTTGTAATACGCGGCGGCCACGCTGGTGAGCTTGAACGCGCCGATGTTGCCCGTGCGCATCACATGCGGCCCGGCGCAGAGATCGAGGAAATCGCCATTCTTGTAGTAGGAAATCGGCTCGCCCTCGGGAATCTGCTTGAGCAAATCCAATTTGAACTTGGAGACTGCGTCTCGGCCACCAAGCGAACCAAGTTTTCCGGCGTTCGCATCGGCAATGGCTTGTTCACGCGTGACGATGATTTTTTCAAACGGATTGTTCGCCTTAATCTCCTTCTTCATCTCCGCCTCAATCTTTTCAAAATCTTCCGGCGAGATGCGGTGCGAACATTCCAAGTCGTAGTAGAACCCATTTTCAACGGGAGGGCCGTAGGCGAATTGCGCGTCCGGCCACAAACGGAGAATGGCCGTGGCGAGGACGTGGGCGCAAGAGTGGCGGATGCGCTCCAGCTCGTTCATGTTGCGCTCGGGGGTTGGTTGCGGGGACTGGTTTTGATTTTCTTCGGCCATAAAAAATTGAGATAGAATTTACAGAATTAACAAAATTCTAAAACCCAGAATCCAATTCTGTTCATTTTGTTAATTCTGTCTTTCATTTCAGTAAATAAAAACGCCTCGAACCAATGGGTTGAGGCGCTGGCGTCCACGGGTTTTCCGTGAACGCTAAATCGTAGTCGTGATGTTCAGTTGGACGGGCACAGGCAAACCGTATTCAAATCACGGACGATTGGCAAACCACATTTTGGAGCGGGTCAGCCGGCATCCAGCACGTCGCTCTCGCAGCCGGCGTATTGGTCGAGCATGGCGTCGTAAATTTTGGTGGCCTTCTTGTCGGGTTTGACTTCGCTGCCGGGCACGGGCTTGGTAAAGCCGGCGGTGAGCTTGTCCCATGCCGCGCTTTTGCCCGCTGCGACGAGAAACCCGTGCGCCGCCTGCAACGCCGAGCCGAGCGCGGCGCTCTTGGAAACTTCAATGCGCACGACGCGACAGTTCATCACGTCGGCGATGATCTGCAGCAACTGCGGGTTGTTGGCCGCGCCGCCGGTGGCGAAAATCTGCTCGGGAATCACGTCCATCCACTGGGAGTGCAGCCGCATGGCGAGCGCCTGCGCTTCAAACACGGCGCGGCAGTTTGCGGCGGCATCTTTTTCGTCGAGGTGAAAACGATGGACGCCCGGCTTGTTCACGCGCGGGACGATTTCTGCATCGAACCACGGCAAGAGCACGCCGCCGTGGTTGCCGACGGGCGCGGATTCCACGAGCGCGCCAAATTTTTTCCAGTCGGAAATCTTGTAGTAATCGCGGACTTTTTCGCGCGCGAGCGAACCGTTCTTGAAACAGATCAAGGTCATGTAGCCGCCGGCGGGCGAGCCGAAGACGTGGCCTTCGCCGTGTTCGTCGGTGTGGCCCTGCGCCATGGTGCCAAAAAACGTGTCGCTCGTGCCGAGGCTGATGGCGACCTGGCCGGGCTTGGTGAGGCCGAGGCCGACGACGCTTGCCGGATTGTCGCCGGTCCAGACGGTGGCGAGCGCTTCCGGATTGATGCCGTATTTTTGAACGAAGTAAGGACTGACGGGGCCGATGACTTTACCGGCGTCCGCGAGCGGTGGGAGTTTGCCGATGAGGCTGGGTGCCGTGGCCTTGAGCGCGTCGGTGTTCCAAACTTTTTTGCGGATGTCCATGAGGTTCATCCCGGCGCCGTCACCGAAATCAATCGGTGCAATTTTTCCCGCGAGCAGCGAGGCCATGAACGAGCTGACGAGCGCGATGTGCGTGGTGGCTTCGTAGGACTTCGGCTCGGTCTTGTAGAATTTGCGGATCTGCGGGCCGGTGAAACGCTCGAACGTGTCCGAGCCGGTGCGCGAGGCGGTGAACTTGATGCCGCCGAGTTTTTTGCGGATCTCTTCGCATTCCTTCGCGGTCGAGGAATCCATCCAGATGGGCGAGGTCTTGCGTGCGAAAATACCGGCGAGATTATCCACGAGTGATTTTTTTGGATCGAGCGCGGCGAGTGTTTCCACCGCCTTGTCATTCAGATAAACCGAACCGTGCTGCTGGCCGCAGCCGCTGATGGCGAGAATGTTCTTCAGTGCAACCTTGTCCTTTTTCATCTGCGCGAACAGCAAATCGAGCGCGGCGACCCAGAGCAACGGCGGGCTGTGTTTGACCAGCGGGTCGCGGCCGGGGAGCACGCCGTTCTTGGTTTTGAACTGCGGCAGGGCGGCGTCGAAATTCAGCGAGTGTTCGTAGATGACCTTGCGCGCGTCGAGGTCAATGACCACCGCGCTCAAGCTTTGCGTGCTGGAATCGAGTCCAAGAAAAAGTTTGGCCATTTGATTAAATGATTTTTTTTACAACCGAATCCGGCAAGAATAGCAGAAAGCCAAGCCAATGAAAAGCCTGATAAATCTTGCCAGCCATTGTTTCGTCCTGTTTGCCACCGTTGCCGCGTCCGCCGCGATTGACCGCCATGCCCTCGTTTCGCGGCACGAAGTGGTGCTGGCGGGCTTCGACGCGGCCAATCCGTTGAGCGTGGGCAACGGCGAATTTTGTTTCACCGTGGACGCGACCGGCCTGCAAACATTTCCCGAGGCGTTTGAAAACACGACACTGCTCGGCACGCTTTCCGACTGGGGTTGGCACACGATTCCGAACACGAACAACTGGAACGTGGACACGTTTCACTTCAAAGAATTTCCCGATTTGAATGGGCGGCTGGTTCCATATTGCGATGTGCCTGGAAATAAGCGGACACCGGAAAGCCAATGGCTACGGTCCAATCCACACCGGCTGCATCTTGGACAAATCGGTTTCGTCTTGAAGCACGCGGACGGTTCGCTGGCGACGACGAATGATTTGAAAGACATCAATCAGAAGCTGGATTTGTGGAACGGCGAGATTGTGAGCCGGTTCAAGTTTGATGGCGAGTTGGTAGTGGTTCACACCGTTTGCGATCCGCAGCTGGATGCGATTGCCGTGCGCGTCGTTTCGCCGCTGGTCAAATCCGGACGGCTGGCGATTCAAATCCACTTTCCCTACGGCACGGGCGAAGTGAAGACGGCGGACTGGGACAAACCGGAGGCGCATGAAACGCGGGTTGCCTTGAAAACATCGAGCCAGGCGGAATTCACACGCCGTTTGGATCATGATCTTTATTTTGCCACCGCGAGATGGACACGAGGTGCCGTTTTGAAAATGACCGGCCACCATCAGTATGAAGTTGCGTTGGATATCCACCCTGCTCGTTTGCCGCCGGAGCTTAAGAACGCTTCCCAGCTTCAGAAAAAATCCATCACTGCCAACATGTCGGCTCTTCCTAGCGATACGGATGAAATTGCGGGAAGAACAGACGAATTAGAATTCAGCTGTGCATTTTCTCCTGAAAAATTGCTGGTTAAAAATGTTCCGACCTTCGCTCAATCACAACGCGCTGCGCAAAAAAACTGGAACAAATTTTGGAAATCCGGTGGCGCGATTGACCTGTCCGGCAGCAAAGATCCGCGCTGGTTTGAACTCGAACGCCGCATCGTCCTTTCGCAATACCTCACCGCCATCCAGGACGGCGGCAAAAATCCGCCGCAGGAAACCGGGCTGACCTACAACACTTGGGAAGGGAAGTTCCATCTCGAAATGCACTGGTGGCACGAGGCGCAGTTCGCGTTGTGGAATCGTTTGCCGATGCTGGAAAAATCTTTGGACTACTATCA
>CAIKKJ010000158.1 GCA_903827955.1 uncultured Verrucomicrobia subdivision 3 bacterium
CACCGGCCAGTTGACGATTTACGACACTGGTCCGGTCATGGGCGGCACCGCCAACAACAACGCGATGAATCTTGGCGCAACTAATAGCACCGTCACCGTGCATCTCTACGGCCTGCCGAACGTCGTCGGCTGGATGAACGGACATGGCCGCAGCAACGTGCTGGATTTCCAGCTCGTCGGCACGCTGCAGAAAGTCAACGGCGCCAATCCCACGCAGAGCACCAATCTGGCGGCCTACAATTTTAGTCCCACCGGCGGCCAAAGCATCGTTGTCTCCGGCCAAACCTACAAATGGTCGGGCTTTCATGTGACTGGTTCCGTCATTCCTCCACCGACGATCTCCGCGAGTTTGGGATCAAGCCGCAATATGCTGAACCTCTCTTGGCCATTAACCTACACGGGATGGCAATTACAGTGTCAAACCAACGTCTTGAAATTTGGCTTAAGCACCAACTGGCAAGATGTCGCCGACTCAACCAGCACTAACCAGATACAGTTTCCTCTGTCTGTGACAAATGGATGCGTGTTATACCGGCTTATAATGCATTAACATGCAATCAAAAATTGACCTTGAATTGCTTTGTAAAAACCATTTGATTTGTTGTGCGTCTGTGGTTGGATGCAAGTGAAAGGCAGAGGTAAGACGACGGCGGGTTATTGAGGTAGGCTGCAGAGGAGCAAACGTGAGATTTTTGGCAGTTCATAATCACCAAAACAACTGTCAGTAAAAGTGTCAGTAAAACATAAACTAACGGCTGACAAAAAGTTCCGGACAATACTTGAAATGTCAGTAATATGCGTTAATATCCCTTGTAAATACGTGGTTTTTGAGTCCGAATCCCACCCCTTCCGCCATTCGATATATTGTAATTTGGGGAGATTTTGGACGAAAACCGCCAAAAGTCAGTAAGCCGGGTCAGGTAGCGACTGTCTTACGCTGCTTGCCAACAAATAGACAAACGACTTCCGTTCCTCCATTTCCAAGGCCTTATTTTGCTGGGCTAAGGCCAGAAACGGAAGGTTGGGAGGATTGTAGATTGCCGAATTTATTTTCCGCCGGTGCGCTCACGGTTGTTTTTGGAAGTGAAATCGGATGTGAAAAAATCATCAACTGGTGATTTTTAAATGCGCCAGGATGATTTTTAAATCCTTCCCTCGTCGTGGCGTGAGAATAGTTATGTGCACCAGCTTGGATGATTTCCGGTCCGTCGGCCAATATTTCCGCATCGCCCTTCGTGCTTGGCCGCACAATAGCGATATGTCCCGGCCGCGCGGGGTCGGGATTTTTGCAGGTGATGACCACGAGTTCGCCTTTATTTGCCAACTGTTGAGCCTCAAGGGGAGATGTGACCAAATGCCAGCCCTCATTTGTGCCGCTGCCGCAAAGCCAAGTCTGTTGAGCGTTGGCGAGCAACACGGCGGAATGTTCCGGCGGATGCAGGAGATAGACGCCAAGTTTTTCCGCCGCCGCCGCGGCAAACGCACTACAATGGGTGTGCGACAAACTGTTCGTGTAAACTTTTCCATTCGGCTCGCCCGTGCGCCAATCCACCTGCCGCCCAGCCAGCCAGAGCTGCTCGACGTGCATGGAGTCCAGCACGGCGGCTAGCCGTTCTCCGGCCGGCGTGATTTCACTAGCCAGGCTGGTAGACAAACTGGCCGAGATAATCCAAAGGAGTAGCGGCAATAAAATGGTTCGAATTCTCATTTCAATTTAAAAAAGCAAAGTTTCCTACACTGGTTGATTAAATATTCACAATCATTCTATCGCCAAACTCGGGCGATAAAATAGTGTCTTTGTGCTATGGCGCGTCAGTCTGGCAAAACACCCAGTGTTTTTTCGCCGATCAACTCAAACGCCATGCCGCTGAATTGTTTCACGAACTCGATCAGCGGTATTTCAAAAATTCCGTGCTTTGTAACGTAGCCACTTTGCGGGCCAGCCGCACCAACCGGAGTAAAATCTTGTCCGTGAGGATTCCACAATTTAACCTGATCGCCGATTGCATCGTAGCTCAAGACCGCATACGCGTGATTCGGCGTGAGGCCGGGCGTGGTCGGCTTGATCGTTCCACACGTCATCAGCCGTTTTTCATGCGTGGCCGCGCGTAGTTTTCCGCGTAACTCAGCGAGTCTGGCGGGAATATCATTTGTCGCGGAGCCCGGCATTTTTGCGAACTTAAACGAAAACCGCTGCATGTCGTGGCCGGTGATGTAGGCCAGCATCGTGCCCGCCGAACCGCCGCGTGCAAGCGCATCCAGCGGTGAATCCAGTCGCTCGTTTTCGGGCCGGTCCTCGTTGCGCGCCGTGCCGAGGGCTTTCTCGTAAAGGTTCACCCAGATGCCTTCGTGTTCGTTTGACGAAGTCATCGCAATCTCCGCATCCGTTGGTGGCGCGACCTCGACATTTTTCTGTCCGAGCCGCACACGATAATTCCCGTTCGTCTCCACGACAAACATCGCCGCGACCTGCCGCGGATCGCGGCTCACCATCGCACCGAGCGGCGCGAGGCAGAAACAATTTCCCAGCTTGCCTTGATGAATCGTCTCCAAACGCGGCAATCCTTCGGCGAACAGATTTCGGTTCGTCGCGCCGGCGATGCGCTTCAATCCGTCGCGAAAAAATTGCGCCAAGTCAGGTTGTTTCGTGCCGGCGATGGTTGCGATGTTGGCGGAACTGAATTCCGGCAGGGGAATTTTGGCCAGGCGCGACGCCCTTTTGAGCGCGGCAATGGCGGCGGCATTTGTGCCGGTCGTCTTGGCGTCGGCTACGGCCGTGTCGAGTTCGTTCGATGATAAAATGCCGTCGTGGTTCAAATCCCAACGCGCGAAATTTTTTTGCAAGACGGCGAGAAAATCATCCGCCGTTTGCGCGTTTGCCGCCGCGGCGGCAATCACGGCGATTAGACAGAGAAAAAATTTGCGGCCGGCAAACATCGTTTACGCGTAGCTCGGCACGCCGATGTCCGTCATCAGCAACAAGCCGGGCGGCGCTTTCAAGATGCGCGGGGCCGCGTTGACGACGGCGGAAACGGTCGCGGAATCACCGGCAACACCGGTGGAAATCGTCATGTCCAGCGCCGGTTCGCCGTCAATCTGGCAGCGGTCGTGCGGGTTTAGCGCGTCGAGATACATCTTCAAATCCAGCGTGATTTTGACTTCGTTGCCGACGGTGACTTCGCCGCGTTGATGCAGGCCGCAGCACTGGCCCTTTTTCACGTTGACGTGCGGCGTGGTGATGTCGTGGTCGGCGACCATCGCCTTGCAGGATTCGGTAAGTTTGGAAATTTTCCAGCCGAGGCAATGCGCGATGAGCGCGGCAGATTCTTTCAAGCCGGCGTGGCCGGCTTTGCCTTCGGAAAACAATTTTTCAAACGCGGCCGGCTCAAGGCCGCTGCCGATTTTTTTTTGCAACGGCCCGCGCCGCGTGGTGGCGTTAACGACGCGCTGCACGTGGACGGCTTTCACCGAACGGCAGACGCCCGTCAAACAAACCGGCACGACGTCCATGACGAAGCCGGGATTGACGCCGGTGCCGAGCACGCGCGCGCCGAACTGCTTGCAGACAAAATCCAGATGCGCGGCGGTCACTGGATCGCGCAACGTCGGAAACAATAATTCTTCGCAGGAGGAGACGACGCTGATGCCGTGCCGGGCCATCGGTTCAATCTGCTCGCATGCGGCTTTGATCTTGGAAACGGATGTGTGGAAAATCACATCGGGTTTGCCGGCGGCGGCGAGCAGTTCGTCGAGCGAGCGAAAAACTTTCACCCCGGCAAGCGCGGGCAGGCCGGTAAGTTCGCCGAGCGATTTGCCGATTTTGGCGGGGTCAATGTCAATGCCACCGATGATTTCAATCCACGGTTTGCTGGCCGCGAGTTTCAGGGTTTCAATGCCGATGGGGCCGAGGCCGAATTGTGCGGTTTTCATTTTTCGTGGAATTTTTTTTGAAAAAATCAAGGCGGGCCGGCGTTGCGCGAACTCACCCAGTTGACCGCCTGCGGCACGATGTATTCAAGGCCCGCCGTTTGCTCGGGATGCGGGCTGATGCAAATGACTTTTCCTTTCTGAAACGGGCCGGCGAAAATGGCGGGCGAATTAATCTGGATGCCGACAGGGGTGTTGTTGCTGGCGACTTCGCTGCGAAACCACGCGAGGACTTTGTAAGGCGGCAGATTGGTGGCGTCTGCCGGGCCGACAATCGGCCCCTGATGATAAAGGCAGTCAACATTTGTGTCGCCGCCAAAGATTTTTTCACCCGCTGGAGTGACTTCAAGTTTTAAGACGGCCTTGCCTCGCTGCCATTTTGGCGAAAGCGTCCGGGCGTTGATGAGGTGCAGACTCCACGGATAACCCGCCGTGGCAAGATACGCGCCGGCGCAGATGCCGATGTAGCCGCCGCCATGGCCGACAAATTTTTCGACCTGGGCGCGCCCGTCTTCGCCGATGGCCTTGGCTTCTTGGCTGCCGCTGCCGCCGGCGAAAATCACCACATCGAAATTGGTCAGGGCGCCGGCACGAATCTGGTCGGGCGAAATTTCCTCAAGCGAGGTAGGCGCGGCAGGAGCGTTTAGTGTTTTTATCAGGTCGGGCGGGCCGTTGCCGCCGGTGCCCGGCCCCTTGTAAAGCGCGACTTTGATTTTCGCCGGAGACGTTTGGCTTGTTTTTTGATTATCGGCGATGGCTTGAGTTGTCCAAGCGGTAAAAAAGGCAGTTAAAATCAGAATCAGCGGAAACATCAGCCGTGATTTTCCGATTGCCGAGGCGGTTTTAGCTTCTGGGGACATCAACGAGAGAGGCTACTCACTGCCCCCAACACACTCCATAGCACAAAATCACTATTCCGTTGACGGAAAGTATGTCATAGATTTGATTACCGTTCGACTGGTGTGACTTAAAATTGGTTTATGTTTTTGAGACGCGATTGATTGTGCCAGCGAATATTTTCACCAACTCAAATCTAAAAGCGCCAATAATTTTATGTCGCGCCAGTGTTTTGTCGGCAAATTCATCTCAATCTCAAAAAGGCAAACTATGAAATCAAAAACTGTTGCTCGGGCAATCGCAGCCTTCACGTTAATCGAACTCCTGGTGGTTATCGCCATCATCGCCATTTTGGCGGCCATGCTGCTGCCTGCGCTGGCCAAGGCCAAGGCCAAGGCGTATCAAATCTCTTGCCTTAACAATATGAAACAAATGGGGCTGGCGTTTCAGATGTTTGCCGATGACAACGGCGATTTGTGTGCCGGGCCGTTGCAGCGCGAGGTATTTTCGGGATACTATCAAGGTGACAATACGGCTGCATCTTTTTACTACAAAGACCAGCCTTACTATTATCTTTATAGTTATCTCGGGCTCCCCAACCCTGCCGGTGTTAGCGCTGCGGTCTCCCCAACGATGCAGAACACCGTGCCGATTTTCACTTGTGTGGCGCAGGTGCAGATTCCTATTACATCCACCGGGCCCGCAGCAACTCAAAAAGGTTTTCGTGTCAGCTATTCAACAATTGGGAAAATTGATCCGAACGATAACAGCTCACGCCCATTTGGCTATCCAACGGGTTTCTCCAGCACGCCAGCGGCAAATCCGCTCAAAATGTCTGGCATCTCAAAATACACCAACAGTTTGAGCGAGCTCTATGCTATCCGTGACGTGGACAATGAACTAGATAATGGCACGCTAACTTGGTATGGTGAAATTTCGAAAAAGGCGGTTCACGGCAGCAACCTTCGAAATGTGCTCTACTTTGACTGGCATGCTGCGGGCACACATGGAACCAATTATCTTAAGTGATAAAAATAATAATATCCGCGTTACTCGCTCATTTGACGAAGCCCCAACCTTCCCGACCATAAACCCCATGAAAACAAAATTGAACTTAACGGATTGGCTGTCTTACCGGAATCAGTTGCGGTCTTTGACTCTTATCTCGATGTTTGGTGCGGCGATGTTGTGCGGCACGACTCTTCGCGCCAACGATGTCAGTTGGACCGGCGGCGGCACCGGCTTAAGTTCGGACTGGCGGACGGGAGCGAACTGGAGTTCCAGCGTCGTGCCTGGGAGTTCAGACAACGCAGTATTCAACGGTGGCAGCGTCACGAACAATTCCCTGATTGACATGGCGGCCGCCGGCGGAACGCAACAGGTTGGTTCCATTTCGGTCGTCTCCGGCCAGACGGTCAATGTGATTATCGGCAACTCTTCCACCACGACCAGTGGCACACTTGTCCTGAACGGCGTCGGTGGCGTTCTCCTATCCGACAGTGCCGGCGCGGGCGGCGAGTTGATCATTGAAAACTTCAACCAGCCGCTTGCGCTCGGGCTGGCTGCATCCGGGGCCATCTATGCCAGCAGCTCCACCGGAAACCCGGTGGCATCCACGGATCCGGGGCGGGTGGAAATTTATAGTTCGATTATTGATGTCGGTGGCTCGCGCAGCATCACTTTAACCGGACCGGGCAACGTCTATCTGCGTGGTGTGAACACGTATTCTGGCAATACGACCATCCAAAATGGCGCGTTGGAACTGGATGCAACGGGCACGGTTGGCAATGGTGTAGGGACGATTTATCTTTCCGGCGGCAACATCCAATCCGGCGCGAGCCGCAACGGCTACAGCTCTGGTCCTTGGATTCCCAATCCCATCGTGCTCACAGCGGATGCGCATATTTTCAACTCGGCCAGCACGGCCAATTCGACGCGTAATATTCCGTTTTCGGGAAGTTTAACGGGCAGCGGTGGTTCCTTGATTATCTGCAATCCCACCGGCGTCAGTGGAAATAGTTTTGTTCCCCGTTTTTCAGGTGCCTTTACCAACAGCTTGCCCGTGGTTTTGGGAGATACTTCTGGAACCGCTTTTTCTGATAATACTTTGGATTTTAGTGCCATTGATTTGTGCAACGCGGTTACCAACGGCATGCAGGTTTGGAACGGAGTATTTTCCGGTCCCGGTAACCTCCGCCGTTCCAGCCCGGTCCTGAGCTTTTCTGCCATGCCCGGCGGCGTCGCGATTTTAACCGGGAACAATACTTTTTCCGGCGGTTCATCCATCAATGACGGCACCTTGTTTGCCAACAACTCCACCGGCTCCGCTCTCGGTTCCGGCTTGGTCGGAGTTTACAGTCACGGAACACTCGCCGGCAATGGCACCATTCTCGCGGCCGTTACCAACGGCCTCGGCGGAACAATCCAGCCGGGCTCAACCGCCACCAATGTTGGCAAGCTTACGGTCAATAGTCTGTTATTTGGCCCGTCTGGCAATTACACGTGGCAAATTTCATCGGTCACGGGAACCGCAGGCACGGCGTGGGATTTGATCAACGCCAGCAGCGCCGGTTGGACGGATAACGGCAACAGCACCAATAAAAATGTCATTCATTTGAAATCACTGGGCGTGCCGACCGGCTGGAACAATGCAACCGCTTACACCTGGCTGATCATCTCGAATAACCCGGCCAACACCACTGGATTTAATGCGGCCAACTGGTCGGTCGACCCTACCTATTTTGGCGCAACCGCCGCCGGTGCCTTCAGCGTGACCACGGACGGCAACGGTTCGCTCGACTTGGTTTACACACCGCTCGCCAACACGCAACCGGTGGCGCACATGGTGATTCTGGCACCGGGTGAAACCCTGACGCCTGGCAGCGCGCCGGGCAAAACCGGTTCACCCACCGCGCAACGTTCGACGGTTGGTTATTCCGTGACCGTGAAAGCTTTGGACGCCAGTTACAATCTCTGCTCGAATTCTTTTGATACCGTGACACTCACTTCCAGTGCCGCGGGCGACACGTTGCCTGCGATAGCACCGCTTGTGAACGGGAGCATCACTTTCTCGCTGGTGAATAACACCGTGGGTAACATCACCGTGACGGCCACCAACGTGACCGAAGGCATCGCTGTGCCTACCGGCAGTTCGATTGTGCCGGTGAATATCAATACTTCCACGACGACCTTGGCCAGTTCGGTCAATCCGGCCCAGCCGGGGGTGCCCATTTCATTGTCGGCCACGGTTTCTTCCACTGCGGCCACGCGCACCGGGACGGTGACCTTCATGAAAAATGGCACAAATGTTTTGGGCACCGCGACGCTTGCTGGCAACTCCGCATCCATCACGCTTTCCGGCGGCACGGGAACAAATTCCATCACTGCCATTTACAGCGGCGACGCGAACAACACCAGCAGCACCAACTCGCCGGCGTTGACACAAGTCATCAATCCCAGCGGTGCCGGTGTGGTGCAGGCCGGAGTGGCGGCATTGATGCAGGACGGACAGGATTACGCCGCCGCGACGAGCACGCCGATTACTGGTCGTGGACCGTGGGTATGCGGCGGCGGCACTGCATCTTCTTCCTTCATTAAAATTATCGCCGGCGACTTGTCTGGTGCCACCAGCCCGGACATCCGGCCATTGCCGGCGGCAGGAGTTAATACTAATCATTTGCAAATTTCCAAGGCCGGCACGAACAGCCGTTGGTATTTCCGCAGCATGACCAACAGCGCCACATCCGGCTCGGTATATTTTTCGTTTCTCTTGAACGTGTCAGTGAATCCAACCACTGCGGATGAGTTCATGGGAACGATGATTTCCAGCACCATAACCAATACGCCGGCACCGACGGATCCGCTGTCGTTCCACGCGCGGGTGGGCGCGGACGGAACGCATTTTGACTTGGGTGTCCAACGATTAAACGGAGAAACGGCCTGGACGGGCGACTTGGCGGACAACACGACCTATCTGGTAGTTTTGAAATATACTTTCGGTTCAGCCGCAGGCTGCAGCATCTATGTCAACCCGATTCCCGGCGGCACGGAACCCACACCCAATGCGACTGCTTTTTCGGACGGAGTTACGGCTGAACCAGCCAACATCGGTCAGGTATTATTTTATGAAGCCGGCTCGGCGGTCACTTACCTTACTTCTGGAACATATAACTACGACGTGATACGGGTGGACAACAATTGGGCGACCGTCACTCCTTCCGTCAACGGAGCTACGTTGAATGCGATGAGTCTGGCATTCAGCCCGGCCTCGCAGAGCATTCAGGTTAATCAGAAATCGTCGTTGATCACCGTCACCTTGCAACAGAGCAACCTGACATTTAATGCTACCGCTGACACCTTGGTAAACTTGAGCTCCACCTCTGGTGGCGGGACATTTCTGTCTGGTGTCAATGGCACCAACGTCATCAATAGTGTCACCATCAGCAACGGCACGAGCTCGGCGTCTTTTTATTACAAGGACAGCAACGCCGGCACTCCGACCATCACTGGAGTCAGCGGCTTGCTGGCCACGGCCACGCAGTCGGAAACAGTCACCAATCCGCCGGCGAGTTCAGCGCCGGGATTCCCGCCTGGCAGCATCACCCGTTTGTCCAGTGGTAACATCTCTTTGAGCGTTACCGGTGCGGTCGGTGTGGCTTGGTCACTGCATGCCACCAACAATCTGACTATCCCCAGGCCTTGGCCCACCATCCAATCCGGCACTATTGGCAGCAGTCCGTTTACAATCAATGACCTGGTCGCCACGAATTATCCGAACCGGTTCTACTATTTCAGCGCCCCGTAAGACGTTTGATTTGGTGAACAGGAAAGCCCTCAACATCGGAGCGCTTTCATCGGCGATTGGGCGAGTAAAACAATATCTGTCATTTTCGATTGTGACGCCCGGTCTAGATTTTCCGCCTATGTCACGCCGAGGAAAGCGATTCCAAGCACCGCTGCTGTCGGGAATTCTGCTCTTGCTTTTTGGTTGCTTAAGCCCACCAGCCACCAGCGCGCAAAATTACGTTCCGGGACAAGCATATTTCGACCGCAGTAATTACGTCGAATATGTTGCCGGCGATTTGCCGGTGATTATTTCCGCGCCTCATGGCGGTGCGCTGACGCCGGCGGAAATACCCGACCGCCTGGATGACGGTTCCGATCCCAACTTCACAACCGTCACGGATTCCAACACCGAAGAAACCGCGCTGGCGTTGCAAGGCGTTTTTGCCAGTTACTTCGGCCACGTTCCGCATGTCGTCCTCTGCCAGTTGAAGCGCACAAAAGTGGATTGCAACCGCAGTCTCGACCAGGGCGTATATCAAACGAACATCTATGCTGCCATCGCGTGGAACGATTTTCAAAACTGGATCAACACCGCCAGCAACGCCGCCGTTGCCCAGAGCGGACGCGGTTTCTACATTGACCAGCACGGGCGGCCACACAATCCAACGGCTGGAACTCGGCTATCTGCTCACCAGCTCGCAGTTGATGAACAGCGACAGCACGCTCAACAGCGTTTCCTATCGCAATCAATCCAGCATCCGAACGCTCGCCACGCTCGCCAGCAACCAGTTCGCCCTGTCTTTCTCCCAGGTTCTGCGCGGTAGCAACAGTTTTGGCGGCCTGATGGCTGCGCGTGGCTATCCATCCGTGCCCAGCCCCGACATGCCCAATCCCGGCAGCGGCAACCCGTATTTCGACGGCGGATACAACACGGCGGCCCACACCTCGCAATCTGGCGGCGGCCCCGTGGATGGCCTGCAGATCGAGGCCAACATGACCGGCGTGCGCGACACGGCCGTCAATCGCACCAATTACGCCATCGCGGTCGCGCAGGCGCTCGATTATTTTTTTACCAATTATTATGGCCTCGATTTGCGCCGCGCCGCGCCGTGCGTCTGGGCCGGCGGTTCTGGCAAATGGGCGACGGCTGCAAGCTGGTCAAACGGCATTTTGCCGGTCGCCGGAAACTATCTTCTCTTCAGCGGCTCCGGCGGCGCGGTAAGCAACAACCTCGGGTCGCTCACCACCGGCTCGGGTAGAATCTATTCGCTACTCTTCGCGACGAATGCTGGCGGCAGCTACACAAATTATGGCAATCCCATCAGTCTTACCGCCGGTATCACGAATTTTTCCACGTGGCCACACAGCATCAGCAACCACATCACTCTGCTTTCCCCGCAAACCTTCACCGCCTCGAACGGAGTGCTGAATTTCTTCGGCAACATTACCAACGCTGGGTTCACGCTGAGCGTGAATACCGCGACGAATCTGGCAATGAATGGCATCATCAGCGGCGCGGGCGGAATGGTGAAAACTGGAAATGGAATTCTGACGTTCACCGCTGCCAATAATTTTTCCGGTGCAATGACGAATTTTTCTGGCACGTTGCTGGCAAATAATTCATCCGGCAGCGCCAACGGCAGCGGCGCGTTGTTCGTGAATTCGGGCGCAACCCTTGGCGGCACTGGTATCGTCAGCGGGCCGGTTTCCATTTCAGGCGGCATTGCCCCCGGTAATCCTGTCGGCATATTGACGGTTACGAATGGTTTGATTTTCACTAACGGCGGAAGTTACCTCTGGACGCTGACGGCGAACAGCACCGGCTCGCCCGGCGTCAATTTTGATCAAATCATTTTGTCGGGCGGCAACCTGATGTTAAATTCCAATTCGCCGCTGGTCATCAGCTTCACCAATTCCGCCACCGCGCCAGCGACCAACAACGTTTTTTGGCAGTCGCCGCGTTCCTGGAAAATCATTTCACTTGGTCCGTCCGCAACCAACATCGGCTCCGCCAGTTTTGGCGTGATCGCCAGCAACACTTTTTCTGCTGGCAAATTCACGAGCAGCGCCGATGTGGTGGGAAATGTTTTTTTGAATTTTCTGCCCACGCCGCCGCCGCTTATCACGCCGTTTGCCGGTGCCGGCGCGACCAACTTCCACGTCGCGTGGGGCGGTGTATCCGGCGTGACATATCAGGTGCAGTTCGCCACGAACCTCGCGCCCGCCAGTTGGCAGTTGCTCGGCAGCGTGCTGGCTACCAACAGCAGCACGTCATTTGACGACATTGCTTCGCCAAATCCGCAACGGTTTTACCGCGTGGTGATTCCGTGATTACAACGCTTGAAGGCGGTAAAACTTTCTGAAGCTGCCGGCGGAATCGTTGAACGGTGCGTTGGTGTAGTAAAAAGTCAGCGGTGAGTTGGAGTTGGTGAATGTCAGCAACGGGTTCCAATTCAGCAGATTTGAACTCCATTGCAACTGGTATTTTCTCCCGACGATGGTCGTCATGCCCGCCGAGAAATTCTGGGCTGCAATCGATGGCGCGGAAAAAACCGGCCACGTCACGCCGACGGGATAACTTACGGAATGGCCGTAATACTTGATGCCGTTCGGAAATGCGCCGGCGTGCTGGTTGAAGCCGGTGGAGACGTTCGTGTCGCCAAAATTATATGTGCCGGACTGGCATTCCTCGGGGCCGGTATTGTTTACGTCCGTGTCGGTGCGGTTGCTGGCGCGCAGGATGGCGATGTGGCCGGAGCCGCTGGAGGATTTATACGAGGCCATCACGAGCACGCCGGCATTAGCCTGGTGCTGTGCGTTAGTCATGCCGATGATGGGAAACCAGCCGGCGCTGTTGGTCACGAACCAGTCGGCCTGATGATTGGCCAGGTCGACATCCGACGCATCCGGCGGACGCAGGAGATAGATTCCAAGCAGTTCTGCCGCTGACGACGTGAAAGCGCTGCAATGCGTCGCAGTGCCAATGGTTTTGTTTGACCCGCTGCCGCCCGTCGCGCCGGTCAGCCAGTTCACGCTAGAACCACCGATCCAATAATTAGTCACTTGGAGCGAATCCAAAAACACATTTAACGCCGCGCCGTTGGCGGAAATGCCATTGGAGACGATGTTGACGGTGCCGCTCAATCCGATTTTCGCATGTGTGTCTGTGCAAATCAGCAAGGCAGATTCAAGCGAACTGTCGAGGGCCGAGTAGCTAAACGTGCCCGCGCTCAGAGTCACATTCGTATTGTCAAAGATTCCATTTGCATCGGTGTCGAAACGGACATTGCCGGTGCTGCTGCTGAGATTCAAGACCGACGAGCTGTCTGTTGTGACGACGTTGCCGAACACGTCCACGGCATAGCCCGAAGCAGCGAATGGCTGGCCTGCATACGCCAAGGCGGGTGCGGTCAAGATGTAATGGTCAGTCGCTGCGGGAACGATGTTGAAATTACTGCTGGTCGTTGAATTGTATCCGCCGACTGAAGCGGTCAGCGAATAAATTCCCGCGGTGTTAATTACCAGATTATTGAACACCGCCGCGCCGCCCGCGCCGGTGCTCACCGTGGTTGTGCCGCTGGCAAACGCGCCGCCGTTCACACTAACGCTGACGGGCACATTGTTGGACGGCAGATTGGAGCCGAAGCCGTCCTGCAATTGAACGGTCACGGCGGCAAGTGAATTGCCGGCGGTTGAGTTGGATGGCTGAACGGAAAAAATCAGCGAGTTGCTTGTGGTGCCGGCCGGCGTGACTTCGCCCCAAGTCGTCGCCACCCGAAATCGGCTGATGAGAAAAGTTCCCGCTGTGGAACTGCCCGAACGCAAATAGACATAGCTCAAGTCGGGCACGATGGTCGTCGTCGTGCTGCTCGCATCGGGCGATGCCGGTTCAGTTCCGCCGGGTGAAGGGTTGATGTAAAGCGACGCGAGGCCGCTCGCAAAAATATATTTCATCACCACGAAACAAGGCACGTTGGTCGGCAGCGTGTTCGCGATGTAAGTGGTCGTGCCGGCCTTCGCACGAACGCCGAGTTTGAAACCGGTGCCGGAACTGTTGTCAATCAAGTCGAGCGGGTCGGCGGACGAGCCGCCCGGCGGGGCATTCGTGTTTTGCAGCAGTCCGGCGATGTAATAATTGCCCGGCTTGGACAAAAAATTCATCACGAATGAGAAATAGACCACGCCGCTGTTTGCGGTCGTATCCAGCGGGCGGTAACTCACCGCTGTTGTGCCGGGCAACACTTCCGCGCATTGGGCCGCTGGTGACAGGTCGGCGAGATTGGAATACGACAAGCTTGTGTTGGTGACGACGATCAGGCTGGTCGGGCTGGTCCATGGCGAATCATTGCCAAGAATACCAGCGGAATAGTTTAATGGTTCCTGCATCAGCAGCACCGCCCTGGCCATCGGCTGTGTGAAAAAAGACATAGCCAAGCAAACCAGGACATTAAAAAAAACTTGCGGTGGTTGTCGGTAAGCGAACATGAATGGAATTTAGCATATAAATAATAGCGTCAATCCGGACGGTTGCCATAGCACAAAGTCATTATGGCGCGATGCGACGGCGCTTGTTTGACTTGTCCCCACATCAGTCCAAAATTCCGCACATGATTTCCTTTTTGAAAAAAATTACGCTCACGCGCTGGATTGTGATTGCCATTATCCTTGGGGTGCTCATCGGCTGGCAATTTCCAGAATGGTCGCAAAACCTCCAGGTCGTCTCGGACATTTTTCTGCGGCTCATCAAGTGCATCATCGTGCCGCTCATTTTCAGCACGCTGGTTATCGGCATTGCCGCGCACAGCGACGATCTCAAAGCCGTCGGGCGGCTCGCGTTCAAGTCCATCATCTATTTTGAAATCGTCACCACCATCGCGCTGGCGGTCGGACTGGTGATGGTCAACGTCTTTCAGCCCGGCCTCGGCGTGATGCTCCCGACTTCATCCGGCAAAGCCGACGTCGCCGTCGCCGCCGCGCCAAAAGCAAAGGACATCATCGAACACATTTTCCCGAGCAGCTTTTTTGAAAGCGCAACCAATAACGACGTGCTACAAGTCGTCGTCTTCGCCATGCTCTTTGCGGTCGCGCTCACGCAAGTCAAAGGCAAGCCGAAGGAGACGATGCTGAATTTTTTCGGTGGCCTGTCCGAGGTGATGTTCAAATTCACGGGCATGGTCATGGCGCTCGCGCCGTTCGGCGTCGGCGCGGCTATCGCCGTGACCGTCGGTCATTCCGGGCTCGGCGTCTTGGTCAACCTCGGCAAACTTGTCGGCACGCTTTATGGCGCGCTGGCAATTTTTATTCTGGCTGTATTGTTGCCCGTCGCGTTGCTCGCCAAGATTCCCGTGCGCCGGTTTTTCAGCCATGTCAAAGACCCCGCGCTCATCGCGTTCTCGACCTCATCTTCCGCCGCCGCGTTGCCGCTCGCGCTGGAAAACATGGAAAAATTTGGCGTGCCCAAGCGCATCGTCGCCTTCGTTCTGCCCGCCGGTTATTCGTTCAATCTCGACGGCTCGACGCTTTATCTCGCCGTCGGGTCTGTCTATGTCGCGCAGGCCGCCGGGGTGCACATGTCGTTCAGCCAGCAGCTCGTGATGATGCTCACGCTCATGTTGACCAGCAAGGGCGTCGCCGCCGTGCCGCGCGCCACGCTGGTGATTTTGTCCGGCACGCTTGTCACGTTCGGCCTGCCGCTTGAAGGCGTCGCGCTCATCCTCGGCGTGGATACGCTCATGGACATGGCGCGCACGATGGTCAATCTCATCGGCAACTGCCTCGCGTCCGCCGTGATGGCCCGCTGGGAGGGTGAATTGAAAATCCCTGCCGGCGAAAATGGTTCCGGCACCCAATAATTGCGTTCGCATGAAAAAACCCCTTTTCACAATTATTGTCATTTCATTTTGCGCCGCGACAAAGTTTTTTGCCGGCGAACCGACCAACGGCATCGTTGCCTCCGTGCATCCGCTTGCGACACAAGCCGGATTGAGCGCTCTGAAGTCCGGTGGCAACGCGATTGACGCCGCCATCGCCGTCGGCCTTACGCTCGGCGTGGTGGACACTCATAATTCCGGCATCGGCGGCGGCTGTTTCATGCTCATCCATCTCGCGAACGGAAAAAATTTTTGCCTCGACGGTCGCGAAATGGCCGGTGCGGCGGCGACGCGTGACATGTTTGTCCGTAATGGCAAGGGCGACACGAGCTTGAGTCAGGTCGGAGCGCTCGCGAGCGGTGTTCCCGGCGAAGTTGCCGTCTTTGAATATGCGGAAAAAAATTTCGGCAAAAAAACTTTGCGCGACGCGCTGCTGCCCGCCGCCGAAATTGCCGAGAACGGTTTTCCGATTCCGGCGAATTACGCGAAACTGATTGAAGCCGAAAAAGCGCGCATTCAAAAATTTCCCGCGACCGCCGCGCTGTTGTTGCCCGATGGAAATCCGCTGCAAACCGGTGACATTTTGAAACAGCCTGACCTCGCGAAAACGTATCGCAGCCTCGCAGCGAACGGCAGCGACTGGTTTTATCGCGGTCCATTCGCGGCGGCGGTTGGCGACTGGATGGCTGCAAGCGGTGGTATTTTGACCTCGAACGATTTCGCGAATTATCACATCGAATTGCGCGAGCCGATTTCTACGACGTATCGCGGCTTTGAAATCGTTTCGTTTCCGCCGCCGAGTTCGGGCGGCGTGCACGTTTTGGAGATTTTGAACATTCTCGAACATTTTGACCTGAAAAATTTGGATGACTCGACGCGGTTGCACGTCATCGCCGAGGCGATGAAGCTCGCGTTCGCCGACCGCGCCTACTGGCTCGGCGATCCGGCGTTCGTGAACGTGCCGCGCGGGTTGATTGCCAAAACTTACGCGGCCGGCCTCGCGCAAAAAATTAATCTGACGAACACGATGGCGTTGCCGGAGCACGGTTTGCCGCCGGACTGGCAGACGGATTTGTTCAAAAAACACACGACGCATTTTTGCACGGCGGACGCGGCAGGAAACTGGGTTGCCTGCACGGCGACGATCAACACGAGCTTCGGCTCGAAGGTCGTGATTCCCGGCACGGGTGTGTTGATGAACAACCAGATGGATGATTTTTCCATCCAGCCCGGCGTTGCGAACCATTTCGGTCTCGTCGGCGCGGACGCGAATTCCGTTGCGCCCGGCAAACGTCCGTTGTCTTCGATGAGTCCAGCGATTGTTTTCAAAAACGGCGAGCCGGTCATCGCACTCGGCGCCGCGGGCGGGCCGAAAATCATTTCCGCCGTGTTGCAGGAAATTGTGGACATGATTGACCTCGGCGAAACTCCTGCACAGGCCGTCGCTACGCCGCGTATCCACGAACAGTGGTCGCCCGACCAGTTGTATGTGGAAAAAAAACTGCCGGACGATTTGAAGAAAAATCTCGCCGCGCGCGGCCACAAAATCTCCGAGCTGCCGCAGCAGGCGATTTCGCAGATCGTCGCGCGCACGCCGGACGGCAAAAGTTTCACCGGCGCCGCCGACCCGCGTTCCAACGGCACGGCAGAAGGCTGGTGATTACATCAGCGCGTGTTTCGCGACGAACCTCAAATAATCGCCGTATCAATTTCTTCCGGACGCCATAAGATTCGACCTTCCATGCCGCCGGCGACAACGAGTGTCTGGCCGGTGATGTGGCGTGCCAGTTCGTCGGATGCCAGGAAAACGGCGGCGTTGGCCATGTCCTCGGGGCGGCCGATTTGCGGGAGGGACATTGTGCCAGTGACTTTGCGGACGATGTCAGCGTCGCGCAATTTTGGCGCGGTGCGCGGCACGAGCGTCCAACCTGGGCAAATCGTGTTGATGCGTCCACCGCAATAATCCACGGTGTGCGGCGCGAGGCGGGCGAGTTCGTTTTTCGCGGTTTTCAGAAGGCCGTAAGCGAGTGCGGCTTTAGCGGCGGCGTAGTCAGAGTGGCCGGCTTCGCCGAATACTCCGGCGGTCGAGGAAATTAAAACGGCATTACCGCGTTTTTGCCGGGCGACGAGCCGCATGAATTCACGCAGACAAAGAAACGTTGAAGTCAGCACGCAAGCCAGCGTGGCGTCCCATTGTTTGAGCGACATTTTGTGGAGCGGCACGTCGCGCGTTTCCCAAGAACCGGCGTTGGCGATGAGGACATCGACGCGGCCAAATTTTTTTGCCGCAGCGGAGAAAAGTTTTTTCACCTCGCCCTCGCGGGTCAGGTTGGCTCGCACTACGAGCGGCTGCGCGCCGGGAATTTCACGGGCGAGTTTTTCTGCGCGGGCGAGGTGGCGATTGGCGTGCAACACCAGCCGGGCACCCTCGGCGGCGAAAGCTTTGGCCACCGCTGCGCCGATGCCGCCGGAGGCGCCGGTGACGAGCACCACTTGGTCTTTTAATTTTGAATTCATAATGAATTGCTTGGATTGGATATTGTCAGCAGTAAAAACAAAATTATCCGCCCTGGCAACGTTGCTCATCGTCCGGCACGGGTGCTTCGGGCTGGATTGTGGCCGGCGAAGGGTTAAAATTTTTTCATGTCCAATTCGCGTGCCAGGCTGGTCGGAATCAGCATGGCGTTATTTTTTCTGGTGGGCTTGCTCTCTCGCGTTGCCTTCGGGGAATCGGGCGAGGATTGGTCAAAGCGGGTTTGGCAAATGGACGACGGTCTGCCAGCAGCCAACGTCACGGGTATTGCGCAGACTCGCGATGGTTTTTTGTGGCTGGGCACGCAATCCGGGTTGGCGAGATTTGACGGTGTGCAGTTTGAAGTGGTATCGCTTCCGGTCGGTCGGCCGCGTCCCATCATCCGCGCAATGCTTTGCAATGCGGAGGGCAATTTTTGGTTGGCGGAGGCGGGCGGCATCGTGGTGCGTTTTGGTGCAGGCGCGCCGCGTTTGTTTGACGTGAAGAACGGCCTGCCGAACACGCTGGTCGTGCAAATGGTCGAGACGCCGGACCATACGCTCTGGATTGCCTACGACGATGGCTCCGTGTTTCGCATCACGCTTAAGGATCAGGTCATCCGGCTCACCACCGCCGACGGTTTAAATGACGATGGCATCTGTTCGCTGACGCTGGACGTTCACGGGACGCTCTGGTTTGCCAAGGGTCTGCAATTTGGTTTCTGGCAGGCGGATCGGTTTCATAAGGCTGGGGCGCTTACCGAGCGCAACCCGCAAATTCTCGGCGCGCGGAATGACGGGGTTTGGCTCTGCACCGCTTCTCAAATTTTAAAATACACATCGAACAGCGTGCCGACGGTAATGGCAAACTTCAATGGCGAGGACGGGCGCTTGAAACCTTCCGTGCTTTTTGAAGATTTTAACGGCCGACTTTGGATTGGCACGACCTCGGAAGGTTTGTTTCAACTCAACCACACCAATCTTTTCAAAGTCGAAACGTCACAGAACAAAATTCATGCGATTTTTCGCGATCATGAAGGCAGCCTCTGGGTGGGCACGGATGGAGGTGGCCTAAACCGGATCCAGCCCAAAGTGCTCGAACTGCATGGCCGGGAAGAGGGACTGCCTTTCGAAACCGTTCGTTCGATGAGCGAGGATCGCAATGGTGATTTGTGGGTTGTGACTCAGGACGGAGCGTTGACGCGGCTGCCGCACGACGATTGGGTGAGTGGTCAGCCGGTCGAGAATTGGTCGGGCGGCATTGCGCACAACGTAGTCATGGACCAACAGGGCGCGATGTGGATCGGGACGTATCGGCGAGGGTTGTTCCGCTGGGAGAATGGAAAACTTTCCCGATTCACAGCGCAGAACGGTCTTGCCGGAAACACCATCCGTTCGTTGATGGTGGACAGCCGGAATGATTTATGGATTGGTCTGGAAACCGAACAGATGGTTCAACGCCTGCACGCCGGACAGCTTCAATCGTTCAAGCAACCCGTCGGCAGCCGGGCAGTGCGCGCAATGGCAGAAGATGCGGCCGGGCAAGTCTGGTTCGGCACGCTCGACGGACAGTTGCTTCGTGCGGACGGCGACAGACTGGTTGAAGTTGCGACGCCTGCCACTGATGCGCCGCATCCCATTCGTTGCCTTGGCACGACGCTGGACGGCAGTTTGTGGATTGGTTATGCAGTCAACGGCGTGTCCCGGTTAAAGGCGGGAAAAGTTTCACATATCGGCACGGAGGACGGGCTGTTTGATGGCAACATCTGCGCCATGATGCCGGATGCCAGCGGGCGGATGTGGTTTGCCTCCGACCGGGGAATTTTTTATGTCAGCCTGGAGCAATTGAACAAATTTGCGGACGGTCGCGTTTCCCGTGTGCAGAGTATTTTTTACGGACGGGATGCCGGGTTGCCCGGTTTGCAGGCTTATTACGGCTACTGGCCGGGCGCGTTGGCGACCAAATCCGGAGCGATTCTCTTTCCGACTCATTCGGGAATTGCCGTCGTTCATCCCAATCATGTTCGCGCCAATGCCGTGCCGCCCAATGTCCTCATTCAAAGCGTCTTGGTTGATGGAAAGGAAATCATGCCGGAAACCGATGCCGCGAACCGGCTGCTGCCCGACCATCGGAAAATTGAAATCACCTTCACCGCGCCCAGCTTCGTCGCACCGGAACAAATTCGTTTCCGTTACCGGTTAGCCGGATGGAGTGACGACTGGAGTGAGATTGAGCGCGCCCGCACCGTTAGCTTCTCTCGCCTGCCGCCCGGTGATTACACGTTTCAAATCACGGCTTGCAACAACAACGGCGTCTGGAATGAATCAGGCGCAACCTTTGCGTTCACCGTCGCGCCGTTTTTTTGGCAGAGCTGGCCGTTCCGCGTGCTGGCGATGATGGTTTTTCTGGCGCTGGTCGTGGGCGTGGTCAGACATTGGTTGCTTCGGCGGGTCCGGATCCTCCTCAAGCGCGTAGAACAGGAAGCCGCGCTGCAAAAAGAACGCACCCGGATCGCGCAGGACATGCACGACGAACTGGGTGCGCGGTTCACACAGATTTCCCTGCTCGGCGAGCTGTCGCGCTCGGCACTGGCGGAGCCGGAAAAGGCGCGCGATTTTCTTAGCCAGATCAGTCACGTTTCGCAGGTCGGCGTCAAGTCGCTCGATGAAATCGTCTGGGCGGTCAATCCCAGCCATGACACGCTGGCCGACCTGCTGGATTACACCGGCCAATACGCGCGGGATTTTCTCGCGGCGGCGGGCATCGAGTGCCGGCTGAATTTTCCGGATCCGCTGCCGGAGGGAAAAGTTTCTGGAGAAATCCGCCACAGCGTTTTTTTGATTGTGAAGGAAACGTTAAACAATGTGGTCAAGCATGCGCATGCGGGAAGGGTGGAAATTATTTTTACGACCACACCAAGTGCGATGTGCTGGGTCATTGTGGACAACGGCCAGGGCTTTGAGCGCGCGCCAGACAATGCGCTGGCGGACGGCTTGCGCAACATCCGCCAACGGTCGGCCGCGCTGGGAGGTTGTGCGGACATCGCGAGCGTTCCGGGTCAGGGCACGCGCGTGACCGTGGAAATTCCGCTGCCAAAATGACAATTGGCTTTGTTTTCAAACTTTTAACGGCACGATGTTTGTGAAGTTTATTAAAAGCTTTGAAAATTAAAGTTTCCATTGTTGAGGACAACGCCGGCACGCGCGTGAATTTGATGAAAGTTCTCCAGGCTGCTCCCGGACTAAACTGCCTGCACGCCTATCCCGACGGCGAAAAAGCATTGCGCGAAATTCCCATAGACATTCCAGACGTGGTGCTCATGGACATCCGGCTGCCGGGCATGAGTGGCATTGAATGTGTGACTCGGCTGAAAGAGAAACTTCCAAATCTCGCCGTCTTGATGCTCACGACTTACGAGGAGAGCGATTTGATATTTGACTCGTTGCGGGCTGGAGCCACCGGCTATCTCCTGAAGAACATGCCGCCGGCAGAGCTTGTGAACGCCGTGGTGCAGGCGCGCACGGGCGGTTCGCCGTTGTCCATGCGCATCGCGCGGAAGATTGTCGGCCACTTTCAGGAAATCAAAAAACCCGCGTCGGAAACCGATGGGTTGACGAAACGTGAACACGAAATTCTTTCGTTGCTCGCCAAGGGGTTTCTTTACAAGGAAATCGCCGACCAGTTGCAGATCAGCATCAACACGGTGCGCGTCCATGTGCAGAAGGTTTACGAAAAATTGCACGTCCATTCGCGCAGCCAGGCCATCATGCGCTTTCTTGGAAAGTAAATTTATTTCAGCGGAATGTAGCAGACGTTGCCCGTTAGCATCATCAGAATGAAAATCAAGCACATCACCATCGGGCCGAGATAATTTCTGCCCGTCAGGCGGAAGAAAAGCCGGTTGAGGATGGGCAGCAAAAACATCATCGGCGTGACGCCCAACAGCAGGTTTGTGTAAAGCCATTCTTGCGTCCAATACACGGCGCCCGTCGCCGCAAGATGGACGTATTGGATGGCTAGAATCAGCATTAGGCCAACGGAATTTCCCAGCGCGCCGATCAGCATTCCGGTGCGTTCGCTTTGACCTTCAAAACGTCCGCCAGCATTTACGCGCACCGAGTTGGCAAAATAAAAGATGAAAAACAGCGGCAAATATTCCAGCGCCACAATGAGCATCTTTGGCGGAAACGAAGCGGTCGCCGAAATAAATGTGAAGCGGAAATCAGTGTGAAAAACCCCATACGAAAAAAATAACAGCGCGTAAAATGACAGGAACACAACCAACGCGAGTATGAATGTTTTTATCAAGTTTCCAAAACCGATTTTCAATCCCCACATCTCCGGTTTGACACCATTTTTTTTGCCGAACAGCCGCCAGGTCACGGAAAAAGTCAGCAGCCCGATGAGGCCGTTGGCGACCGCCCACAACAATATGGCGTTGTTGATGCGCTGCGGAAAGAACCAGGTTTGCACACCGGCGGTGGCTTGTGGAAACAAAACGGCGGTCGCCCGCGCCATGGGAATGAAAAGGAAACAGGCGACGAGCGCGGAAAAAGCGAACGTGGACCAAAAAATAATTTTACCGGTGCGCTGCGGCGCGGGCAAAGCCGGCGGCACGGGACGAACCAGCGATTTGAAAAATGGGTGCTGGAGCAACAGCCGCGTGAATGGAACCAGAAATAAAAAGCCGCCGGCCAAAGAGAGCAGTGTGAAAAATTCTTTCCACGGCCAGATTTGATTTGAGGCTGGAATGCCCGGAGTCAGTCCAAACGCCAGCGTAAAAAAATCAATCATTTTGGCGACGTGTCTCGGATCGTAAGGCATCAGCGGGTGGATGTTCCGTGTATTGTGAACCACGCGAAGCGTCCGGTTGGTGAGGTCGCCGTAAAGTTTTCCAATTTGAAGCTCGGAAATTTTTTTATCCTCATTGAAGATTGAATTTACAAACCGCAACGACTCGGCGGCGTCGCTCATGTGGGCGTTGCCCTTTTCCGTGCGGAACGCGCCCTCGTCGTAGTAGGCGTAGTCGAGTCCTGCGTTCACATTAAGGTCGGTGAGCGTGCTGTTGGTCAGCGTCAGCACGTAGCCGCCGATGAAGATCGCGGAAATTTTGTTTTGCGCTTTGGCGGCTTCGGCTTCGGCTTCGGTGACAATTTTTCCGCCGTCGGAATCTTTCCGTTCGGCTTGTCGCAAAGCCTTGGCCTGTCGCCCGCCGAAACGCGCCGCCGATTGAAGCACCGCATTGCCGCCCGCCGAATAGCCTGCCGCGCCGATGTGCGACTTGATGACGTAATTAAAATTGGTTGCTTCGTAAACATATTCCGCCATCGGGATGACGCCGTAGCCTTCCATCGTGGCCGAACGCTTTTGCGTCGTGGAACTGGACGCACCCTGATTGTAAGGATCAATGGTGACGACGGCGACACCGCGGCGTGCAAGTTCGATGGAATAGCTGGTCATCGTCTCCTTGCTGCGCTCAAACCCAGGGCAGACCACGACGAGCGGCACGGGGTTCTCTGCGGTCGCAGTTTTCGGTCGAAACAAATCTGCTTTGATCCACTGGCTGTTTTCCGTTGGCAGCGTGAAGCCGGTGACTTGGACACTTCCAAAATCGGTTTGCACCAGCCAGGCACCGCAGCCGCCGACAAGGATGAGTGCGAGTGCAATCCACAGCCAAAAAAATGAACGTTTTTCTGAATGGTTGTCGTTTGATGAAATCATCGCGTTGAAAATATAAAAAATTAGGGCAAATAAACGGCGCGGTAAAAAACAGTTCCGCTGGTTCCCGACGAGAAACTGAACGGTGCGTTGTTGGTTTGCACGGAATTCCAGTTCAGCAAATTCGTCGAAGTTTGAACCGCGTAACGGCTGCCGGTGATTCCCGAAATGTTGAATTGAAAATTTCCGCTGATCAATGCCGGCGAAGTCAGCGCGGGAGCAAAATTCACGGCGGTCGCAACCACGGAAGTTGCGGTGAGGCTCGTGACCAGCCCGATTCCGTTCGCGCCGACGACAGGATTGGTGATGCTGGTGAAGTTGCCGGCGACCGAAGCGGCCGTGACCAGGTTGAATTGCTGGCCGGGGGCGGGCTGAAATCCGTTCGCCAGAGTGACGTTCAAAGTTCCCGCCAGTGTCACCGTTCCGCTCACCGCCAGCGCGTTGGATGAACTGCCGAGCCGGATTGCCAATGTGGCATTTGCGCCGTTGGAAAGGTTGCCGTAAAGATTGGCGGTGGTCGTGTTGGTCAGCAACAAGGTGCCGCCGGACAATAAATTTAACGGTTGTGCGACGGTGCCGAATTGATTGAAACCCAACTGGCCACCTTGGAAAATGAAAACAGCGTTGCCTGCGCCGGGCAGGATTTGCATCGCGTAAAGCGTTCCATTTGACAGGTTGTATTGGCCGGTGCTGTTGGTTTGTTGCGCCAGAGTTAGTGCCCCAATGACGTTTAATGTGCCGGCGTTGTGTTGCACAAAGCCTTTGCCTTCCTTGCCAACAATCATCGAGCCGGCAACCGAGAGAGTGCCTCCGGTCGAGAAGTAAAGCCTGCCCTGGCCCGCCTGATTGTAGTTCGTGTCGAGAGTTCCCAGCCAAAGGTTGCTGATAGCTCCGACATTCGTGTTCACCTTGACCGACGGCGACGGTTTTCCGGAAGCCCCGGAGATGACGGTGGTGTTGGTCGGCGCGGTGGCCGGGTTCGTATAATTTTGCCAGTAGTAAGCCCAGTAAAAATGATTTGTGCCCAGGTTATACGTGTCGGGTGCAAACGGGTCTTGCAACACTGATTGGGCGGCGATTTGCTGCAGCAGCGCCGCGCTGGCGGTGTCAATGTCGGAGTGATAGGTGCTGCCCTCAGGGCTGCGGCCGAAAATTGAACTGTAAAACACACACGCGACCAGATACGCGCCAAAATTATTCGGATGACGGTCGCCGAGCGAGTCGTTCAAAATGTAGAGATTGAGGCTGGGTTGCGTTGCGCGGACGGTGGCCCAAGCCAGGCCAATCGGCGAGATGGCCGCGCCCAGCTGGTTTGCAATCATGGAATAACCTTCCCGCAAGGCAATGTTCATGTTCAGAAAGCTGCCGAAGCCGCCGTCGCAGTTGGTCTTGTATTGTGCCGGAAAATCATAACTGCCGCAGTTGCCGCTGGTGTCGCCGTTGATGTAGCCCCACGTTTCGTAAAACATCGTCCGCTCATTGTGATTGGTGATCATTGTGTTCAACGTGCGGCAGGCCGGAAACATGGAGTTGTTCCGCGGTGACGGCAAGGATGGTTCCTGACTCTGGTCCTGCAAAATCACCAGGTCATAATTGCCGGTGTTGATGTCATTGGTGGCGGTCGGATCGGTGGCGAACTGGTAGAGATACCAGCTGGAATTGGCAATGGTGGTGTTGGAGGCCGCGTCACCAAAACTATGCGCCAGATTTATCAGGATGGCTGGAATGTTGTTAGAATACGAGGTGCTGATGCCCAACAGGCTGTCGCCCAAAAAGAGCAGCCGCATCGCCGGGGCGTTGTTCGTCGGAGGAGGATTGTTCGTAACCGTTCCGGAGCTATTCGTCGGGGTCACGTTAGCCCAATTTGCATCCACCCGCATGACATCATAGCTGCAGGTTAGCGAAGTGTTGGAAGAACTTTCCCAAAAGAGAAGAGTTCCCAAGTTGACTGGTTCGGCGGTCCCGCCCTTCGTCGCGGTTGCGCTGGCCGTGGGTTGTGCCGCGCCCGGGACCGGGTTGATGAAAAGCTGGCACGGTTGCCCAGCTCCAAATGTATATTGCAAGACGACAAGATAATCCGTGCTGTCGGCGAGATTTGTGGACGACCAGTTCACTGTGCCGGCGAGACTTTGGATTCCCAAATTGTAATGACTCGTATCGGCCACTTTTGAGTGAAGCGTGAGCGGATCATTGCCCGACGGATTGGCCGGGTAGCTCCCGCCGGCGACGCTGGGGATCAGTTCGCCCAGGATCTCATCACTCGTTGTGGGATTCGCTGATACATTCATCAGGAATGAGAAATATACCGAACCATTGGTGAACGAAGTTCCGATACTACGATAGTAAGTTCTGGAACTGGAGCCTGCCTTTTTAATCTGGAGATTCGCCTCCGGGTAGGTGGCGTTCGTTAACCCCCCCAGCGCCGGCGTGGTCGTGCCGGTCAGATCGCCCAGATAAATGCCGATCGCCGTGGTTGAGGCTGCCGCCGCTCCGCCGCTGCTGGCGAGTAACCATGGACCTCGGCCGGTGACCGGTGTCGAACTAAGCGCGGCATAATCCTGGCCGTCTTGCATCAAAGCCTGCGCGTGCGCCACGCAATAAAACAGCGAGGTGCAAACAACGCAAAATAAAATCATTCGCGTGCCGAAAAGTTTTTTTTGCTGAGGCTTTGGCAACATACTGATACGAGAAGCAGCAAAATCTTAACGGGTTTTCACGACAGAAGCATTGTTCGTAGAAAACAATGCCTCCTGCACTGCTTTCGCGGCGAGCATGGCCTTGCCGTCGTGGGCGATGCCGGGCACTTCGACCTTGCGCCAGTTAAACTGCCAGCCGTGAGTTTGCGCCAGTTTTTGCGCGGCCTCAAAACAGTTTCTTCCGCGTTCGAGTCGGAATGCGCCCTGTAACTCGGCGGCGGCGGAGCGGTCGAGTTCGGGATGATGCGGATCATTGTCGTCGAGGCCGAGGCACAACGTCAGCGGCGCGTTGAAGTAACGTTGCAAGGCCGAATCGTTGCTCAATTCCTCCGGCAGCCCGCCAAAACCGTAGCCGAATTTCCAGTCGCGGCGTGGAAACAAATCTGAGCCGGGGTTGCACGCGACGATGCGTTTGGCTTCCATCGGATACAGCGCGGCGAGCCGCATCAGAAATTGGCCGCCGCCGGAGTGGCCAATGAAATAGTAGGGCAGGGCGGGTTCGTGCTCGGCTTGTCGCACCGCTTCAACAATCGCGGGCAGCCGGGCGTAAGTCCAGTTTTCGCGCGATTGGACAACGCCTTTTTTCATTACGCCGCCGCGCTGATACTCTTCGTTGTCATATTGGTTCGTGCTGAACAGCGGTGCGGCAATAATCAAGCCGTAACGGTTTGCTAGCGGGATGCAGTTGCGGCAGTAATCCTCGGCGTTGCGCAGCAGGCCGTGAAAAACCATGACGAGCGGACCGCCATGATAATTTGGGGGTTTGTAAGTAAAAACCGTGATTGCGTTTGTGCCGCTGCCGACTTCCATCCGGCTCAAGCCTTGCGGAATCGGCGCGGCATGGACGCAAAACAGCATCGCTTGAATAGCGAGCAAAACTCTCAATGCGGTTGGGAAAAAATAATTTCTCATAAATTCGAGCGGCCATTGTTTGCCAGCCGAAAATTTTTGTTCAGCGTCTCGGCGGTGATTTCTTTTTCCCAGCGGCTGATGACCACCGTGGCGACGCCGTTGCCGATGAGGTTGGTGAACGAGCGGCACTGGCTCATCAACCGGTCAATGCCGACGAGCAGCGCGAGCGATTCAATCGGCACGCTTGGCACGGCGGTGAGCGTCGCGGCGAGGCAAACAAAACCTGCCCCGGTCACGCCGCTCGCGCCTTTTGAGGTAATCATCGCCACGAGCAGCAGACTGATTTGATGCGGCAAATCGAGCGGCGTGTTCGTGGCTTGCGCGAGAAAAACCGCCGCCATCGCCATGTAAATGTTCGTGCCGTCGAGATTGAAACTGTAGCCGGTCGGAATCACCAGGCCGACAGTGGATTCGGCGCAACCAAGGCGCTTCATTTTTTGAATGATGCCTGGCAGCGCGGTTTCCGATGAGCTGGTGCCAAGAACTAAAATTAATTCCTCCTTGATGAACGCGAGAAATCGGAAAATGGAAAAGCCGCTGAACCACGTAATCGTTCCCAGCACAATGACAACAAACATCGCGGCCGTGATATAGAATCCGGCGATCAACTGAAACAGATAACCCAGCGAACGCATGCCGTTGCTCCCGACAGTGAAAGCCATCGCGCCGAACACGCCGATGGGCGCGAACATGACGACAAGGCGCATGATGCCAAAGAAAATTTCCGAGCCGGATTCAATGACGCGCAGCGCCGGCTTGCCGCGTTCGCCCAGGCCTTGCAGCGCAAATGCAACCAGCGCGGCCACGACCAGCACCTGCAACAAATCGCCGGAAACAAACGCGCCAAAAAAAGTTTTCGGAATGAGGTTCATCAAAAAATCCACCGTATTCAACGCATGACCGCTGCCGGTGTAATTTTTCGCGATGTTCGGATCGAGCGTGGCCGGGTCAATGTTGAAGCCCGCGCCGGGCTTGAGCACGTTCACGACCACGAGGCCGATGACCAGCGCGAGCGTGGAGACGGCTTCAAAATACAGCAGTGTCTTGCCGCCGATGCGCCCGAGTTTTTTCAGGTCGCCCATCGAGGCGATGCCGTGGACGACGGTGCAGAAAATAATCGGGCCGATGAGCATCTTCACCAGATTGATGAAGGCGTCGCCGAGCGGCTTCATTTTCACCGCCGCGTCCGGCTGAAAAAATCCCAGCGCAATGCCCAGCAGCATCGCGGCGAAAACCACGACGTAAAGCGGCGGCCAGGCGCGTGTAGTTTTCATGCGGTGGCGAATGTCACAACCGCGCGACGAGCAACTCGCGCTGGAAAATCATTTCCTTCGGCAGATGCGAATAGATTTTCATGAATAGTTCGTCCTGTTGCAGCAATTCGCGCCGCCAGTCGTCGTAGTTGATGTTTTGCACGCGATCGAATTTCTCAGCGGAGTAGTCCGCGAGGCCGCTCAAGTCAAAATCCTTCGCATACGGCACCCAGCCGAGCGGCGTCTCGACGGCGTTGGCGCGGCCGTTGCAGCGGTCCACAATCCATTTCAGCACGCGCATATTTTCGCCGAAGCCGGGCCAGAGAAAATTTCCCGCCTCATCCTTGCGGAACCAGTTGACGTGAAAAATGCGCGGCGGAAATTTGATGAGCTTGCGCATCACAATCCAATGGCGGAAATAATCGCCCATGTCGTAGCCGCAGAACGGCAGCATCGCCATCGGGTCGCGGCGCACCTGGCCGACGCCACCGACGGCGGCGGCGGTCATCTCGGAACCCATCGTCGCGCCGATGTAAACGCCGTGGATCCAGTTGAAGGCCTGATACACGAGCGGCATCGTGTCCGCACGGCGACCGCCAAAAATAATTGCGCTGATCGGCACGCCGTTCGGATCGTTCGCGAGCGCGTCGAGTGAAGGATTGTTCGCCATCGGCGCGGCGAAACGGGAATTCGGATGTGCGGCTTTATCCTTCGAGTCGGGCGTCCATTTGTTACCGCGCCAGTCGAGACATTCCTGCGGCACCGGGCCGTCTTTGCCTTCCCACCACACGTCGCCGTCGGGCGTGAGCGCGACATTCGTGAAGATCGTATCGCGCTGAATGGTTTTCACCGCGATGGGATTGGATTTTGAATTCGTTCCCGGCACGACGCCGAAATAACCGGCCTCGGGATTGATGGCGTAAAGCCTTCCGTCTGGGCCGGGTTTCATCCACGCAATGTCGTCGCCGACCGTCCAAATTTTCCAGCCCTTGAAATGCGCGGGCGGAACCATCATCGCGAAATTCGTTTTTCCACACGCGCTCGGAAATGCCGCCGCGACGTAGGTTTTTTCGCCGGCTGGCGATTCGACGCCGAGGATCAACATGTGTTCCGCCATCCAACCTTCGTTACGGCCAAGATACGAACCGATGCGCAGCGCGAGACATTTTTTGCCGAGCAGCACGTTGCCACCGTAGTTGGAGCCGACGGAGATGATGGTGTTGTCCTGCGGAAAATGCGCGATGAAACGGCGGTCAGGGTTGATGTCCAACATGCAGTGCAAGCCGCGATTGAATTCGTCACTGGTGCCGAGTTGCTTCCACGCGACGTCGCCGATGCGTGCCATGATGCGCATGCTCAACACAACGTAGATCGAATCGGTCAGTTCGATGCCGACCTTCGTCAGCGGCGAACCAAGCGGTCCCATCAAATAAGGCACGACATACATCGTGCGACCTTTCATCGCACCGGCGCACAAGCCGTGCAACTTGGCATACATCGCTTTCGGCGCCATCCAATTATTTGTCGGGCCGGCTTCTTCCTGCATCGGCGTGCAGATGAAAGTGCATTGCTCGACGCGTGCGACGTCGTTGGGATTGGAACGATGATAATAGCAGCCGGGCAATTTCTTCTGGTCCAGCTGAACGAGAATTCCTTTCGTCACCGCTTCGGCAGTGAGTGCTTCTTTCTCGGCCTCCGAGCCGTCGCACCAGACGACCTGATCTGGCTGACATAATTCCACCATGGATTTTACCCAGTCATTCACGAATGAATTGGATGAACCGTTTTGATGCGTGCTTTTCGACTTCATGCTAATTTTTTTGGTTCTTTTGACTTACAGTTTGGCCATTTGGTTTTGCCAAATCTGGAGTGAATCTATCCGGCTTCCCGAGGATAGATAATAGTGTGTTTGTGCTATATGTAAAAACACCGCGCTAATTTTTCCGGTTGACCAATCGGCCATGCTTGCTTGGCAGCGGGAAAACGCGGGCGGGTTTGGATTACGGTTTCAACAAATCCAGCGCGGCGGCGGTCAGCGCAGTCACGCCTGTTTTAATGGTTGGTTCCGGATCGGGTGCCCAGCGGGATGAATGCAGCGAGGGCAGGGCAGTGCCGTCTTTCATGGCTTTTGCATAAACCTCCCGCTTCACCGCGCCGACGTTGAACATGAAGATGGGGATTTTTTCCTCGGTGCGGCCGTAGCGGCTGAAATCCTCTGCGCCGGTGCCCGGCTCTTTCGTCGTCACATTCGTTTCGCCAAACTGCGCGCTCAAAACGCCGACGCTGCGCTGCGTCAATTTTGGATCATTGTAAAGTGACGGCGTATAATCTGCGCCTGTTTTTACAAGCGGCATCAGGTCATCCGGAACACCGGCGGTGGTGGCGCAACCGCGCACGATCCGCTTGATCGCCTCCAGCGTCCGCCGCCGCGAATCGTCGCCGTAAGTGCGGACGGTAAGCTGCAGTTTTACTTCGTCGGGAATGACGTTGTTCTTCGTGCCACCATGAATCGTGCCGACGGTCACGACTACGGCTTCGCCCGGCCGTGTTTCCCGGCTGACGATGGTTTGCAACGCGACGACGATTTGTGCCGCGAGCAAAACCGGATCTTTTGTTTTATGCGGATATGCGCCGTGGCCGCCGACGCCGCGCACGGTGATGTCCACGGAATCCGCGTTGGCTGAAGAATAACCCGACGCATAAACAATCAGTCCTGCTGGCGCGTCCGCGGAATCATGGAACGCCACGCAATAATCCGGCAGCGGAAACCGTTTGAACAAGCCGTCAGCGATCATCGCCTTCGCACCGCCGCCGCGTTCTTCGGCGGGCTGGGCAATCAATACCAGCGTGCCGCGCCACTGGTTCGTGAGTTGCGCGAGCAACCGCGCGGTGCCCACGAGCGAGGTCATATGGATGTCATGGCCGCACGCGTGCGCCACGCCCACTTCTTTTCCGGAATCATCCAAAGTTTTGACTGTGCTGGCGAAGGGCAGGCCGGTTTCCTCGGTCACGGGCAGCGCGTCCAGTTCCGTGCGCAGCAACAAGGTGTGGCCTTTACCGTTGTGCAGCACGGCGACCACGCCGCAGCCACCGACATTTGTGATGACCTCGTAGCCCGCCTGCCGCCACTCGGCGGCCATGCGTGCAGCGGTGTTCGTTTCATGAAAAGATAATTCGGGATTTGCGTGCAGGGTTTTGTAAAGCTCCAGCAGGTTTGGAAATTCTTTGTCTAGCCAAGGTTTCGTATCGATGGGGGCAGCCGGGGCATCGGCGAATGCGAGAACCAGCGAGAAAATGGCGGGCCAGAAACGCTTCATTGTGTCATCATGACCAACGGCAGAAGCCAAAGCCAAATTTATTTGAATAGCACAAAATGACTATTCCAACAGATTTGTGAAGCGTCTATTGTAGCCAGATATCAGCCTTATTTCAAAGAGATGTTCCTGACGCGCGTAGTTTGGTGCAAAGTTTTGCTATTACTGCGCGGAAGGATTTTGAATGTGCTAGATTATTTAGATTCGGAATGAAACTGACGACAAAAGACATTCAGAACAAGCCCGATTCAGAATTGCGTTTTCCCTGACCCAGCCACCGCACACCGCGCCTCCTTGCCTTAACCCAAAACCAAAATCCCAATTATGAAAGCCAACAAAGTCAAAGTCATCAAACGGTTCTTGTGCCCGAAGACAGGTTTTGTGGTGAGATGGCACGCATTGCTGGCCACTGCATTGCTGGCTTGGGTTGCCCAACCAGCCCTGGCAAGTTTTCCGAATAACGCCGGCAGAATTTGGGTTGGTGTTGGGGTTGACACTTCATTTTCCGCCGCCTCGAGTTCGAGCTGGATTCCGGGAAGCGTGCCGATCCAAGCCAACGACCTCTGGATCGGCACCAGCACGCTTGCTGGGGGAACGAACGTGGTGAGCTGTGGCACGGCGACCACTAAATCACTCATGGCCTGCCATGGCATGACTTTTAATAATAATTTCAACACAACAAACTCAATTACCATCGGCAGCACCGGAAATTTTTCAATCGGGGTTAGCTCGGGCACGAACGTCCCCCCGCTCCCGTCATACATTGAAACCTTGATGACCAGCGGCACGGTTCGTTTTCAAACCTATGACCCTACGAACGTAAATTTGGTCGGCAATCTCACCCTTCGTCTGGGAGCCAATCTGGTATTTGCAACGAGTGCGGGCAGCACAATTCAAGTCGCGTGCCTTATCGAGCAAACTAACTTCGCAGGTGCGGGGAATTATTCTGTTCCATACTCCATCAGCAAGATCAACCCCGGCACTTTGAGTTTGTTGAACAGCAATAGTTTTACCGGCGGTGTGACACTTAACGCCGGCACGCTGAATGTGGGAACCAACTCCGCACTCGGTGCTGCGTCTGGCACGTTCACCATCGCGGGCGGAACGCTGGACAACGTGAGCGGCTCGGCCCTGACCTTGCTCAATTATCCGGTCGCGTGGAACGGTGATTTTACTTTTACCGGAACCTCCAGTTTGAACTTGGGCACTGGCGCGGTGACTTTGAACAACGCGCGGCAGGTAACAGTCTCGGCCAACACGCTGACTGTCGGCGGAATTGTCGGACCCTCCACCGGCGGTTTTGGATTGACGAAGAGCGGCAATGGCACGCTGGCGCTCAACGCTGCTGAAACTTACAACGGTAACACCACCATCAATGCGGGCACGCTGACGTTAGGCGCCAGCGCATCGATTGCGAACAGCCCGAACATCACCGCCAATGGCATTTTAGATGTTTCCGCCGTCAGTGGTTTTACTTTGGGCGGCAGCCAGAACCTGCTGGGTTCCGGCGCAGTGAACGGCAGCGTGGCCACCACTACCGGCTCGAAAATTTTTCCAGGCACGGACGGCACGACTGGCACTTTGACCCTGTCCAATTCGCTCTCACTGGCCACCGACGTGACTTGCAATTTTGACCTCGGTTCCACGGCAACGGGACCGAATGACCAACTGGTGGTCAACGGCTCCGGCTCCGGGGCGCTCACGGTGAACAACAATTCCTTCGTCATCAAAGCCGCATCCACGCTTGACCTTGCCGTTGACTACACGCTGGTCTCGGTTCCCAACGGAACCATCTCCGGCACGTTCAATTCCACCCCGACTTGGTCGGGCACCCCGCCGGCCAACTTTTTGAGTTATTCGATTATCACCAGTGCTCATGCCGTAACGTTGCACTACACGCCCGCCGTCGTCGGGGTGGATCACTATGTAGTGACGCCTTCGGTCAGTTCCACGAATGCTGGAAAAGTATTCACGGCGGTGGTGCAGGCTTACAACAACGTCAATGCGCCCATCACCGACAACAGCGTGGATGGAACCTTTGTGGTGATGAGCAGTTCCGGCTCCGCGCAGTTTGACGCAAACGGCGACGGCACCTATGGCGACAACATCAAAACTCTGACGAACGGCACCTTTACCATCAACGTAACTGACCTGAAGGCGGAAAACGTCACGTTGACCGCCAGCACGGGACTGAACACCGGAACCAGCGCCAGCGTCAGCATCACGCCGGGCACACTGACTCAATTGCAACTGTTGTTGCCCGGCGAAACTGCCACGCCGGGCGTTGCGCCAGGCAAAACCGGCGCGCCAACCACACGCACGGCGGGCAGCGGTTTCAGCGTGACGGTGAACGCCGTGGACGCGAACTGGAACGTCGTTTCCACCAGCGACACAATTCATCTTTCAGCGGCGAACGATGCGAATGCGGTTTTGCCGGTAAACACAGCCTTGAGCGCGGGCACGGTAACGTTGGGAGTGACCAACATTTTGGCGGGCAGCGGTCGCACGCTCACGGCCACGGACGTCTCCAACGGCGGCATCACCGCGAGCACCAGCCCGGCTTACACGGTCATTCCGGGCACGGTGGCGAAACTGGTGATTGTAACTCCCGGCGAGAGCTTCACCTTGGGCGCGGCTCCGGGCAAGACTGGGTCGCCGAGCGCGCAGAATTCCACGGTTGGTTATTCGGTGACGGTGGACGCGCTGGATGCGCAATATAATTTGGTCACGAATTCCACGGACACCATTGGCGTGACTTCAAGTTCGGGCGGCGACACGTTGCCCGCCAATGCCGCGCTCGTCGGCGGAACCAAAACTTTTGCGCTGACGAACAACACCGTCGGCAGCACCACGCTGACCGCCACCAATGTGACGCAAGGCCCCGCGGTGGCAACCGGAAGTTCGACGGTGACGGTCAACATCAACAGCACCACGACGGCGCTGGCGAGTTCCATCAATCCGGCGAATGCGGGTCAATCATTCACGCTGACGGCAACCGTGTCCGGTGCGGGCAAGCGCACAGGAACGGTGACGTTCAAGAACGGCACGGCCGTTTTGGGCACTTCGCCACTTTCTGCGAATGCCGCAACGTTCACGCTGTCTGGTGGCGTAGGGACTTATTCGCTCACCGCAGTCTATAACGGCGATGCCAACAACACCGGTAGCACTTCGAGTGCGTTGTCACAGGCGATACAGACCGGCAGCGCGGTCGTGGGAGCGGCGGCGTTGATGGAAGAGGGCCAGGATTACGCCGCTTCAGCATCGACTGCGAATCCTCCGGTCGGTCGCGGGCCGTGGGGAATCGGCGGCGGCAGCGGCTCGACTTCATTCATTGGAATTTACGCGGGAGATTTGTCGGGAGCAACGAGCCCTGACATCAAGGCCTTGCCGAACACGGTCAATCCGGCGGCTTTGTTGCAGGTGGCCAAAGCCACAAGTGCCGGTCGCTATTATTATCGCAACATGAGCAACAGCGTCACCTCCGGCTCGGTGTATTTTTCATTCCTGATGAAGGTGACGGTGAACCCGACGTTGACCGATGAAATCATGGGGTCAGTGCTGGCCTTGAACGGTAATACTCAACCCGCCGCGACCGACCCCCTGACGTTCCATGCGCGCAAAGGTGCTGACACGACACATTTTGATTTGGGCATCGAACGTCTGAACGGCACCACTTCGTGGACGGGTGATCTGGCAGCCAACACCACTTATTTAATTGTGGTCAAATACACATTTGGTTCCGCTGCCAGTTGCAGTCTTTTTGTCAATCCCACACCCGGCGCCGCGGAGCCGTCCCCGACCGTCAGCGCAACTTCCGACGGCGTGACCGCCGAACCTGTGAACATCGGCGCAGTGTTGTTTTTTGAAAACTCAAGCCTGACTTCGGGAACATATCAATACGACGTGATGCGGGCGGACACCAGCTGGGCGACCGTAACGCCGTCAATCAACTCTTCCTCCGCGCTGGGTGCGGCGGCGTTGGCGCTTTCCCCCGGACCGCAATCATTGATTATCAATTCCAATTCTGCATTGATGACCGTCACTCTGTTGGATCAAAGCAACAACGTGTTCACCGCTACGTCGGACACGACGGTCAATTTAAGCTCCAGCTCCAGCTATGGCGCCTTTCTTTCCGGAGCGGACGGCACGACCGTCATCGGCAGTGTGACCATCAGCAACGGAACCAGTGCGGCCACTTTTTACTACAATGACGCCAGCGCGGGAAATCCGACCATCACCGCTTCAAGTGGTTTGCTGACGCCGGCTTCACAAGCCGAAAGTGTGAATCCCCCGCCTGGCCTGATTGGTCATCTCACCATCACGCCCTCGACGAGTTCAACTTCTGCGGGAACAGTATTCACCGCCACCGTGCAGGCATACGACACTAACAATGTGGCGATAACTGACAGCCGGGCGGATGGATTGTTAGTGACACTAACCAGTTCCGGCCTGGCGCAGTTTGATGCCAATGGCGATGCAACGTATGGGGACAATGTCAAGGCGCTCACCAACGGCACGCTCACCATCAATGCACGGGATTTGAAAGCAGAAAGCGTAACCCTTTCCGCCAGCCTCGGAACGTTTAGCGCTTCCAGCTCAAGTGTCAGCATCAGTGCTGGCTCGGTGGCAAAATTGCAATTGCTGTTGCCGGGGGAAACGGCCACGCCCGGTGTCTCGCCCGGCACGACCGGAACGCCGTCAGCGCGCACAGCCGGTTCGGGTTACAGCATCACCGTCAACGCGGTGGATGCGAACTGGAACGTTGTTGGGTCGAGCGATACGGTGCACATCACCGCTGCGAATGACGCTAACGTCATTCTGCCCGCGAACACGGCGCTGTCTGCGGGAACGGCCACATTGTCCGTGACAAACATCATCGCCGGCAGCGGACGCACGCTCACAGCGACCGATGTTTCCAACGGCGGAATCACGGCCAGCACCAGCCCGTCGTATAACGTGGTTGCCGGCGCGATTGCCAGATTGGTTCTGATGGCACCCGGCGAATCGCCCACTTACAACGTGGCCCCCGGCAAGACCGGCACGGCGAGCCATCAACTCCAAACCGGATCGTTCACCCTGACGGTCAATGCGATGGATGCGAATTACAATCTTGTGACCACGGCTTCGGACACGGTGCAAATTAGTTCGACGGACGGTGGCGCTACTTTGCCGGCCAACGCCGCGCTCTCCGGCGGCATCGGGTCGTTCAGCATCACGCACGCCGCATCAGGTTCAGTCACCGACACCGCAACGGATGTGTCCAACGGCGGCGTGACGACTGGGACAACCGCTGTGCCAGTGGACATCATTCCACGCTTCCGCACGGCAACCAGCGGCAACTGGACGAGCACGAGCACTTGGGAATATTCGACCGACGCCGGCTCGACTTGGAATCCGGCGACCGGCACACCAAGTTCCGCTACGACCGCTCTCACGGAATTGACCAGTGGCAAAACGGTGACAGTGGCTGCAAATGTTTCCATCAATCGCACCACGGTTGACGCGGGTGCTGCCGTGTCCGTGCCTTCGGGAATTACTCTCTCGGTGGTCACTGGTGCGGGAACTGATTTGGATGTCTTCGGTGTCATCACCAACGCCGGCGTTGCGACAAATGTCAGTGCCACGGTAAAAATGGAAAGCGGTTCCGTCTACTACCACAATCAGGACGGCGGTTCGTTGCTGGTGGCCAACTGGAACGTCAATTCCACCTGCGATGTTATCGGCTGGGTTTCGGCCACGACGGTTTCGGCTGGAACACAAATTCGCCAAAAATTTGGCAACTTCACTTGGAACAGCCCAAGTCAGATCAGTGCCATGAGTTTCGGTTCCAGTGTGCCGACTAATTTTGCCGGCAACTTCAACGTGGTTTCCACAGGCAGCGGAACGCTGGCATTGTGTATCGGCTCCACGGTTAATTTGGAAATCGGAGGCGACCTGAACATCAGTGGCGGCACACTTTATGGTTCCACTACCGGCAGCGGCACGGAGGTGGTCAATGTTGGCGGTAACGTGAATCTCTCGTCGGGAATCTTGAACTTGGAAACCAGTGTGAGCGGCACGGAGCTGGTGACCTGGAACCTTTCCGGCGATCTCAATGTCACCGGCGGCACGTTGACGGCAGCAACGACCAATGTGGTGGCGGCGCCAACCATCAACTTTGTGAAAGCTGGGACACAAAAGTTGGTTATCAGTGGTGGCGGTCAGATCGTTTCAGCCAACACCATCAGCTGGATGGTGACCAACGGCGCGACGCTGGACTTGGGAGCGAATATTATCAACGGCAGCAAACCCTTCGCGGTCGGCGCCGGCGCCGGCCTTGTCAGTGCTCAGGTCAATGGCTTCAAAGGCAACCTTAATGTTCCCACCGTCGTTTTAAGCACTGGTGGTAAATATACCTATAACGGCACCTCGGCTCAATCGGCCGACACATTACTGCCAGCAACAGTTGCCGGACTGACTGTGAATAATAGCAGTGGTCTTACTCTAAATCAGGCCACGACAGCGACAAATCTCGCACTGGTGGCAAGTCCGGTGATTGGCAACCTGACCGTTCCAAACGGCGGAACAATGAATGTCAGTGGCGGCGGTTGCTCGGTGACCGGCAATCTCAGTCTGAATACTGGCGCATTGACGCTGGTTTCCTCAAATAACTTCCCGCAGTTGACCATGAATGGTGGAACAATGACGATGAGCGGCAACGCCATCACGTTGACGGTGCAAGGTGCGCCGCTTGCGCAAGGCAACGCCTTGTTGGTGGATGCCGGTTCGGGTGGTTCTGTCACGGGCACAACGGCGAACTTTGCCATTGTGAACGGCAACGGCTTGCAGGCAGGGTTGCTTGGCACACCGCAGATTATTGGTGGAAAATTGTATCTTACCGTGGCCGGACTTTATCTCGCTTATGACGCGGGTTTGGGGTTGTTTGGTGGTGAGAACCTCATCCTCACCAACAAGAGCGGTTTGACGCTTTACGCCTGGTCGTCGGCTGACCCGTCCGTTTCAGTCACGAATTGGACATTGGAAGGTGTGATGAACGAGTTGCCATTGGGATCTACCGGCTACAGTCGCTACGGCATCAATTTGAATCCTGGTGCCTCGCCCACGTATTATATCTTCGGCGGCACGAATGGTGGGCCTTACCTTGCGAGCGAACCGCTG